>CAYTGQ010000130.1:0-5953 GCA_964437345.1 uncultured Lachnoclostridium sp. | reverse complement strand
CACGTATCTAGCTTGGAAGGCTAGTGTTCTACCATTGAACTACACCCGCATATATTAAATTGTAAATCGGGGTGACAGGATTCGAACCTGCGGCCTCTTGATCCCAAATCAAGCGCTCTAGCCAAACTGAGCCACACCCCGATTGTTTTGTCCCTCATCGGTGACGCAAGATATATTATAGAGTATGAAATCCAAAATGTCAACAACTTTTTTAAACTTTTTTTAAAAAATTTAAAATCATCCATTTTACGCGGTTTTCAAGGTTTTATTCTACATAATGAATTGTAAAATGCACTTCTTTTTTTTGATCTATTTCCATAATCATATAACTTGGTCTATGACCTTCCTGACGTGGCAAGGAAATACTGCCTGGATTTACTGCTATCACATCATCCATTTCAATAAGTGGCACATGGGTATGTCCAAACATAACTATATCCGCTCCATTTGCTCTTGCCCAATCTTTAATATCTTCTGTCCCATAATGCACTTTATATCTGTGACCATGAGTCAAAAGAACTTGATAACAGCCTATCATAATGGATTTTTCTCTTTCCAGTTCAGAAAAGACATCATTATTACCAGAAACCATCTCCATCGGACAAGTCACATTTTCCTCCAAAAACTGCTGACTTCCTTCTAAATCTCCCAGATGAATCAGCATATCAAAAGGAGCTGCTTTCTTTAACGCTCTCTCCAAATAAGTATTTCTTCCATGGGAATCACTGACAATCAATACCCGCATACTACAGACCTCTTTTTTTCAACTCTTCCTTCATCATTTCCAATGCTTTTCCACGATGGCTGATTTTATTCTTTTCTTCTAAAGAAAGTTCAGCAGTGGTACATCCACACTCCGGCACATAAAAGATAGGGTCATAGCCAAAACCGTTTTCCCCTTTTTCCTCATAACCAACTAATCCCTCAATAGTTCCTCTGGTCGTAATGGTATCCCCGTTTGGAAATACACAGGCAATAACAGAAACGAATCTGGCACTTCTGTCATTTCCTTCCACACCCTCTAACTCTTTAATAATATGATTATTTTTAATTGTATACGGTGTATCTTCGCCAAGATATCTTGCAGAATATACACCAGGAGCCTTGTTAAGATAATCCACTTCCAGTCCAGAATCATCTGCCATAACCATTTCGCCTGTTAATTCCATTATGGTCTTTGCTTTAATGATAGCATTTTCTTCAAATGTAGCTCCATTTTCTTCTATGTCTACATCAAGGTTAATATCTTTCAGAGATACTACTTCTACTCCCAAATCCTGCATAATTTCGCGAATTTCTTTCATTTTACCTTGATTTCCTGTTGCGAAAACAATTCGTTTACCCGCCTTAACCGTCATCTCTAATACTCTCCACGTTTTCTCACATTTTATTATTCGATGGTCTCTAATTCTTCATAAGCCTGTAAAATACCATTATAAATACCTTCTGCTATAAGCTTATGGTTCTCTTTCTCTTTCAAAAAATTCAAATCTTCTTTGTTACTGATAAACCCAACTTCAATTAAAGCAACCGGAACTTTAGAATTACCTATAATATAGATATCGTCACCATTAACCGTTCCGCGCTTATCCAGCTCAACAACCTGAACCAGTTCATCTAAAAGAATGGATGCCAGTTTATCTGACTTGATTGCCATATTATCCTGTGATATTGTTGAATACAGCACTTCGCTTCCTTGAGCTGATATATAATCACTACTATTGCAGTGAATACTAATAAACATATCTGCCTCTAACTCATTTGCCAAATCAAGTCTTGGATTTAAATATACCTTTTCATCTGTCAGACGGGTATAATAAACCTTTATATCTTCCTTGTCCAACATCTTTTTTAAATACTTCTGAATACTAAGATTGATATCCTTTTCAAAATATTTCATATTCTTTGTATATGCACCAACATCATTCCCGCCATGACCAGCATCTACAACAATAATTTTCTCATAGGCTTCATGAGGTTCTTTTAACTCAATATAAATATTATGTCTATCTTCATAAATATGATGTGCGTATACTTCATCTAGTTGTATTTCCATAACTGCTGTGTATAAAAAAGTATTTGGATCATATTCATAGGAAACAGCAACGCCCAATAGAGGGTCACTTTCTGTGCCCTCATAAGAAACATCACTTTTTGAAATTGTTTTTTCCTCTAATCCTGAAATTGAAACCCTGATTTGTCTTGTCATATACAAATCTTCTAAAGTAACTTTCTGGCTTTCTTCAGAAGGTTTCTTTATTACCAAATGTATATCATGAATGTCAGTGACAATATCTCCTGTCTCAACATCGGTATATACATTTTCCAGTACTTTATCCACATCCTGTTCTACTGCCATCTCCTCGTTTACAACTGTAGAATTCTCGTTAGCATAAATAATTACATTATTATATCTTGTAAACACTGCGGAGAATAGCACTACACTGAGCATTGCTGACATGCTTTTCATTGCCAGCACTTTCAGAGTTTTTTCATCCACTTGTAGAATACCCCCTATAGTGACTCTCTTGAACGTATTGTACTACAAATGTAGTACACATGCAACATTTTTGTCAATTTTTGTCTTTTCTAGGTGGTTTTGGACCCATATACTGATAAAAGTATGTTTTCATCATACCATTATATATCTTTCTATTTTTATCAGCTGGCCTTCCAATATATTTCTGCGCATCTTCGAAACCAGTAATCAAAAAATAGGACCATGTATCAAGTTTGCTAAAAGTTTCTCCTATTTCTTTGTATAACTTAGGCATTGCTTCTTTCTCTTCAATTCTTTCACCATATGGTGGATTCGTAATGATAAAACCATATTTTTTAGGATTACTCAACTCCTGCATTGGTCTTTGCTGAAAGTGAATATATTGATCTACACCTGCCAGCTTTGCATTTTCTCTGGCCGCCTTAACCATACTTCCATCTATATCATATCCTTGGATATTCATCTCTAAGTCTTGTATAATCAGATCATTTGCTTCAGTGATTGCCTCATACCAGCATTTTTTTGGTATAATATGAGTCCAGCCTTCACTAATGAAAGAACGATTCATTCCCGGTGCAATATTTGCCCCAATCATCGCTGCTTCAATCGGAATTGTACCGCAGCCACAGAAAGGATCCACTAAAATCCTATCTTTTTTCCATGGAGTTAAGAGAATCAAAGCCGCCGCCAGCGTTTCTGTAATTGGTGCTTTGCTGGTAAGCAGACGGTATCCTCTTTTATGCAGAGAAGCACCTGATGTATCAATCCCCACAGTTACTTCATCTTTCATAATAGTAACTCTGACCGGAAAGCTTTCTCCTGTTTCTTCAAACCATTCTTTTTTATATTTTAATTTTAGCCGTTCTACCATCGCCTTTTTCATAATAGACTGGATATCAGAAGGACTAAAAAGTTTGCTCTTAATTGATGTTGCTTTTGCAACCCAGAATTTGCCATCTGCCGGAATGAAATCTTCCCATGGCAGGGCTTTTGTCTTCTCAAACAATTCTTCAAAGGTTTCTGCTTTGAATTTGCCTACTTTCAATAAAATTCTTTCTGTTGTGCGAAGAAAAACATTAGCTCTACAGAGAGCTTCTTCATCTCCTGCAAATGTTACTTTTCCATCTTCTACACTTATAATCTCATATCCCAAATCATTTATTTCTCTTTTCAACACCGATTCCATTCCAAAATGACAAGGTGCAATAAATTCAAATCGACTCATTCCGTTTCTCCTTTTGTTCTTATCTTTTTTATCTTATCTTTTTTCCATGCTTCCGTCAATGGATAATTTTCCTCTTGCACCATGTATTCCGCCATATAAGGTCATTACATGAAAGCCTTTTCTGTCCATCTCCCTTGCTGCCAAAAGACTGGTATTTCCTCTTGCACAATAAAAGATTATGTTTTGATAGTTTTGAAGCTGAGGCATATATTTCTCTAATTCTTCATATGGAATGTTAATTGCTCCCATAATATGCTCTTTTCTAAATTCCTCGTTTTTGCGTAAATCAACTATGACTGTACTTCGTTTTCCCATAAAAGAAAGCATCTGCTTCACAGATATAGTTTCAAATGCCATAAAATCACCTTTTTCTATTATTTTATTCTTTTTCTCATAAAAAGGTGTATTAAGCTCTTTAGCATAAAAGGGTACAAATAACAGAGAAATGCCATAGAAAAATCCTCTTCTATGGCATTTCTCTTTCTTTTTAACAATAGTTATAGCGTCATGCTAAAGCACTGCACTTACTTATTACTGTTTTTTCCGCAGTTCTGTGTAGTGCTTCCAGATGCCTTCTGAGAACTGTTAGAATTGTCCTGTGAAGATGTTCCATAATTGTTTTTAGAACTATTCTGAGAATAGTTTTTAGAAGAATTCTGGGAGTTATTTTTTGTGTTACCTGCATTGTTTACCTTATTTTCTGAACCAGTAGTATAATTTTTAGCCATGATATTTTCCTCCTTGAAGCTGTTTTTTGCTACAAGATTATTATGTTTCAATGTCCCAAAAATATTCGATTCTTTTTCTTCTTTTACAATGCAAATCCTTCCAACTCATTCTCCTTTTATAGTTTGTTGTTTTCATTTTTTTACATTTTCTTTATATTTTATTCTTGCTTTTTTAATATTTATATATTATAATCATTGACGTGTTTATAGTTTACCCCTTAAAACTATATTCACACCCCTTATTAATTATTTATACTCCCCTCATAGAAAATGCCACTAGAATCTAGTGGCATTTTCTTATATTGTTATTTATCTATTATCTTCACTACAACTCATACACATCAGTGAAAAAGCTTCATAATCATTTTAACTCCAAATAATATTAATAATAATGGTAATATAAAACTAAAGAAAATATTGACACTAAATGCCAAAAGGCTTACTAGGGCAGCAACAATTACTGCACCTACTACAATTACAATTATTTTCTGATACCATGCCATTGTGTCCCAGCTATAGTATTTCACTTTATTCTGACTGGTTCCATTTTCTTCTGCACTGTTTTCATCAGTACCTTCGTCGTAACCACGGCTAAAATACTCTGAAGTATATTCCGATGTCTCATGATTTATCATATAAGTATCGATAATAGTCTTTGCAATAAGACGTGGTTCACCTAATTCGTTAATTTTTTCTTCTATTGTCTTATTAACCTCGTCTGTTAAATACTCCTCATAATAATGAATACTATTCTCTACTTCTTGTTCCGGCACCTCTCCTGACAAGCTTTGTCTTAAAACCATCAAAAACTCTTGTTTTTCCATATATTACTCCAACTCCTGTTACTCTCTAGAAACGCAAATATATAAACTCAATGTTTCCTCTCCGTCCTGCAATAATGGAACCTTTAATGCCTCCACCTCTGTCTGCAGTGACAGATGACTTCCAAGCATAGACATCGGTGTAGTGATATCTATTAAAATTTCCTGATTAGAAAATAATGTAGCTGCATTCCCCATAATCATATTAGACAATTCGCTGAGAGCTGATCTTGGCATTTCATCCAGTTCCTCTACTGGCATACCACACATCATAATACTAGCAATTTTTTTTGCTACTTCTACAGGCATAGCAATAATTACCTGGCCTTTCATTTCTCCAACAATACCTACCTGAAGTAAAAATGTATTATCTTCAAAATCTAATTTACTAATACCTGGTCTTCCTAATGTTAATTTTATTTGTGTTACACTTTCAAGAACTCCTGTACTTGCTTGTACAAAAGGATTTATATATCTTACATCTATTCCATGCTTCATAATTTACCCCCAACATTAAAATAGTATCTATTTTCTTTCATTATATCTGATTCCAAGGTTATGTCAACTGTAAAAAAATAAAAGGATTATTAAATTACTTTAATAATCCTTTTTTTGACGCGTGCATGAGAAGATTCGAACTCCCGACACCTTGGTCCGTAGCCAAGTGCTCTATCCAGCT
>CAYTGQ010000129.1:0-5961 GCA_964437345.1 uncultured Lachnoclostridium sp. | reverse complement strand
TCCCCAAGGGTCTGTTGCAATATCAAGAGATGCTCTCATCTTTGTATTAATAGTTTCTCTTGATGTAAGAGTTTCATCTAATTCAAGATCACCAATAATATTTCTAAGTGTTGTAGCTGTAAGGTTCTCAATAGCCATAATTGGATTCTCAACACCATAAGCAAATAACTTAGGATCTGTAATCTGGAAGAATACAACTGTATCAATTCTCATAGTTACATTATCCTTTGTAATAACCGGCTGTGGTGCAAAATCTACAACCTGTTCTTTTAAAAGAACTCTTTTTGCTACGCGGTCAATAAATGGCATTTTAACATGAAGACCAACTCCCCATGTCGCCTGATATCCACCAAGACGTTCTACTACATAAGAGTGTGCCTGTGGTACGATTACTACGCATGATGCTAACACAATCAATGCTAAAACAATAAGTATAATTACTAAAGCTCCCATTCTTTAGTCCTCCTTTAATTTGACGATTAGTTTTACGCCTTTTATTTCTTGAATTACAACTTTTTTCCCTTTTTCAACAACAGAATCATCTTCTGTTCTTGCTGACCATTCCATACCATTCACCAAAACGGTTCCCTTTTGGTTGAAATTGTCAATATCATCTGTTACTTTTGCTTCCCTTCCAATCAGACTATCTGTATTAGTCTTTGCTCTCTGTCCGTTAAAGAACTTTGTTGCAAATGGTCTTGTAAAAAACAGAAGTACAAATGAAACTACAAGAAAAACAATAATCTGTAACCATCTGCCACCACCAAGTAAGGTTACAACAAAAGCTGCTAATGCACCTCCGGCAAACCAGATGGTTGTTAATCCCATGGTAAGAAGTTCAATTACCAGTAAAACTACAACTCCTATCAGCCAATACATAGCCTCCATCTCATCATCCTCCTTTTGAGTAGTTACATTTATTATCACTATATGCAACTAGTATCATTTTACTCCAAACAAGAGGCATTTACAAGAATTACATTCTTACATTTTTGTAAACTATCTGAGGATGTTAATTCCGTTTCCAAGTATCTCTCTGGAACAATACCAGCAGAGGATAAATCTCTAATCTTCCTGCCAGCATACAGAATGAAAGTACCAGCTTACTAAAATCTGAAAACTGTGAGAAGTTTCCAGTCGGACCTACCATTCCAAATCCAGGTCCAATATTACTCATTGTTGCAAGTACTGCCGTAAAAGTTGTTTCAAAATCAAAGTTATCAAATGAAATCAGGAAAATTGCTATTCCCATAATGGCAATGTAAACAAATGTAAATACAGCAATATCCATAACATGACTGTTATCCACACTCTTTCCATCTATGCGAAGAGGCAGAACGGAACGCGGATGCACCGCCTGCTTGGTTGCTCTTCTCCCAGCCTTTAATAAAATCAAAGCACGAATCTGCTTTAATCCACCTGCAGTAGAACCTGCACAGCCTCCAAAAAACATCAGCATCAGCAATATCGCCTTACTAAGCATTGGCCACTGATTAAAATCTGTTGTGGCATAACCAGTAGTTGATACTATGGTTGATACCTGGAAGAAAGCATGGCGGAATGCCTGCCCAAGACTTCCATACATATCCCATATATTAAATGCAATAATAACTGTTGCACCTGTTACCATAATGATGAAAAATCGAAGTTCTTCACTTTGTAACACGTCTTTGAATTTTTTCTTTAACAGCGTAAAGTAAACAGAAAAGCTTACACTGAACACCAGCATTCCTACCGAAAGAATAATGTCTACTGCTACATTATCGTAATGAGCAATACTATTGTTCCAGTTACTAAAACCTCCTGTTCCGGCTGTACCTAGTGCATTAATTAATGCATCATACAACGGCATTCCTGTAAGCAGAAGTGCAATAGCACAGACTACGGTCAATACAATATAAATACTATAAAGAATCCGTGATGTTTCTTTAATCTTAGGAACCAATTTGTTAATAACCGGACCTGCTGATTCTGCCCTCATCAGATGCTGTGTCTGTCCACTCATGGATGGAAGCAGCAAAAGAGAAAACACCAAAATTCCCATACCTCCAAACCAGTGTGTAAAGCTTCGCCAGAAAATAACACCTTTTGGCAGAGATTCTACTTCTGTTAAAATGGAAGAACCGGTTGTGGTAAAACCAGATACACACTCAAAAAATGCATCAATAAAGCTTGGAATTGCTCCTGAAAATACAAACGGCAATGCTCCAAACACAGACAGACAAATCCATGCAAGAGATACAATCATCATACCATCTCTGGCAAACATTTTCTTCTTTTCCGGTTTTACAAGACTCATCAGGCCTCCAACCACTAACAGTATTCCTATTGTCATTATAAATGCTTTTATATCTGTTCCTCTATAAATAACAGATACAAGCAATGCCGGAAGCATTAAAACTGCCTCCAGCATAAATAATTTTCCTAATATTTGAGTAATCAGTTTAATATTCATCGTAATGCCTCCATCCACTAGGCAATAATATCATTTAAGTCCATAATAATATGGCTTTCTTTTGTAATAACCAATACTTTATCACCAGATTGAATACACTCATTACCATGAGGAATAATTGCTTTTCCATCATGCTCAATACATGCAATTAATGTTTCCGGTTTTAATTTTAGTTCGCGGAGAGGTGTATCGAGGAAACGGGTAGACTCATTTGCACGGAAGCTGATAACTTCTGCTTTTCCGTCTGCAATTTTGTATATGCTTTCTACTACACTTCCTTTTGAATTCTGAATACCTCGGACATAGCAGAGAATATAACCTGCGGTTACTAATTTAGGGCTGACAACACTGTCCAGACCAAGTTTATTAATAATGGAAGGCAGATTTACTCGTGTTGTCATGGCAATAACCTTGTCTACACCTCTATCCAGTGCATACATAGCGGTGATAAGATTCTCCTCATCTCTTCCCATCATTGTAATAAATGCATCTACGTCTTCAATGTTTTCAGATTCCAGAATACTCTGATTTGTTCCATCTCCCTCGATAATCATGGCATCCGCAAGAGTTTCTGAAAGCTCCATACATTTTTTACTATCCTGTTCAATGATTTTGACACTCATACCACTTCTGGTAATAATCTTAGTCAGATAGTGAGCTGTTCTGCTGCCACCAACAATCATAACCGTATTAATTTTATTCGTTAAACGGTCAATATATTTAAAGAAACGTGCACAGTCATTGACATAACCCATAATATAAATCAAATCTCCTGCGTGCAATTCAAAATCACCATTAGGAATTACGATTTCATCTCCGCGTTCCGCTACTGTAAATAAAATATTTCGCGGAAGCATGTCACCTAACTGAGATAGTTTCTTGCCTACCAGCATATGGTCGTCTTCTTTTACTCGGAATTCTGCCATTCTTACTCTGCCGCCAAAGAAATTCTCTACGTTCATAGCTGATGGGAACTGAAGAATCTTGGCAATTTCATATGCAGCAGAATACTCTGGATTGATAATCATATCAATCCCCATATTCTCTCGCAGATCACTATATTCTTCAAAATATTCCGGATCACGAATTCGTGCAATTGTACGAACATTTGCAATTCTCTTCGCTGTCAGACAGCATACCATATTCATTTCATCTCTGGAGGTAACGGCAATTAAAATATCTGCCTCTTTAATTCCAGCTTCTAAAAGAACACTGATTCTGGCACCATTTCCTTTAACGCACATAACGTCTAAGGATTCATCTGCCTTTCTTAATGCTTCTTCATTTTTATCAATAATCGTGATACTATGATTTTCCTGCGCAAGATGTTCTGCAATGGTATAACCTACCTTGCCATCTCCTACAATTATGATATTCATTCTCTTTCCTCTAAAATCTCTAATTTCGTTTTTGTCGATATATTTCATACATAAGCAATGCTGCAGCAATTGCGGCATTTAATGACTCCACTTTTCCCTCCATTGGGATTTTCACAAGACAGTCTGCCAAATCAGTTGTTTCATCGGTAATTCCATTAGCCTCATTACCAATAATCAATGCTGCCTTTTTGGCATAATGTTCTTTGTCATAATCATTTTTACCTCTTAGGTGAGCTGCATATATGACAATACCATTTTTTTGTAAATTAATCAAGCAGTCTGCAAAAGAATCCACATAAAGAATCGGCATTCTGTATATAGCTCCCATTGTGGAACGAATCACCTTAGGATTATAGATATCTACAGATTCTTTACTTAAAATAACTGCATTCATACCTGCACCTTCTGCCGTTCTCACAATAGTCCCAAGATTACCGGGATCTCTTAAATTTTCCAAGAGTACCAAGTTTACCTGTTCTCTTGCAATCAGCTCATTCAGGTCATACTGCGGCATTTTCACAATAGCAATGACACCCTGCGGTGTCATTGTATCTGAGACTTCTTTTAATACTGCATCTGTTACCACTTCATATTCTATTTGTTTTAAATAGGAGCTGCCTTCTGCCTTTTCTTTCCAGTAGGTTTCTGAAAAATATGCTTTTTTTACCAAATTCCCCTGTACCGCTTCTTCAAACATTTTTGTCCCTTCAATGACAAATGCCTGCTCTTCCTTTCGAAGCTTAGCCTTTTTCTGCATCTGAACCAGATGCTTCATCTGGGGATTACCTGTACTGCTAATCATATCCTTTATCCTTCCTATTTACTGTTTCCAGCGTTTCATCGTATCATAGAGCTTCAGAATATCAATTGGTTTTGCAATATGATCATTCATTCCACTCATCTTTGCTCTTTTAATATCTTCTGCAAAAGCATCTGCAGTCATGGCAATAATTGGAACTTCCTTTGCATCCTGACGGTCTAAGGCTCTGATTCTTTCTGTTGCTTCATAACCTCCCATAATTGGCATACGAACATCCATAAAAATCATACTGTAATAGCCTTCCTCTGCTTCCTGCATGCGTTTTACCGCTTCTTCTCCATTCTCTGCCACATCAATTACTGCTTCTGTCACAGAAAGTATTTCTTTTGCTACTTCTCTGTTTACAACATTATCTTCTACCAGGAGAATTCGTTTACCGGAAAAGTTTGGAATTTCATTATCTTCCTGCATTAATTCTGCACTCACTTCTTCCTCAATAAGTTTTAAGAATACGGTAATTGTAAATGTTGAACCTACATTTAACTCGCTTTCTACTACAATATCCCCATTCATCATATTGGCAATATTCTTGGCAATTGCCATTCCAAGACCAGTTCCTTCTATCTGACCAACTCTCTTGTTATCCTTTCTTTCAAATGGAGCGAAGATAATTGGAAGAAAATCTTTATCCATACCAATTCCATTATCTCTTACTACAAATTGGTAGCAACCATAATTCTCTTTCCGGCTATCCAGTTCTTCTATTTCAAATTCGATTTTTCCGCCCGGATTAGTATATTTTACCGCATTACTTAAAATATTAATCAATAACTGCTGCAATCGAAGGTAATCTGCTTCTACCTTCTGATGTCTTATTCCTTTGTCTATTACCTGTAAGCTGTGGTGCTTTTCTGCCACTAACGGCTTAATAATAGCCTGAATATTTCTGATAAAATCACTGATTGCAAACTGATCCTCATATAACTCCAGCTTTCCATTTTCAATTTTGGACATATCCAGAATATCATTAATGAGCAGATACAAATATTGGGACGACTTTCCAATCTGTTCCAAGCACTCTGCCACCTTCAATGTATCATAGCTATATTTTTTCGCAATATCTACCATACCAATTACGGCATTTAAAGGAGTACGGATGTCATGAGACATTCTGGAAAGGAAATCACTTTTTGCCTCATTGGCTCTCTCAGCCTCTTTTAAAGCATTTCTCAGCTTGCTTTTACTCTGCTCCTCCTGACGCCACATTTCTTCAATATCACGAACAGTTACTACCAATGTTTTCTTTTCAGAATCAAACCAGCAATAACGTGCCTCTTTATGTCTGCCACCTTTTGATTTATAGTATA
>CAYTGQ010000128.1:0-6015 GCA_964437345.1 uncultured Lachnoclostridium sp. | reverse complement strand
GGATTTGAGCATATGAATGCAAGACCATTCCACACTGTATTGTTCCATGGTCTTGTAAGAGACTCACAGGGGCGTAAGATGAGTAAATCTCTTGGAAATGGTATTGACCCACTTGAAATCATTGAAGAATACGGTGCAGATGCCCTTCGTTTCACATTAATTACAGGTAATGCACCTGGTAATGATATGCGTTTCTACATGGAAAGAGTAGAAGCAAGCAGAAACTTTGCGAACAAGGTATGGAATGCATCCCGTTTCATTATGATGAATTTAGATAAGGCAGAGGGAATTGACAGAAATGTAATGCCTTCTAACTTAACTCAGGCAGATAAATGGATTCTTTCTAAAATCAATACTTTAACAAAAGAAGTAACTGCTAATATGGAAGAATACGAATTAGGTATTGCCGTACAGAAGGTATATGATTTTATATGGGAAGAATTCTGTGACTGGTATATTGAAATGGTAAAACCAAGACTTTATAACGATGAAGACGAGACAAAGGCAGCAGCACTTTGGACTCTGCAGAATGTTTTAATTCAGTCTTTGAAGCTATTACATCCATATATGCCATTCATCACAGAAGAGATTTTCTGTAACTTACAGGACGGGGAAGAATCTGTTATGATTTCTGACTGGCCGGTATACAAAGAGGAATACGATTTTGCACAGGACGAAGCTGCTGTAGAAACCATCAAAACAGCTGTAAAGAATATCCGTAATGTTCGTGCAGAAATGAATGTTCCACCAAGCAAGAAAGCTACCGTTATTGTTGTTTCTGAAGAAGAAAGGGTCAGAGAAATTTTCAATAACAATAAAGTATTCTTTGCTTCCTTAGGATATGCAAGTGAAGTTCTTGTTCAGGCAGACAAAGGTGGAATTCCGGAAGATGCAGTATCTACTGTAATTCATGGAGCAACAATCTATATGCCATTTGCAGAGTTAGTTGATATCGCTAAAGAAATTGAGCGTCTTGAAAAAGAAAAAGCAAAATTAGAAGGCGAGTTAAAGAGAGTAAATGGTATGTTAAGTAATCCAAACTTCGTAAATAAAGCTCCAGAAGCAAAATTAAACGAAGAAAAAGCAAAATTAGAAAAATATACAAACATGATGACACAAGTAGAGGAAAGACTTAGTAACCTGAAGAAATAGAATGCGACAAGGGGTGAGACTTATGGCTATTAATCTGGCAACAAATGCTTCTATTGTTAGAATTTCTCCAGAAATGACAGAGGCGTATCTTACAGTCTGTGCACCAGGAGAAGGTGAATCCTACGATGAAGGTGATTTGCGTGATATTCTGGAAAAACATGGAGTCATTTACGGAATCAAGAGAGAAGCGTTAATTGATATTCTGGAAAAGAAAAATTATTTTACAGAATGTCTGGTAGCAGAGGGAAATCGTGCGGTAGATGGCAGAGATGGACATTTTGAATTCCTTTTCAATACAGAGATTGATAATAAGCCAAAGGTATTAAAAGATGGTTCTGTTGATTATACCAGTATGGCAAAATTGGAAATTGTAGAAGAAGGTGCAGAAATTGTCCGCTACACACCGGCAAAACCAGGTTTAGATGGTATTGATGTCAGAGGAGAGATTATCAAATGCCATCCGGGTAGGGATTTGCCACAGATTAAAGGAAAAGGTTTTACTGTTTCAGAGGACAAGACAAGATATACAGCCAATGTATGTGGTAAGATTGAATATAATAATGACCGTCTGGTAGTCAGCAATACCCTTACAATTGAAGGAGATGTCACAAGAGTAACAGGAGATATTGACTTTAAAGGTGATGTTCTGGTACGTGGTAATGTAGTAACTGGTATGAGTGTTTCTGCCGGTGGAAACATTACCGTTGATGGGCATGTTGAAGCGGCTGTTTTACATGCAGGCGGAGATGTTGTTTTAAAGAATGGAATGCAGGGTGGCGGCAAAGGTGAAATCAATGCCGGTGGTGATGTTTCCGGTAAATTCTTTGAACAGGCAACTATTTATGCAAAAGGCAATATTAATGCCAATGCCCTAATGAACTGTAACATTATCTCTGAAGGTATGATTATTGTTTCGGGACGGATGGGAGTATTGGTAGGTGGTTCTGCCAGTGCAGTAGAAGGTATCCAGGCTACTATTGTCGGTAATATGTCTGAAGTAAAGATGCATATCAATCTTGGAGTGGACTATACTGTTTATGGAAAGCTTAATGAAATAGAGGAGAAAATAAAGAAAGTCAAAGCTGATATTGATAAGTTGAATCTGGCAATGGAGCAGATTAGTGCAATTATTGAAAAAGCGCCAAATGCTGATTTGTCTCAGAAAAAGATAGAAATTCTCCGTACAAAGATAAGCAAAGATGCACAGCTTTCCGGACTTACAGAAGAAGTAAATGCTGTCAGTGCATTAATTGATAAATCAGTAAATGCAAGATTAGTAGTAAATAAGAGTATTTACAGAGGTACTAAAATTACAATTAACGGAGCAACAAAAAATATTGAGTCCGAAAACTATAATCTTACATATTGTAAGAGAGGTGCCGATATAATATCCTACCCTAATGTATAGAATAGTTCTGACGAAGTCAGAACTACAGGAAAAAGCAGAGCATTTTCTTAAAACAATTAAATAAAGTCGATTTTTCGCGATAAAACTTATAGGAAAAAATCAATAAGCTATTGATTTTTTCCTATATTAACGTTATGATTTTAGATATCAGTTTAGCTATGCACTCGATCAAGCATAGCTAAATCACCATATAGAAAGCAGGGGAAAAGATGATTAATTTTGAAGAAGAAATCAAGAAATTTCAGCCAAGTCTTGATGTAGATCAGGCTGAAGATGCTATTTATCAAAATGATTTGACAGATGTGACAGATATTATTCAGGATATAATGAAGGAAATTAAGACAAATAAATAGGAGGCATTGCCATGAATTGTCCAAATTGTGGTCGAGAGGTGGCTTTCCACATGGGTGCATGTGATGTATGTGGACAGGACCTTAAAATATATCAAAAAATAATCAGTGCTTCCAACTCTTTTTACAATGATGGTCTGAAAAAAGCTAAAGTAAGAGATTTGTCAGGAGCAGTTGTTTCCTTGAAAAAGAGTCTGAAGCTTAATAAGAAAAATACAAATGCAAGAAACTTACTGGGGCTTGTTTACTATGAGATGGGAGAAGTAGTTGCTGCACTCAGTGAATGGGTTATCAGTAAAAATTTTCAGAATGATAATAATATAGCAGACAAATATATTGATGCTATTCAGAATAATCCAACTCGCTTGGAGTCTATTAACCAGACAATTAAGAAATATAATACCGCTTTGACTCATGCCAAACAGGGGAATGGTGATCTGGCTGTTATGCTCCTGGAAAAAGTAGTTAGTCTGAATCCTAATTTTATTCGAAGCTATCAGCTGCTTGCATTGCTATATATGCAGCAGGGAGAGCATAAAAAGGCAGCTAAGTGCCTTACAAAAGCAAAGAAAATTGATGTTAATAATACATTGACATTATACTATATGGAACAGCTTCCACAGAAGTCTGTTGAGAGTTCGGTGGCAAAGAAAGCAGATGAGCCGGCAGTTGCAACTGTTAGGAAGAATAAGGTATTTCAGCCAGAAACAGATATACCTGCTTCGGCATTTAATACCTCATCTTACAAAGAGGAGCGTTTTAACATCTGGCCATATCTGAATTTGATTATTGGAGCTGTTCTTGGAATTGCTGTTGTTTATTTCCTGCTGGTTCCTACAGCAAAGAAATCAGTTGCAGCAAATTATGAAAAGCAGTTTAACGAGTATACCAATGAGCTTTCAGCCCAGAGTGCAAAGGTAACAGGCTTGGAAAATGAGAAAACAGCTCTGGAAAAAGAAGTGGAAGAACTTCAGGAAAAGGTAAATGCACTGACAGCAGATGGTGTAGATGCAGATACTTATACCAAATTCTACAAAGCAATCAAATTCTATATGGATGGCAATAAAGTAGAAGCTGCAAAAACACTCAGTGATGTAAAAGAGTCTGCTATTGAAAATAAAGCAGCAAAAGAGATTTATAATACAATTAAATCTACTACTTTTGAAGAAACTGCGGAAGACTTGGCAGAAGAAGGAAGAATTGTTTATAACAATGGTAAATATGACGAAGCCATTGAATTGTTAAATAAAGCATTGGATATGGACAAGGATAACGTAAAAGCTATTTATTTCCTTGGAAGATGTTATCATCGTATGGGAGATTATGATAAAGCAAAAGAATATTATAATACGCTTGTTAATGAATATCCAGATTCTGACAGAGCAGGAGAAGCTGCTTCCCGTTTGGCAGAATTACAATAAATTTTATATTACACAAAAGAGAATCCTTATCACATTATAACAGGTAATTCCTGTTGATGTGGTAAGGATTTTTTTTGAAACACAGAGTGTTTTCAAACATAGATAATTCAGTAGAAAGGAAACAGAGAATGAAACAGCGAAAAAAAATTAATTCATTTTTTGAAGTGATGGATCAATGCTTGATTATCCGCATTACAGATGACCTGGATCATCACAGAGTAATGGCTTTGCGGGATGAAGCAGATGGGCTTATTGAAAAAGAGAGAATACGAAATATTGTATTTGATTTTGATGGAGTGACATTTATGGACAGCTCCGGTATTGGAATGATTATGGGGCGTTATAAACGAGTTATTTTTACAGGGGGAAAAGTAGGAGTAGCAGGCGTTAGTAGTGGAGTAGACCGGATTTTCCGCCTTTCCGGGCTTTATAAAATCATAGAAAAGTATGATACCGTAAAAGAAGCGGTAGAATCACTTTAATTTTGGAGGAGGATAAGAATGGAAACCAATGAAATGTATTTAGAGTTTGACAGTAAATCAGAAAATGAGGCATTTGCAAGGATTACAGTAGCAGCTTTTACAGCAAAACTGGACCCAACTCTGGAGGAAATAGCAGATATTAAAATGGCGGTTTCAGAAGCAGTAACCAATGCAATTATTCATGGTTATGAAAATAAACAGGGAAAGGTAAAAATTCGCTGCCAGATAAAGGGAAATACAATCACTATTGAAATTAGAGATGATGGAGTAGGAATTCCGGATATTGAAAAAGCAAAAGAGCCACTTTATACCACAAGGCCAGAATGGGAACGATCAGGAATGGGATTTACCTTTATGGAAACATTTATGGATTGTATGACAGTGGAGTCAAAGGTTGGTGCAGGAACTGTTATTGTAATGAGCAAGCAGATTGGAGCAGAAAAAGAATAATGGAGGAAGGGAATGGATACTCTTGAACTAATTGAGAGGGCACGGAATGGAGATAAAGAGGCCAGGGACCAGGTTATTACCGATAATATTCCCTTAGTCTGGAGTATTGTAAGACGATTTTCGAATCGTGGACAGGAATTACAGGATTTATTTCAGATTGGAACAATAGGGCTGATTAAAGCGATTGATAAATTTGATAATAGCTTTGATGTGAAATTTTCTACCTATGCAGTTCCCATGATTACAGGAGAAATTAAACGATTTTTACGAGATGATGGAATGATAAAGGTCAGTCGTTCCCTTAAAGAAACGGCAGGAAAAGTACGTATGGCACAGGAAAGTCTGGGAAAACAGTTAGGAAGAGATCCGACTATTGAAGAGATAGGAAAAGAACTGGACATAGAAGTGGAAGATATAGCCATGGCAGTTAGTGCTAATGCTGAGGTGGAGTCTTTATATAAAACCATATATCAGGGGGACGGAAGTGCAATTTATCTCATTGATAAGCTGGAGCTTATGAGTGATGAACAGGAAAATATGCTGAACAAATTGGCACTTCAAAAGGTTATGGAGACATTAGATGGAAAAGACAGGGAGTTGATTAAGCTAAGATATTATATGAACTGGACTCAGACAGATATTGCAAAGAAGTTTGGAATTTCACAGGTGCAGGTGTCCAGACTGGAAAAGAAAATATTGAAAAAAATGCGGGAAGGTTTTGTATAAAAAGGAAAAGAAACGCAGATAATGAT
>CAYTGQ010000127.1:0-6061 GCA_964437345.1 uncultured Lachnoclostridium sp. | reverse complement strand
TATACTATAAGATAACGCCCCATTATGTGATGTGTAAAAAATGCGGAAACTCAAGGAAAAAAGGTATTGAAATATACCTCGTTTTGAGATAAACTTGAATAGGATATGTTTTGCTTTAAATGCAGACAGGAAGGAACAAGGATTTATGAGAGTAATTGCAGGAAGTGCAAGAAGAATACAGTTAAAAACACCAGAAGGTAATGGGACAAGACCAACAACGGACAGAATTAAAGAAACTCTTTTTAATATGTTACAGCCGGAACTGGCAGACTGTAGATTCTTAGATATGTTCAGTGGAAGCGGTGGAATTGGAATTGAAGCTTTGAGCCGCGGGGCAGAGCATGCAGTTTTTATTGAGAATAATAGAGAAGCACTGGAATGCATCAAGAGTAATTTAGAGCAGACCAGATTAGAAAATCAGGCAACAATACTTGCCAGTGACTATTTATCTGCTTTACAGACCTTGAATAATCGTAAGGAATGTTTTGATATTATTTTCATGGATCCGCCTTACCGAATGGATTATGAGAAAAAGGTTTTGGAATATTTAAAGGGTTCATCACTAATTCATGATGATAGTCTGATTATTTTTGAGGCAGCTCTTGATACAAAGACAGATTATCTGGAAACTATGGGATATTCCGTTTATAAAGTCAAAGAATATAAAACCAATAAACATATATTTGTAACTGTTCAGAACTAGGGAATTGACAGCAGTTTAGAATGAATAGTTGTACTAAAAAACGTGAGGTGAGTCATATGCAGATAGGTGTATATCCGGGAAGTTTTGATCCAATTACTTATGGTCATCTGGATATCATTACCCGTTCCTCAAAGTTATTTGACAAGCTGTATATAGGTGTTTTAAATAACAGCAGTAAGAATTCTCTTTTTACTGCCCAGGAAAGGGTAGAAATGATTAAAAAGGTGACAGGGGGAATTACGAATATAGAGATAGCAGCATTTGATGGACTATTGGTAGATTATGCAGATTTAGTTCACGCTAATGCCATTGTAAGAGGCCTGCGTGCGGTAACTGACTTTGAATATGAAATTCAGATTGCTCAGACTAATCACAGACTGAATCCAAATGTTGACACGGTATTTCTAACAACCAGTACAAAGTATGCATATTTAAGCTCCAGTATTGTAAAGGAAATTGCTTCCTATGATGGAGATATTAGTCAGTTTGTACCGGAAGTTATTATTGATACAATATACAATAAGATTAACTTAGACCGTCTAAACAACCAGTCTAAGTAAAAAATAGTTTAGATAGGAGAGATTTTATGGGTACTACCAGAATTGAGCAGTCCATAGAAGATATTTATGAATTTGTGGAAAACTGCAAAATGCAGCCGTTATCATCTACCAAGGTGATTGTTCCAAAAGATGAATTATATGATCTTTTAGATGAGCTTAGAATGAGAGCTCCAGAAGAAATCAAACGCTATAAGAAAGTAATTGCCAACAGAGATGCTATTTTAGCTGATGCTGAAAATAAAGTTGCAGCTATGATGGAAGAAGCAAGGCAGAAAACAGAAAATATGATTAATGAATCTGACATTATGCAACAGGCATATCAGCAGGCAAATTTAGTTGTAACACAGGCAACAGAGGAAGCAAATAGAATGCTGACAAAAGCCAATCAGGAAGCTGATCAGATTCGTATGAATGCACTTTTATATACCAATGATTTGTTAAAAGCAGCAGAAATCAGTCTGGAAAATGCTTATAATGCTTCTATGGACCATTATCAGGGATTAACAGAAACATTAAAAGCGAATCTTGAAATTGTAAAAACTAACAGAGGCGAGCTTGGAGTAGAGAACGTAGAAGGCCAGTATATGAGTGCTCCAGCATCTGCAGAAGAACAGATGGACGCACTGATTGCTGACCTGGAAGCTGAAAAACAAAGAGAAGATTTCAATTTTGATGAAGATACTTTCTTAAAAGATATCTAAATAATAGTCTGCTATGAAACATATTGCAGATAAAGCCAGGTAAAACCAAAACAGATAAAACTGTTTAGAAGCTTGTATTTTACATAGGTAGTTAATTTTAAGGGACTTCCAAGAAGGACACTTCCAGTCTGGGCAACACTGGAAAGGCCGCCAAAGGCAGAGAGGGCCATGGCAACAAGTATTTTGACTGGATAGATAAGAGATGAAGCCTCTATGTACTGAATACCTGTAGTGATTTCCAATACACCAATTAAGATGGATTTTGGAAATTCGGAAAATGGAGCAAAACTGCTAATCAGATTTGCCAATAAGGAAAATAAAATAATATATCCACCTATTTTTGTAATTACTTCAAAACTGTTCATGATAGACAGGTCAAGAATTTGAAAATAAGTAGGCTTTATAGAGGAAGCTTCTACATCTGATAAGATAGAGGAAGCTTCTTTTTTATATGCATTCTGAGTGAAAGTCATAGCAGATGCAGGTATATTTGCAAATTCTTTTTTGTGTAAAAAAAGGTAAATATAGCCACATAACAGACTTGAACCTAATAGAATACCCATAAAAACCGGAAGTTTAGTTTCAATATGTAAGGATTGAATTAATAAGTAATTAAGTAGAAACATGGGACTGGCATTGTTACAGAAAGAAAGCAAAAATTGACCTTCACTGACGGTAATTTTACCGGAAACTGTCATATCAGCACAAGCCTTGGCTCCCATTGGATAACCGGAGAGAAGACCAATGGTAATCGGATAGCAGCCATCAGGGCTGACAGGCATAATTTTTCTTAAAATCGGATATAGAAAAACAGAAAAGACACGAGTGATATTTAAGTGTACCATCAGGTTAGAGAAAATTAAAAAAGGGAGTAAAGTTGGAAGGACAATCTGAAACCAGAGAAGAAGTCCTTTTTTTGCTCCCTCAAAAGAAGCACTTGGAAATAAAAATAACAGTGCAAGAAAAAATATAGTTAATATAATCTGAAAAAGTCTTTTATTCAAAACCAACAACCTCTGGGAAAGGAGTTGTTCTATCATATGTTTAGGAATAAAAAAATAGACCGCCTCTCATATGTGAAAACGGTCTAAATTATTTTATGACAGCTATATAATAACCAGTGGATGCAGATAATCAGAAGCAATTCTGGTACCGTATTTGGAATATACAATCTGATTATATAAATCGGAACAAAAGATTTCTTGGTCAAAAGCTTTTTTAGCAGCTCCTTGAAGTAAGGAGTTACTGTGAGCAGGCTTTGTAATAACAGGTACATTGGACTCAGGCACTTGCTTCAAAAGATAGCTGGCTTCTTTTCGAAAACCCAGAAGACGAATGAAAGAAAGCTCTTTTTGTACTTCTGGAAGTTCTAAGATAATATGGAGTAAACTTCGTTTAATTCGTGTTAGTGTCACCTGTTTGGTTTTTAACTCCATGGCAAAAGAATCATAATCTTTATAAGAAGGAAGAAGGTTCTTAATGCGGAAGGCTAAATCGTTGGAAACATCACCATATTGTGAAAGGTTTTCCAAAGAAGCTGTTCTAAGCTTATAGTAAAGTATATCAGAGAAATCATTCTCACAGATTGGAAATGTATTCATATATAGTGGTTTTATAAGGGAAAGTATTTCATGTGGGACACTCTGACCTAATGCAGAAAAATCACCTTCAGCCTCTAAAATACTGCGAATAGCAGTAGCAGAAGAAAAATCTTCATTAGAGGATAATTTAGTATCAGAATAAGCACAACCTTCACGTTTAATAGTAAAAGGGACAATGTTACTTTTAAGCTGCTTTAAGGCTTTTAAATATTCGATTCCCAGAATGTTGTTGGAAGAGAACAGGAGGTTTTCCAGTTCTTCTATAGTCAAATGTTTTTTTAAAGAGCAGTTGTCAGCACAGCACAAATAGTCTTTTAAAGCGCTGGCTCTTGCCATAGGAAAAGAATTACCTTCTTTTAAATATAAATTTAACTGTTTTTTATAGGCTTCCGGTTCATTGGAGAGAATATCAGCAACTGGCTCTAATAAAGAGATATCGCCAGCTTCACTACCAAAACAGAGGCAGTCTACAAAACCAAGCTGATTTAACAAAGCAACTGCACCATAAGCAAAGTATTCGGCACTGGCGCAGGCAAATGCAACAGGAAGTTCAAAGACCATATCTGCTCCCATTGTAAGTGCCATCTGGGTACGGGTGTATTTATCTATAATAGCAGGAGCACCACGCTGGACAAAATTACCACTCATGACAACTACTGCATGGTCAGCACCAGTGATTTCTTTTGCTTTTTCTATATGATATTTATGGCCATTGTGAAATGGATTGTATTCTGTAATCAAACCAACGACTTTCATAAAGCCCTCCTGTTTAGTTAATTTTTGTATGATTCAGTTTAGCATAATGAAATAATAAAAGCAATTTTTACTTGTACCATAAATAAGAATGGTTTATAATAAAAGATATGAGATATAAAAAACATACAAAAAAGGAGTGTTTGAAGTGGGATTCATTGATGAAATCAAAGCAAGAGCAAAAGCAAACAGAAAGACAATTGTACTTCCGGAAGCAGAGGATATCAGAACTTTGCAGGCAGCTGCACAGATTCAGGCAGAAGACATTGCTGATGTAGTGTTAGTTGGTAAGGAAGCAGATATTGTAAAATTAGGAGAAGGTCTTGATTTTTCTAAAGCTACTATCATTGATCCAGAGACAACAGACAAGTTGGACAAATATATTGATGTATTAGTAGAATGCAGAAAGAGCAAAGGCATGACACCGGAAGAAGCAAGACAGATTCTGACTACAGATTATAACTATTTTGGTGTAGTAATGGTAAAAGCGGGTGATGCAGATGGTATGGTATCAGGAGCATGTCACTCTACAGCTAATACATTAAGACCAGCACTTCAGATTCTGAAGACAGCACCAGGAACTAAGTTAGTATCCGCTTTCTTCATTATGGTAGTGCCTAACTGTGAATATGGTGCAAATGGTACATTTATCTTTGCAGACTCTGGTTTAGTACAGAATCCTAACGCAGAAGAATTAGCAGCAATTGCCGGCTCCTCAGCAGAAAGCTTTAAGGCACTTGTTGGTGAAGAGCCATATGTAGCGATGCTTTCTCACTCTACAAAGGGTAGTGCAAAGCATCCTGATGTAGATAAGGTAGTAGAAGCAACAAAATTAGCAAAAGAACAGTATCCACAGTATAAGATTGATGGTGAATGTCAGGCTGATGCAGCTATGGTTCCAAGCGTAGGTGCTTCTAAAGCTCCAGGCAGTGAAGTGGCAGGAAAAGCTAATGTACTTGTATTCCCTGACTTAGATGCAGGTAATATCGGATACAAATTAGTTCAGAGACTTGCAAAAGCAGAAGCATACGGACCAGTATTACAGGGTGTTGCAAAACCTGTTAATGACTTATCCAGAGGCTGCTCTGCAGAAGATATCGTTGGTGTAGTAGCAATTACTGCTGTTCAGGCAGCAATTGAGAAATAAGAATTTCAGATAAAACAAAAACTATTTGCAGCGAAAATAGCGAGTAAGATAAGTTTAAAACTATAATTAAGAGAGAGGTATAAGAAAAAATGAAAGTATTAGTACTTAACTGTGGAAGTTCTTCCTTAAAGTATCAGTTAATCAACATGGAAAATGAAAGTGTATTAGCGAAAGGTTTAGTTGAAAGAATCGGTATTGAAGGTTCTGTTTTAACACATAGCCCAGCAGGTAAAGATAAAGCAGTTATCGAACAGCCAATGCCAGATCATCAGGTAGCTGTTCAGTTAGTATTAAATGCATTAGTAGATGCTAACACAGGTGTTATTACTGATGTAAAAGAAATCTCCGCAGTTGGACACAGAGTTGTACATGGTGGAACAATCAGTGCATCTATCAAAATTGATGATGCTGTTAAGAAATCTATCAAAGATTGCTTTGATTTAGCACCATTACATAACCCAGCTAACTTAATCGGTATTGAGGCTTGTGAAGCTATTATGCCAGGTCAGACATTGTTATGCACTCCGCAAACCAGTCTGGTTTGGGTGTTATCAGAGCATGTGAAGAAGAAGGCGTAAAGGCTATCGGCGTTGATG
>CAYTGQ010000126.1:0-6090 GCA_964437345.1 uncultured Lachnoclostridium sp. | reverse complement strand
CTGTGGTGCCAAGGACCGGTGTACGCAAAGGCCCGCTGCAAGGACCATGAGCCACCTCACCCTGTGAGTTTTGTTGAGAGCGAGGCAAAATCATAGCAAAAAGTCAAAAGTATTAGTGCTTCTTAAAGTCCGTAAGGTCGCAAGAAAAATACTGTGTTATTGTTTTCTTTATTAGATACCCAGCGAAAAATCACACTAATAATATACACACATAACTATAACTATGGAAGGTACATAAAAATAGGGAATTATGACAGAAGTTCTTCCATCTCTTCTTTAGTCAGCTTATTAATAAATACCTCTTTTGCTTCAATTACGGAATCTGACAAGTCTTTCTTCTTCTCCTGAAGCTTAAAGATTTTCTCTTCGATGGTATTTTTCGTAAGAAGACGAATTACATTGACTGTATTCTTTTGACCTATTCTGTAGGCGCGGTCTGTGGCCTGATCTTCTACAGCCGGATTCCACCATGGATCATAATGAATTACCGTATCAGCACCTGTCAGATTAAGTCCTGTTCCTCCGGCCTTCAAGGAAATTAAAAACACCTGTTTTTCCCCTTCATTAAAGGCATTTACCATCTTAATTCGCTCTTCCGGCTTTGTACTGCCATCCAGATAATAAAAGCTGATTCCTGCTTCTGTAAATCTGTCTGCTATAATGGAAAGCATAGACGTAAACTGGGAGAAAATAAGTACTCTGTGTTCATTTTCCAGAATTCCCGGCAGAATTTCCATTAGAAGCTCCAGCTTTCCACTGTCTCCATTATAATTTTCTACAAATGTAGAAGGGTGACAGCAAATCTGACGAAGTCTTGTTAATGCTGATAAAATCTGCATTCTGCTTCTTTCAAAACCATTCTGTTCAATGGTTTCATTTAATTCTTCTTTGATATTAGCAAAGAATGACATATATAACTGACGCTGTTTTTCTGTCAGCTCTGTTACCATTTTCTTTTCCAGTTTATCCGGCAATTCCTTTAATACATCCTTCTTCATACGCCGTAAGATAAATGGCTGTATTTTCTTGCCAAGAGATGCCAGTACATCTTTATCTTCATCTCTTACAATTGGCTTCTCATATTCTTCCATAAACTTCCTGTGACTTAATAAATAACCGGGCAGAATATAATCAAAAATAGACCAGAGTTCTGTCAGTGAGTTTTCAATTGGTGTACCTGTCAGGGCAAATTTGCATCTCGCATTCACTTTTTTCACTGCTTTAGCATTCTGAGAACCTGGATTTTTAATGAACTGTGCTTCATCAATAAACATTGTATCAACCGGCACATCTGCATAGTACTCAAAATCTCTTCGTAACAATGGATAAGAGGTAATAATGATATTTACGTCTTTATACTGTTTTATCAGCTCCTGACGCATTTCCGGTGTTCCCTGCACAATCATTGTCTTTAAATGTGGTGCATAGGTCATTACTTCTTCCTGCCAGTTATACACAAGAGATGTTGGGCAAACTACCAGATGACATTTTTCCGGATAGGATGCCATATATACAATGGACTGCAACGTTTTTCCAAGTCCCATATCATCTGCCAGAATACCGCCAAGTCCATTTTCTGATAAAGTCTTCAGCCATCTGTATCCTGTTACCTGGTATTTACGAAGCTTCGCCTCAATTCCCTTTGGCTGGCTATAGCGTTTCGGAGTTTGCTTGGAAATATCCAAAATTAACTGTTTAAAAGAATCTTCTTTTTTGGCAAGAATAATGTCCGAATCCTCTAATAATTCATCTAAAAACATAGATGCATATTTTGGAATTTCAAAGTGGTCCTCTTTGAAGCTTGAGTATGATAAATTAAGTTCATCCAGAAGCTTTCTTCCTTCTACTGCCTCTTCATTTTCCAGATTGATAAATGTTCCATTTTTCAGACGATGATATTTCTTCTTTAAGAGCAGTGAATGGAATAATTCTTTCAATTCCTCTCTTGGAACTTCATCATATTCCAAATCCATTTCCAAAAGGTCTGAGTCTTTATTTACTCTTACTCCTGAACGAACAGCTCCTGTACTCTTTACTGTAATACTTCGGAAGTCATCTGAATAATAAACCGGATAAAATTCTGACAGCTCCTTTACACCTTCTGTAATAAATTCATAAATAAGTTCTTCTTCCTTCAAAATCAATCCATCTTTATATGGATTAAAATGAAAGGCTTCCATGTATTCAAAAACTTCTCTTTCTTTTTCCTTTTGACGGACAATTACAACTCCTTCTGGTATCTGAGAAGCCATTGGGTTAATCTCATAAGATCCGTACTGGAATTTCAAAGTGGCTTTTATGCTGTTTTTATGTTTGTCCAGATAAATAGAAGGTTTCATCTCTTCTACAATATAATTTTCTCTAAGACTCTTAGGTACGTCAATATACATAGTTTCATTGATTTTAGGAAGAACCAGATCCAGAAAACGTTGCTTGTCCTCTCCTTTAAAGGTAAGCGGCTCTCTATCTTTCCCCAGACTACTATAAAAAGGCAGGAAATTCTGAATAAACTTTTTATCCGGTTCATAAATCACACCGTTATATAGTATCAGACTGCCATCACTGGCAAGTGGAATCATCTGATAATCGTCACTATAATCCAGCGAAATCTCATCTTCTTTTGCAGAGATATAAAATCCCAGTTCCGGATTACCTTTTATAAAGGTTACATTCTGATAAACCTTCTCCTTTAAAATCAACGTGAACTTTTCTTTTCCAACAGCCCCAAACAGGCGCTTTAACATATCTTTTGAAAAGGACATTTCACTTTTGGCAAATAAATTGGTATTATAGGTATTCTTTCCAAGAAGCTCCTGAATTTCATAAATTTCCAACAAATAATCAAGAAATCCTTTTGTTCTCTTATTGAAGTGGTTTTCTCCATGCACGAAATGAAATTCCTTCCCCAGATGAATGGTTTCCCCATCATAATAATCCCCAAGGAACTTTCTTAAATTCTGTACCTTATACATACGGCTGCTTCCCACCGTAACAGAAACTAACGCTTTATCTTCTTTTTCTTTTAAAATAGATGGAATGGTAACAATTGGTCTGATGTCATAGGTTTCCCCATACATTTCTTTGAAATCCTGCTTACTGAAGTACTCCAGAATATTAAATGCCTTCTTTTCTTCTCCTGAACGGCTTTTTCCTTCTGAACGTTCCATATAATCCTGCACAAACAAAAGCATTGCAATAATATGCTTGCATGCCCCGTTTCTTTTTATATAATCCGGACAATTACAGGAATATTCAATCTTTCCATCTTCTTTCAAAGCCACATTTACAACGTGAGCATTTTTACCGGTTACTGTTCCACGATATGTCTGTGTCTTTCCTGACCACATAACATTAGAAACTGCACCGCTTTGAAAATAGCGGACTCCTCTCTGAAATCGTACTTCATCAATTGCCAGCTTTCTGATTTCTTCTTTTGATAACCGTACCACCCAAATCTACTCCTTTATCATACTATTTCATTACCTCTTCCGCATATTTCACAGAAGCCATGGCATCTTTACAATATGCATCAGCTCCAATCTGGTCTGCATATTCCTGTGTAAGCACTGCTCCGCCTACCATAACCTTTACACCTGGTGCCTGCTTACGAAGCTGTGAAATGGTTTCTTCCATACTTGGAACCGTTGTTGTCATAAGTGCACTTAATCCAACAAGCAGAACCTCTTCTTTGATTGCTGTCTCCACAATCAATTCTGGGGGAACGTCTTTTCCAAGGTCAATAACATCGAAACTGTAATTTTCCAAAAGAACCTTTACGATATTCTTACCGATATCATGGATATCCCCCTTAACAGTAGCAAGAATAACTTTTCCTTTCTTTTCCTGTACCTTACCAGATTTACTTAACTGTTCCTTGATTACCTCAAAAGCGGCTTTTGCTGCTTCTGCACTCATTAAAAGCTGTGGAAGGAATACTGTTCCCTTTTCAAATCCTTTTCCCACTACATCTAAGGCTGGTATCATGGATTCATTGATAATGTCTAAAGCATCTTTTTCTTTTAATAATTCAGATACTGACTGGGCAGCTTCTTCTTTTAAACCTTTTTTTACTGCCTCACTTAATATTTCTTCCTGACTTTTTTCTCTTTCTACACTTACTGAGCCAATAACTGATTTAGTATCTTCAGCACCATATTTTTCAATATAATTGCTACAATTATTATCTAAATCTGCCAGTACACAATAACAATAATATGATTGCATCATTGCTTCCGAATTAGGATTGATAATTGCAGCACTCAAACCATTCTGAAGTGCCATAGTGAAGAATGCCGCATTGATATGTTCTCTCTTTGGAAGTCCAAAGGAAATATTGGATACTCCTAAAATGGTCTTTCCATCCAATTCTTCTTTCACTCTGTGAATCGTTTCCAGTGTAGTTATTGCACCTTTGCTGTCAGAGCTGACTGTCATGCAAAGTCCGTCTATAATTATATCCTTAGATTCAATTCCATATTCTGAAGCTTTCTTATAAATCTTTTTAGCAATTTCAATTCTGCCTTCCGCCGTTTCCGGAATTCCGTTTTCATCTAAAGCAAGGGCAACAACTACGCCACCATATTTCTTTACTAATGGAAAAACAGCCTCCATTACCTCTTCTTTTCCATTAACAGAATTAATCAGCGGTTTTCCATTATAGACACGCATTGCCTTTTCCATGGCTTCTACATTGGCAGTATCTAACTGTAAAGGTAAATCACAAATACTTTGGATTTCCTGTACTGCTTCTGTCAAAAGAGCAACCTCATCAATTTCAGGAAGTCCTACATTCACATCTAATATATGTGCTCCGTTATCCTGCTGGGTTAAAGCTTCTTTTAAAATATATTCTAAATTATGTTCTCTGAGTGCCTGTTTAAACTTAGATTTCCCTGTTGGATTAATTCGTTCTCCAATAATAATCGGTTCTTTATCAAAAACCACTGCCTGAGAATAAGAAGAAACTACAGTACGTTTTTTCTTTTGAATTTCTGTAAGCGGAATATCCTTAGTTAATGCAACTGTTTTCTCAATATGTTCCGGTGTAGTTCCACAACAGCCTCCAACAATAGAAGCACCCATTTCCACAATTTCTTTCATATGCTCTGCAAATTCAGAAGCATCAATGTCATAAACAGTTTTTCCATTTTCACTTCTAGGAAGTCCTGCATTTGGATTTACAATAACAGGTACAGATGCCACTGCCAGAATATCCTTTAAAATGCCTTTCATCTGAACCGGCCCCAGTCCACAGTTGATACCAAGGGCATCTACGCCAAGTCCTTCTAACAAAGCAACTGTTGACTCAACATTTCCACCAGTCAAAAGCTTGCCTTTTTCATCAAAAATCATTGTAGCAAATACCGGAAGTTCACAATTTTCCTTTGCTGCTAAAATGGCTGCTTTCGTTTCATAGCTGTCACTCATGGTCTCCACCAGTACAAGGTCTGCCCCCTCTCTGGCACCTACTAAGACAACTTCTTTATAAAGGTCATAAGCATCCTCAAATTCCAAGTCACCAAGGGGCTTTAATAATTTACCAGTTGGTCCCATATCCAGAGATATGAAGCTATTCTCAGCACCAGCCTCTGCAATTGCCTGTCTTGCATTCTTCATGGCAGCAGTTACAATTTCTTCTACAGTATAGCCTGTCTCTTTATTGAATTTGAGACCATTGGCACCAAAAGTATTGGAATTAATAATGTTAGCCCCTGCTTTCAAATATTCTTTATGTATCTCAATCAGAACTTCCGGGTGCTCAATATTCCAGTTTTCCGGAAATTCCCCCGGCATCAAACCTTTTGCCTGCAAAAGACTTCCCATACCACCATCATAATATAATCTTTGTGTTTTCATTGCATCTAAAATATTCACGCCAATCACGCTCCTTTTCCTCAAATTATCCTCAAATAAAATAAGTACAAAATCCAAAGTCTATTATATATTATTTTTTCTGTTAAAACAATTCTCTTTCTACTTGAGTTTCTGCATTTTTTATACATCACATAATGGGGCGTTATCTTATAGTATATGAGTATGATTTTTCATTGAACTTTTATAAAGGTCAGCTTATGCCTCAGAATTTTTCTT
>CAYTGQ010000125.1:0-6100 GCA_964437345.1 uncultured Lachnoclostridium sp. | reverse complement strand
CTTTTACTGCTGCCGCAATACCCATCGTTCCCGGCCATGATGCAAAAATACCAGATGCATCATTCATACCAAATACTGGTTCCGCATACTCATTACGTGAGTTAGAAGCTGCCATTACTGGCACAAAATGTTCACATTCTTCTGCTACTGCCTGTAACTGGTTCATATAATCCGCTAAATCTTCAGGTTTTGCATTGGCACGAAGAATAATGTGACGTGCCCACCATTCTTTTAATAATTTGGATGTACCTGGAATATACTGTTCCCCAAAAATATTAGTTACTGTATGTTCAGCCTCATCTAATGTACCAGATTCATCTAATGTATATTCTGGAATTTCTTTACTTCCCATTGTAATAGGAACTGGATATTTACCCATACGCCAGTCAGAAATGAAAAGCTGTCCAACCTTTTCCTCTACTGTCAAAAGCTCTGCATATGCTTTTGCACGTTCTTCTGCCGGAAGTCTCCAGTCATTTACCTTTGTCACTTCTCCCGTTCCGTCAATATCTTTAAAATATAGTCCATCTTTTTCAATAATTTTACGTGTCACTGTACTAATTACAGGCCCATTCTCGTTTTTATAATATTTTGCATTATCACTTGCTTTTACTGCCACGAAAGTGTCCTCCTTTTAATTTATTCCTAACTCTAATTATACCTACAAAATAGGACTTTCGTCTACTACTTTATGAACAAATATTCATAATATATTAAAAAAGACTGTCAGCTTGCTGCCAACAGTCTTTTGCATACTATAACTCTCCTGCTTTATATTTCTTATAAATATCTGTGGATACAATTCCCTTTAATACATTAGCTGCACATCGGCGTATATCCTGCTTCGAAACAAGTCCCTTCTTAAGCCCTTCATAAATAGCCTTATTGGCTCCTTTAGTCCCCGGCATAATCAAGTCATTTCCTGCTGCAATTGCCTTCGCCTCATTTCCAAGCTCTTTTCCGGTTGCAAACCAGTCTGTCATAACCAGACCGTCAAAGCCAAATTCATTACGAAGTACCTTTGTGAGTAAATCATAACTGTTATTGACATATATACCATTTACTTTATTGTAGCTTGACATAACAGCACCCGGATGCGACTCCTTAATTGCAATTTCAAAGCCTTTCAGATATATTTCTCGAAGAGCCCTCTCACTGATATTAGCATTGGTGTGGTTACGGTTATCCTCCTGATTATTACAACAGAAATGTTTAATCGTCACATAATTTCCTTCTATTTTTTGGACTCCTTTTGTCAAAGCCGCTGTCATTTTTCCAGAAATTAATGGGTCTTCAGAAAAATATTCAAAATTACGTCCACAAAGAGGATTTCTATGAATATTTAATGCCGGAGCCAGCCAGTAGCTGACACCATAGGTTTTCATTTCTTCGCTGACTGCATACCCCACTTCTTCTAACAAATCCACATTCCATGTCTGAGCCAATGCAAGTTCCACTGGGAATGAGGTAGCAAACTGATAAACCAAAGTATCTCTCTTGGCATCTCCAAACATAAGCTTCTTTACAGGTGCCGGGAAATATTTCATAAGAGAAATCCAAGGATCTATCATTTTCACTTTTCCCCTTGAAGTAATGGCAGAGGTTCTCTGAAGACGAAGCCCTGCCGGTCCGTCTGCTACACAGATATTTGGAATATTTTTATCCAGAAGATTACCTGTTGTGGAACCAGCTGCCCCCGGTGCTTCAAAATAACGTTTTCCACCAAACATGCCACCACCAACAGTAAGCTCAATTGCCTCTTTTACATTAAGTGGTTTTAACAATTTATCCGTTTCTTTGGAACGATATATACCTGGGGTTGTGTAATCAATTTCTTTTGTAACAAAATCTGATGTTTTCAGAGTAATTTTTGCTACATTTTCTGTAATACTTTCCTCTTTTATTACTGCCGGCTCTATCTTTTTAAACTTTGTATTATTCTCACATACATGCTGATACTTTGTAAGAATCACATCTTCTGTCAGGGTTAGAACTGCACAGACATCGGTCTTATTGCTTGCGTTCCCAATTCTTAATATATAGTTACCAGCTTCCAGCATTTCTGCCGCTTCTTCCTCATAAAAGCTTGAAAGAAGATTCATGTCAAATTCCAGATTCACACCCTGACTTACACCTGGTTCCAACACTTCTGTTTTTGCAAAGGCTGCCAACCGCTGGTATTCCTTTGCAAGCTTTGTCTGAGGACAGCTTGCATAAAGCTGTACTACCTCTTTCCCCGCATAAACATTTCCTGTATTTGTAACCTTTGCAGACACCTTCACCATTGTCTTATCTATAACTACCTTTTCACATTCAACAGAAAAATCAGTATAAGAAAGTCCATAACCAAAATGATATTTAGGCTCTACTTTAAAGCTGTCAAAATAGCGGTATCCTACATAAATATCCTCTCTATAATATTCATTATCCAAATTGCCATTTAAATAGCTGTATTCCATGGCAAATGGAATGTCCTCATACTTCTGTGTCCATGTATCAGCAAGCTTTCCGGATGGCGATACTTTTCCAAGGATTAAATCTGCCAATGCCGTTCCACCCTGACAGCCCTGCTGTCCAAAGAAAATAACTGCATTAATCCCTTCTATCTCATCTAAAAAGCTCATATCAAAGGCCGAACCAACATTAATGACCACAATCATTTTTTCATAGGTTTTCGCACAAAGAGTGATATTCTCTCTTTCTACTTCAGAAAGCCCATTATCACCATTGAAAAGTCGTCTGTCAGAGCCTTCTCCGGCCTGTCGTGAAACCACATAAATGCAAGTATCTGTCTCAGACCACTGAATGTCCTGTTCTGTAATTAACTGTCCAAATGGATACTGGTACGGATTGCTCATTAAATTAGCAATTTCACTCCAATGAGCAGGATTCAGCTTTTTACGAAATTCTTTTCCATATTCTTCTTCGCCTTTTTCATAAAGCTGCTTATATTCACTAATCCAGCGCTTAGTTGTCACCCTGAAACCAGCTTCTTCCAAGCCCTCTAATATAGTTACTGCATAACGTTCATTTACTTCGCCTGAACCAGTTCCACCTTTAATTGTTATTCCCGCTCCCGCCCCATAGAGAGCTATTTTCCCCGGATTTAATGGGAGACACCCATCATTTTCCAATAATACAATACCTTCTAATGCAGCTCTGTATGCTACTTCTCTGTGCTGTCTTTCAGCTTTGGTTTCTGCATCCGTATTCTGTGCAAAATTCTTTACCAATGGTTCCATTTTTGCCTCCTCCATGAAATTTTACTTCTGTAGCTTTCTAAGTCTATTATATAACCAATTTACTGTTTTCTCTTATCTGAAACTTTTGAAAATATGCATTTTCCTTTGGAATCCATTCAGATACAAAACGCTTTAGCATGATTTCTCCATTACGCTCTCTGATTCGTTCTATCTGCAATTCTTCTGGTATCTCTGTGAAAATCCGAAGTGTATGAGCTTGCCCAAAATAAGGGTGCTGACTGTAAGAACCTTCAATTACATTTAATCTTTTAAAAGGTATTTCTATCTCACCTTTAATTTCTCTGATATCACAGCGGAATGGTCTGTAAATGACGGTCTGCTTATTCAGAACAGAATCTAAAACCTCTTCTTTAAAACGTTCATAATCTACATTTCCTCCCACCTCAGTTAAACGTTCTTCCGTTCTTTGATGATTCTGCAAAAAGAAATCATCCATGTGAAAAAGATTACAGTCAAATAACTCTTTTAAATAAAATCCCAATGTACTTTTCCCAGAAGCACTCATCCCGTCCACTGCAACTATAATACAGTCTGCCTCTGTTGCCAGAAGTTCTTTTATCTTACTAACTGCCGGTTCAAAACGTTTCCGGCACATTTCTTTCATGATTAATTGCTGCCCCATTTTTCTCTCCTCTAATTATTTTCCCATTTACATTGATTCTACCACAAATAAATAGGACTGGAAATATATTTATCTCCAGTCCCTCTATTTTGTAGAATTATAAATTATAAAACTCAGAGATTAGATTTCAAACTGATCCATTAACTGAACCATAGTTGTAACCTGAGCACTCTGTTCTTCACTAACTGCCGCTGTCTCTTCAGATGTAGCAGAGTTGTTATCAACGATAGATGAAACCTGAGCTACGCTTTCATCAATCAGTTCCATAATATTAGCTTCTTCCTTCAAGGATTCTGCCATCTGCATCATCTTATCTGTAGTTGCTTTTGCGCCAACCATAACTTCATCCATATTCTTAGCTGTAGCATCTGCAATGGCGATACCTTTATCTACTGCTGCGATTGTAGTTTCGATGAGTTTAGTTGTTTCGCCAGCTGCCTTAGTAGACTCTTCTGCCAGCTTCTTAACCTGTTCAGCAACAACTGCAAAGCCTTTTCCTGCTTCACCGGCACGAGCCGCTTCAATAGATGCATTTAAGGATAACAGATTAGTCTGACTTGCAATATCCTCAATTGTTGCAATAATTGTGCCAATTTCTTCAGAACACTTACTAATTTCACTGATAGCAGCCTTTAATTCCTGCATCTTAGCATTACCTTCCATTAACAGACTGCTTGCATTATTGGAAATTGCAACTGCTTCCTTCGCTTCTTCTGCATTCCTTTCTACATTCTTAGTCATCTGGTCAATACGCTCTGCAACCTCTTTCACCTGCATTGCCTGTGTTGTACAACCTTCTGCCAAATCTACAGATGCCTGTGCTAACTGTTCAGAACCACCATCGATTTCTTTTGCTACATCTTTGATTGTATTTAATGTCTTCTTAGTATCTGCAATAATCTTTAACATGGATTCTTTAATTTTTACAAATTCACCCACGTATTCCTGTGTAACCTGAACATTGTATTTTCCTTCTCCCATCTGTCCAAGAACATCAGAAATCTCTGTAATCATATTATCAAAATTCTTCTTCATAGTTGCAATAGAAGTGACCATGTTTCCTACTTCACTCTCATCTGCATACATATCAAGTGGCACATCAAACTTACCATTTGCAAGTTCTGTCATCTGACCGGATACTTTAACGATTGGTGAAAGCAGCTCTTCCTTGGAGAAACTGATTGTAACCTGTACCTTCTTTGCTGTAAGTACAAATGCTACAATAAATGCTGCAAAACTGCCAAGCATAAGCATATTCATCATACTCTGTCTTGCAGACATACGTGACTGAATTGCTGTAATGGTATCATCTGTCAATTGATTAATCTGCTGAACGGTTGATTCGTATTCTTCTCCAAATACCAATGCCATAGCCTCTACATTCTGTCCATTCGCAGCATATTCCATTGCCTGTTCCTCCAATGGAACAAGACCATTAGATAAGCTTGCAATCTGCTCTAAAGATGCCCACTCTTCATCAGTCAGATTATTTTCCTGCAAACCTGCCCATGCAATATCACGATTCTTGTCTGTATTTAATTCTTTCATGTAATTATCATAATATGTCTTATCACCGGTAACTGCATAAGACTGCACTTCGGATGTAAGTGTCTTAGAACCCAGGCGATACTGGTTCAGATACATAGTATTTTGAAGCTGTTCGCTATTTTCTATCATCAGCGTTGTGTTAACTCCAGCAAAAACTATCAAAAGTATAAAACCAATAAGTACAACTCGATTAGTTGATTTTACAATCTTATTCATTCTTGCCATCTGGCCATTTGGATATAAAATCTCCTGTTCTGACGGTCCTTTTGTTTCTACTTTTTCTTTTGTTTTAAACATACCCATAATTTGAACCTCTCCTTGTCTCTTTTCCATCTCTTTTTGTCATAAGTACAATTCCATTATGCTACTCACGAACTATTTTGTCAATAAATTCAAGTCATTCTTTCATTTTTTTGTGCATTTTTTCTTTTCTTACTTTCTTTTTCTGACACTTCCCCATTCCCAGCCCTTTCACATTTTACAACTACACATAATAAAAGTTATCTGAAGAAACTTTTTTGATATGATTTTTCAATCTACACTTCTTTCAACAGGCTTTATGGTATTAAATTTTACTTGCAACCTAACGGACGCAAGAACCTCTAATACTTTGATTTTTTGCCTTGATTGTGCCTCGCTCTCAACAAAACTCGCAGGGTGAGTGTGG
>CAYTGQ010000124.1:0-6186 GCA_964437345.1 uncultured Lachnoclostridium sp. | reverse complement strand
CTTATGAAAAAGGAAATATCTTTAATAAAGACCCGCTTCGTGTACGAAAGCTTTTACTTCATAAATATGAAATCAATAAGTTAGAGGCACAGATGGCACAGAAGGGCTATACTATTGTTCCGCTTAACGTGTATTTTAGCAAAGGTCTTGTAAAAATAGAAATTGGTCTGGCAAAAGGTAAGAAGCTTTATGATAAACGCCAGGATATTGCGAAGAAAGACCAGAGAAGAGAAGCGGAAAAAGAGTTTAAGGTGAAAAATCTGTATTAGAGGTTTGAAAATTACAGATAGAATTATGTCTGAAAGTTAGATAAAATATAAGGTTAAGTAAAAAATCAAGTTGGGAGATTAATTTCACATGAGATATCCAGAATTTTTAAAAGCAAATGGAACAATTGGTTTTGTAGCTCCTTCTTTTGGATGCAGTACAGAACCTTACATAACTTGTTTTGAAGCTGCGAAGAAGAAATTTACAGAGCTTGGCCATGAGCTGGATTTAGGCCCAAACTGTTATGAAGGCTCAGGAATAGGAATTAGCAATACACCAGAGGCTTGTGGAAAAGAACTGACAGAATATTATCTTTCTCATAAAAATGATGTTTTAATGTCCTGTGGTGGCGGTGAGCTGATGTGTGGGATTTTAGATTATGTGGATTTTGATGCAGTGAAAAATGCAGAGCCAAAATGGTATATGGGATATTCAGATAATACTAATATGACATTTTTACTGGCAACTATCTGTGATACAGCATCTATTTATGCACCATGTGCAACAACCTTTGGTATGGAGCCTTGGCATCCGGCAATACAGGATGCGTATGATTTGATTTGCGGTAAAAAGCTTACAATGCAGGGATACCCTCTCTGGGAAAAAGAAGGATTGAAAAGTGAAGAAAATCCATTAGCAGCTTATAATGTGACAGAAGAGAAAGTGCTTCATTATTGTGGAACTAATGAAACAAGTGCAGTGATGGAAGGACGTTTGCTTGGTGGCTGCGTAGATTGTCTGGTTAATTTACTTGGGACATCTTATGATAAAGTAGCAGAGTTTCAAGAAAAATATAAAGAAGATGGAATTATCTGGTTTTTAGAATGCTGTGATTTGAATGTAATGTCTATCCGTCGTGCTTTCTGGCAGATGGAGCATGCAGGCTGGTTTAAATACACCAAAGGTTTCCTGATTGGAAGACCGCTCCATTATGGAGAAGATATGATGGGACTTGACCAGTATGCAGCAGTATATGAAATGGTGAAGCAATACAATGTTCCTGTTATTATGGATGTGGATTTAGGACATTTGCCACCAATGATGCCATTAATCTGTGGAGCAAAAGCGAAAGTAGTGGCAGAGGGGAATGATATTTCTCTAGAGCATATTTTGTCGTAATGTTCCATATTAACAATTTTTGTCAATGTATTTGTGTTGACTCTATAATTTAAATGTGTTACAATGTACTAGCTTTGAAAGAATAAGCACATAAACCAGGGGTTGTACTGGTTTCGACGGGGATTTTGAAGCCCGAGCAGCTATCCGTAGACTAGGACTACGTTAAAACTTAGAATTAAATATAAACGCTGAAGATAATTTAGCTTACGCTGCCTAGTGGCAGCTGTTCTACCCATTGCACCTGCACTTTGGAGTAGGGCATCGACTATGCAGGAAACGATATATGCAAAGATTTGAGTATATAGGCGTATTATGAATCTACTAAAGCTAACAGGCTGTCAGCTGCCGGTTAGTGGAGGGAATGTCAAATAACTGACTGTGATAGGAGATACTCAGGTGAATGGGTTTTCGGACAGGGGTTCGACTCCCCTCAGCTCCATTTTATAAGAGCATATAGAAAAGCATTACTACTTTTTAGTAGTAGTGCTTTTTTCATTGTTATTAGAAATATCTGTAAAACCGGTATTTTCTGAACTTTCTACATTTTTCTCTGAACAAATTTCATCATGAACAAGGATTGTATTTAGCGAGTCAGATAACTGTAAAAAGATAGCGGACAGGAGCGTTGATTCATCACGTCCACAGCATTCAAAAATAGAACAGGCTAATGTAGAAATAAAAATACTTAGTTCGCAGGAACTCATAAAATCACCTTTAGGTTTTTTAGAATATTATATGAATGTTATTGAAGTTTGTGCTTGGAGAGCTAAAAAGTCAATCAGCCAGAAAATGTAGAGTTTAATTAGATTGAAACGTTCGTAAGTAGACAAGTAAACTTATATTTGATAAAATTCAATTAGAAATATTTGGGAACAATATGTAGTAGGTATATTAATAAAAGAAGGTAAAACTTATGGATGAAACAAAAAAAGAAGAAAAGAAAGTTATCAATGGCTATTTATTTGAGACTAACCAAGAATATATCAAAGCCCAACGGGAAAAACAAGTTGTAGACCAGATGAAAAAGACCATGGATTGGAAGAATCCAGAAACGGCTTATAAATTATATAGGAAAATATTAGATAAGAATTCATTCACAACTATTATCGGGATTCATTTCCTATGGGAGCTTCGCAGCGTGATTTTGAGCTCTGGAATGGAAGTGGATGCAGAACAGCTTTTGGTTCCAGTTAAAGGAATGGAGATATCAGAATCAGAAACAAAGCAGCAAAAAGAAACAAATCAGCCAAATTCTGCAAAAACAGTTTTTCAAAATGAGAAGAATGAAAAGTATCGTCTTATTGCAGAAAAATATCAGTCTTCTAACAAAATCAAAAATATTATTATTGCATTTTTGGTTTTTATAATTGCAGGAATGCTAATAATTTCCCAAATTACACCATATTCGATATTTTCTGATTATGAAAATAAAATCATTAATCAGTATGAAGAATGGGAAAAGGAATTAGAAGCAAGAGAAGCAGCTGTTACAGAACGGGAAAATGCTTTAAAAGGGCAATAGATTTCACGAAATGGACATACTTTCGTGTTACAATGCATAACGAAATAATATTTATTAGGTAGATTCGCTGATGTGGAGGTGTTTTAGGGTGGATAAATTAAAAATTTTAGTTGTAGATGATGAAAGCAGAATGAGAAAGCTGGTAAAAGACTTTCTTATAAAAAAAGATTTTGAAGTAATTGAGGCAGAGAATGGTGAACAGGCAGTAGATATTTTCTTTGAAACAAAGGAAATTGCTTTGATTATCCTTGATGTTATGATGCCTAAAATGGATGGTTGGGAAGTATGTAGGGAGATTCGTAAGAATTCTAATGTACCAATTATTATGCTAACAGCTAAAAGTGATGAAAGAGATGAATTGCTGGGATTTGAGCTCGGAGTTGATGAATATATTTCAAAACCGTTTAGTCCTAAAATCTTAGTTGCCAGAGTAGAAGCAATTCTTCGAAGAGCTAATGCAATTAATAGTGAGGTAACAGAACTTGGTGGAATAGTATTAGACCAGTCAGCTCATGAAGTCCGTATTGATGGAGAATTAATTGATTTAAGCTACAAAGAGTTTGAATTATTAACTTATTTTATTACTAACAAAGGTGTAGCATTATCCAGAGAAAAGATTTTGAATAATGTATGGAATTATGATTATTTTGGTGATGCCCGAACCATTGATACCCATGTTAAGAAGCTTCGCAGTAAGATGGGTGAAAAAGGAAATTATATTAAGACGGTATGGGGTATGGGATATAAGTTTGAGGTAGAATAATGAAACATTCAATTCGTTTTAGATTAGTGCTGATATTAACACTTTCATTAACCGGTACAATTTTTTTCTGTTGGTTTTTGAATAAATCTTTTCTTGCATCTTATTATGCTGATTACAAGGTAGATACTATGGGAAAAGTGTATTCAGAGGTAGAAAACATTTATAGTGATGCCTTAGATGATGGTGGATTGAGTGGGGATACAGAAGCTTCAGAAGAAATATCCATGGCAATGGAAAAATTAAAGGTTGGAAAAGATATTAATGTGTATGTATTCCAGTTGGAAAATAATCAGGTGGGCTGGCAGGTGAAGTTCCTTTATCCTGCTTTGGATGTATTTCAACAGCGTAATGTAATGAATCAGATTTTAGGGTATGCTAATATAAATAAGCAAAATGGAACGAGAGATATATTGTTGTCTACAGAAGAATACCAGATATATAAAGTGTTTGATAGTCGTTTGAATGGATATTATCTGGAGATGTTTGGTGTGTTAGATGATAATACAGGAGTTTATGCTCGAAGCAGTTACCAGAGTATGCTTGAAAGTGCAGCTATTTCTAATCGTTTTCTGGCATACGTGGGAATTTGTTCTGGTATTATAGGCAGTATTATACTTTTTATTTTGAGCAAAAGTTTTACAACGCCAATTTTGAAATTATCAGATATTGCTACCCGTATGGCTAATTTGGATTTTGAAGTGAAATATACTGATAATCGAGAAGATGAAGTTGGAACATTAGGAAAGAGTATGAATTTTCTTTCTGAAAAATTAGAGACTACAATTTCTGAATTAAAAACAGCTAACAACGAGTTAAAAAAAGATATTGAACAGAAGGAACAGATTGATCAGATGCGTACAGAGTTTCTTTCTAATGTTTCACATGAGTTAAAGACACCAATTGCTCTGATTCAGGGATATGCAGAAGGGTTAAAAGAAAATATCAATGATGATCAGGAAAGCAGAGAATTTTATTGCGATGTTATTATTGATGAAGCTAATAAAATGAATGTGCTGGTCAAAAAATTGTTAAGCTTGAATCAGATTGAGTCTGGAAAAGATCCGGTTACATTTGAACGGTTTAATATTGTTTCCTTGGTGAAATCTGTTCTGGATGCTACAGAAATTTTATTTCAGCAAAAGGAAGCAACCTTATGTTTTGAAGATAATGAGCCGATATATGTATGGGCAGATGAATATCGAATTGAAGAAGTTATTACTAATTATATAAGCAATGCACTTAATCATGTATCTGGTGAGAATAAAATAGAAGTTACCTTAGTTCCCAAAGGGGATGTGGTCAGAGTTGTAGTATTTAATACTGGGGAGCATATTCCGGAAGCGGATTTGGATAAGGTATGGGACAAGTTCTATAAGGTAGATAAAGCCAGAACCAGAGAATATGGAGGAAGTGGAATTGGTCTTTCTATTGTAAAAGCAATTATGAATTCTCATAATCAGAAGTTTGGTGCCAATAATCGAGATAATGGTGTAGAGTTCTGGTTTGAACTGGATATGAAAAATGAGTAAAATATCATATTGCCCCAATTGACAAAAAGTGTTAATATAATTGTAAGTTGCAATTAATTTTACGACTGGAGGAATGGCTGTGAAAAAATACATTTACTGCATTGCAATAGCCATATTGACAACTGTTTTACTTACAGGATGTGGCAGTGGAATTGAATTATCAGAAGAAGAGAATGCTATGGTGGCTGAATACATGGCAATGGCTCTTTTGAAATATGATGCTCAATATGAAGATGAATTGATTTATGCAGAAGCAGCAGAAACAACAGGGGAAGAATTCGTTCCAGTTGATTCTATCGATTCTAAAGAAAATACAGAAACTTCAACAGCAGATGCAACAGTGGGAAAAACACAGGATGTTGTTCAGAATGAGAGCAATATAGGAGAGTTGCCTTCTGTGACTTTAAGTGATATTTATAAGAGCGAACAATATGATGTAAGTTATTTAGGCGTAGAAGAGTTTGAAACGTATAAAGAAGAGAATAATGACTATTTTATAGTAGAAGCACCTTCGGGTTGTAAATTGGCAGTAGTTAAATTTACAATCAAGAATATTTCGGATAAAGATATTACCGTATCATTAGCAGAAAAAGGAATTACCTATGAATTGAATTTAGAAGGTGTTTCTGTTCAAAAACCATTACTTACAGCACTTATGGGAGATGTTCAGTATTATAATGAGACAATTCCAACCGGTGAAAGCAAAGTTGCTGTAGTTGTATTTGCTGTAGATAAGGCGGCGGATATTTCAAAAGGAACAATAACTATTACAAAAGAAGACAGCAAAGCAGTAGTTTCTCTACAATAAGATAAGATGGAATTTTGAATGAATATTAACGGCAGAAGTAAGTTGACTTTTGCCGTTATTTTTATATTTTATGTGTTATAAGAAAAATACAATGAATGGAGAAAAAAAGAAAAGAAAAAAATAAAAAAAGGGTGTTGACATTTCTTATAAAATGTTATAAGATAAAACCCGTCGCTGT
>CAYTGQ010000123.1:1439-6335 GCA_964437345.1 uncultured Lachnoclostridium sp. | reverse complement strand
GACCTAACGGAACAGCTATTATCGTAGAAACTCTTACAGATAATAAGAACAGAACAGCTTCTAATGTAAGAAATGCTTTCACAAAAGGTTACGGAAGCATTGGAACACAGGGCTGTGTTTCTTTCATGTTTGATACAAAGGGGCAGATTATCGTTGCAAAAGAAGATTGTGAGATGGAAGCAGATGACCTTATGATGATTGCTTTAGATGCAGGTGCAGATGACTTTGCAGAAGAAGAAGACAGCTTCGAAATTCTTACAGATCCAAATAATTTCAGTGAAGTAAGAGAAGCTTTAGAAGCACAGAACATTCCAATGGTTCAGGCTGAAGTTACAATGATTCCACAGACATATGTAGAATTAACAGACGAAACAGATTTAAAGAATATCAACAAGATTCTTGATTTACTTGATGCAGATGATGATGTTCAGGAAGTTTACCACAACTGGGATGAGTAAATAGATAACAAAAAGTGACTGCCTATACAGTCACTTTTTTGTTGCCCATTTATTCGGTGATTTCGGTGTTATCATTTTCTGCTATAGGTGGAATATAGCTGTAGTTACATATACCACCATATCGTCGGTGCTTGTATGCAATATGAAGCGAAATACTGTTATCAGATGCAGGTGCAGCCGTGGAAACATATTCAAGTTTATATTGGTTTGTTACCTTTGAATAAATAGATTCTAATATTTTATTAAGAGTAGTAAAGTCATTCAGATTCCGATAGGAACCATTGGTTCTATGTCCAATTCGTTCCAAAATGTAAGGGCTGACCTCTTTTCCAACTCCAATAGTATAAATTGGAATCTGATATTTATTGGATAAGGCGACAACATCTTCCCAACTATGAGAGCTTCCGGTATCTTCACCATCTGTAAGAACTATCAGGCATTTGGCACCTGGCTGGGGTGATAAACGTTCAAGCGATGCCATAAGGCCATCATAAAAAAGGCTGACGTTGCCTGATGAAGTATACGAAGATAGAGATTGTTTAAGTGCTGCCTTATCAGAGGTAAATTCTCCGATTACAGAAAAGGAATCGGAAATGGATTGAAGCTCTATCTGATTTTGTGAATTGTATGGCAAAATATCCAGAAAACCAGAAATGCCTTCTGCAATCAATGCGATATCCTGGTCGCTTCGGTTATGGCCCATATCTGCAAGAATAGCAAGGGTAACCGGTTCGGTATCAGCTATTTTTTTGAAGCTTGCTGCCTGAAATGGTTCAGTGGAAAATGCCTCTGACAGATATAAAAATTCTTTATCAAGGTCATCCGGTACTTCATTTTCATTTATATCATGAATAGAGAGGTATAGTCTTACAACCGGATATTCAGAAATGTCTGCCTGATTAACGTAAATAGACAGATTATCTGCAACAAAGGACATATTATCAATAATATCCGTCCATTCTTCTAAGAGAGGAGTAATGGAAGTAAACTGATGAGCTTTCAGCATGGTCTGTATTTCTGCTTCAATTTCTTTGATTCGATTAATTTCAGTTTCATAAGCATTGGATAAATCTGCGTTAGCAAGCCTATCAAGATCTTTTTCAATCTTTTTTTGGCTGGCTGCAATCACAGATGTCTCCAGTGTGTCCAGTTCCCTGCAACAGTTTTCTAAAAGTGATAAATCTTTACTATCAAGTCCCTCTTTATATTTGCCGATTAATATAGTATAGCTATTTTCATAATCATCATAGTAATATTGGCTGAAACGTTCTTCATACTGAGTGAGTGTTTCTGTATAAGCTAATATCTGTTTGTTAATATAATTTTGATAAAGGGCAAAAAGAATAACAGCAATAATGAAAAAAACTATTACCATAGGGACTATTTTTCTGGATTGTTTATTTTGAAAGGATAATTTTGACATGTGCCTTCTCCTTACATTGTAATTTGAAACTTTATATCGAATGATACAGACATAAAGACTTACTTTAAGTATAAGGTATACGCAGATAAAGTCAATAATTGAATTTGTTAAGGGTTTGTGGTATATTGTGACTAGAAATTTATGTCAAAAGGCAAGGAGGGTTATAAATGGAAGCAAAAGGAATAAAAAGAAGTATCACATGGTTATTAATTCTCAGCCTTTTGTTTACCGGAATCGTTATTCCTGAAAAGGCAGAGGCAACAACTACATATACAAAAACTTATATGGTGTATTTTGACAGCGATGGCGGCTCAGATTGTGGATATCTGGTTGGAGTACCAGAGGATACCTATATAACATTACCAACACCGGTAAAGAAAGGGTACACTTTCGAGGGTTGGTATACAGATACACAATATACAGAGGAATTTACGAATTATACTCCGGTTACTTCTAATATTGTATTGTATGCAAAATGGGAGGAACTGTATGTTTCTTATGTTGAAGTAGAGTATAACGGAGAACCGGTTATTCTGAACCGGAGACCGGATAAGGAAGATTTCGTTGTTAAGGTTTATTATGATGATGGAAGTTATGAATATATAACAGATTTTACACTGGAAGATGACCTTATCGAGGAAATTGGAGATAATTATGTAACTGTTAATGTTACCAATGATGAAGGTGAGCTGGAAGCGTCGGTTTATGTAGTAGTGAAAGGAATTGAAGAACCGCTTTTCTATGTCATCTTTGATTCGCAGGGCGGAACTAGTGTAAAGCCTATAGATGGAATTCATGCCAATTCTTATGTACAGTTTCCGGGAGAACCTACCAAAAAAGGTTATATTTTCGAAGGCTGGTACATAGATAAAGCATATACAACAGAATTTACGGAAACCACACCAATTACCAAAAGTATTATTGTATATGCAAAATGGGAACTGGAGTCACCGGAACAGGAACCGGAAGTATTAAAGTTAAATGAGACAAGAATTAATCTGAATATCAATGAGACAGCAGCAGTTTTTGTTGAAACACTGGACCCATATCTGGATGTGTTATACTGGTGTGATGACTATGATATTGCCAACATTGATGATGATGGTATCGTAACCGGAGTTGGTAACGGAAGAACCATCGTTACAGCTTATGTGTGGGATACAGGAGAAGCCTTTGAATGTGAAGTTGGAGTTGGTGAAGAACAGTATATTACAAAGATTAAGACAAATGTATCTGCAAAAAGAGTTAAGAAGGGTAAAACCTACCAGATTAAGACAACAATTACTCCAAATGCCGTATCACAGGATTTTATTTCGTACAGCAGCAGTAATAAGAAAATAGCCACAGTAACAGCTAATGGCTTAATTAAAGCAAAGAAAAAAGGTGTATGTTATATTACAGTAAAGACGACAGATGGCTCAGGCCTTAAGAAGAGAATAAAAATCAGGGTTGTTTAGACCCTGATTTTTTCTTGTTTATCTTCAAATGTATGAGAACGCAGTACAAAGATTAAAATAGCAATACAGAGTGGAATAACGCTCATAAATATATAGCGGCTTCCAAAGTTTTCATAAATGTATCCATAGATGTAACCATAAATAGCACGGGATACAGTGGCAACTGTACTTGATACAGTAACGGCTGTTCCAAAAACGGAAGAATCTACCACTTTATGAGTAAATGCAAGGTTGACCGCGGTAAGAGTACCGGAACCCAGACAGTGGAATAACGAGCCTACAAGGAAAAGATAAGGATTACCTGCTAAAAAATAGATACAAAATCTGAGTGTTACACCAATAGCGGCTAAGAGATACATTTTCTTGAAACCATGTTTCTTTATAAGCCAGCTAACGGCCGGAAAGAAGAAAAATTCCGGTACAACACAGAATGCAGTATTTAATCCGATAAGGGATTCAGAGCCGCCCATAGTAGTTACCAGATGATTTCCAATATAGGCAAGACTGGATTCTCCTGCCATACAGACGACAACAGTGACTAAAAGCATTGTTACATATGCTTTGTTGTGAAGCAAAATTGTTAATGGGTTCTGGCTGTGATTAAGTGAGGCAGAAGAACCTTGGACAGATTCTTCTTTTATGGTATCTATATTATCAGGCTTCTGCCTTTGGATTGTAATATTTGGAAAAAGGCAGGCAAATATCAGTGTTACTATATTTAAAGCAATATAGGTCGGGAATAACAAGTTATTTAATGGTAAGTGATTGGTTAGGAATCCAATTAGCATACCGAATACAACCCAGCCGATAGAACCGCCCATACGGAACATCCCATAATTACCATTGGTCTGTGAACAGTATTCGGTAATCTGTGTATCGGCAAGAGAAGTCGTCGCAGAGCGGGCAATCTCCATTGTGATACCACACAGGAGAATCATAGGAACAGCAGTCTGAATACTCATAAGGGCAGCCGAACCAATAATTATACCTATAAAGCATAGGAAAAACTGTTTATAACGCTTTGTACGGTCGCAAAGGATTCCGATTAATGGAATAATTGCCGCCGGTATTAAAGGTGTAAGACTGGTATATAAGCCTAATTGACTTCCAGTGAAGCCAAGATGTTTTTCAAGATATACATTCATGTAGGATGTAACAAGAGCCTGCCCACCGAAAAAGAAAAAATAATATAGTGGAATAATACGATTATAATAGTTTTGGGATTTCATAAGAAAACTCCTTGTCTTAAGTATAAAAAATAACAGATAGCTGTTAAAAAAATACAAACTATCTGTTATTTTACTATAGATAATGAAAAGTAACAAGATTTATTTAGTTGGTGAGGAAGATGAAATTTTTTCGAGTTCTTCCAATGAAATATCCAGACGAGAGGAAAGTTCCTCTATATTCATACCGCTTCGTAAAAGTGTGAGAACTAATTTTGAGGTGGCAGCCTCCATGCCAGCCTCCATGCCAGCCTCCATGCCAGCCTCCATGCCAGCCTCCATGCCAGCTTCCATACCAGCTTCCATACCAAGTTTTATGCCAATCTCTTTGC
>CAYTGQ010000123.1:0-1339 GCA_964437345.1 uncultured Lachnoclostridium sp. | reverse complement strand
TCCATGCCAGCTTCCATACCAGCTTCCATACCAAGTTTTATGCCAATCTCTTTGCCAGCAATAGTACCAGCCTCAAGACCGTGGGCATAGCCTTTATCAAATCCATTCTGTATTGCGGAATTACGATCCATGATATAGCGAATTCTGGCATTACATTGTTCCTGTATTTTTTCGTTTTCAGTCATTTCATGTAAAGTAAAACATGCTTTGGATATATTAGAATCTTCAGAAGCCAATTTTTTAACCTCCTCCCATGTAGTTGCTGTGAAAAGTTTGGCCCAACGATATAAATCAGACTCCTTTTCTTTATTTGTTAATTCATCTATTTTACTTAAGTCTAACATACGAAGTGCTAATTTGTCACTATAAATTTTATGGGTTATTGTATCTGACATGAGGTATTCAGAATAAAATTGAGGATTTGCGGGAACAGGTGTAAAACTAAGAATTCCGATATGTATTACAGGCATTAAATCTTTGTAGGTTTCACCTTTAGGAAGGGTTGCAAAGGTTTGACATAAATAGAAAAGTGAACGTTCGGGCCAATCACCTTCGTTGGCAACCTGCATTTCCAAATCTAAAACACGATTATCATTAAGAAGAATTTTTAAATCTAAGACAATTGTTTTTTCGTTAATTGCTTCTCCAAGAATGATGGGATTCAATATTGTGATGTCAGAAATTTGCTCCCAGGATAAATCAAGTAAGGCACATAAGAGCCCATGGAGAGCATCTTCATTTTTTTGAAAGACAGCTCGAAACATGTAATCGTTCGTAAGTCTGTAAGTAAGTGGTCCGGACAGATGCTCTAAACTGTCTATATGAGAGCTGGAAAACTGTGTGAAAGTATGTAGTTTCTTTGAGCATTTTTTCTTGTGTTTTGAATTTTTTTTTGACATTAAGACCTCCTAGATAATTATAAGATAATAAAATAACTGGAATCATTGACGAATGTCTTGAAACCATAGAAATAATAGCAGAAGAAATCTGCTGAAATAGTAAAACTGAAGTTTTACAAAAATATTATAAATGAGAATGTGTGGAAATGCAAAAGAATTTTATAAAGGCTTAGAAGAATGGTAAAAAAGTCCCATTGGTGCATAAATTTGTTTATTTTTTGTCGGAAATAATATAAAATAATAGCATATGACATAGAATTGCCAAACTATTTGCATAAAATGGTAACAAGATATAGTAAAAAAAATTGGAGATTATGCCGATATATATGGCAGGATATATTTTGAAACATTCAGGAGGAAAGACTATGAAGAATTTCAAAGGATGGAAAAAGAAGACGTTTATGGGGATAGGAGTGCTGGTGCTGGCATTGCTGTTCTGT
>CAYTGQ010000122.1:3270-6387 GCA_964437345.1 uncultured Lachnoclostridium sp. | reverse complement strand
GGAACTTGTGTCCTGTGATTTTATTTACTAATAATGCACCAAAGAAAATTAATAAAATACCAGCAAAGTACATTAATGTACCAACCCATGAAGCATCTGCAAAGAATGCACCTGCAAATAAAGCAATAACTGGAAGCTTCGCTCCACATGGCATAAATGGTGTTAACATAGCTGTTGCTCTACGTTCTCTTTCATTACGGATTGTACGGCAAGCCATAATACCAGGAATTGCACAACCTGTACCGATAACCATTGGGATAACGGATTTACCGGAAAGACCAACTCTCTTAAAGATTGGGTCTAATACTACAGTTGCTCTTGCCATATAACCACAGTCTTCTAATAATGCGATTAAGAAATACATTACCATTACCAGTGGAAGGAAACCAACAACGGCACCAACACCACCGATAATACCATCAACTAAAAGGGCATATAAGAAGTCATTAGAGCCTTCTAACATTCCTCCAACCCATTCCTGGAAAGTTTCAATCCATCCAACTAATGTGTCTGCTAAGAATGGTCCAAATGTTGACTGTGAAATATCGAATACTAAGAACATGATAACTGCAAAGATACCAAGTCCAAGGATTGGATGAGTAATAACCTTATCAATCTTATCCTGGAAGTTCTCATCTTTTGTAAATACTTTACGTGTTTCAACATCAGCAACAATTTTGTTAACAAATTCAAAACGTTTTCTATCTGCAGCTTCAACTTCTGCCTTGTCGCTTAAGTTAATATCACCCTGTGTATAAGGTGCTTCCTGTACGCATCCCTTTAATGCTACAGCAGCCTTTACTACTTCCGCCAAACCAGCATCACTGTTGGATATAGATACTGTCTTAATTACAGGGCATCCTAACTTTTCAGCTAATGCCTTTTCATCAATCTTAGTATCTTTCTTTTCATTGATATCACTCTTATTAAGAGCTACAACTACTGGAATTCCTAATTCCAATAACTGTGTTGTGAAGAATAAACTACGGCTTAAGTTTGTTGCATCCACGATGTTGATAATAGCATCTGGATTTTCATTTTTAACATAACCGCTTGTAATACTTTCTTCTGATGTAAATGGTGACATAGAATATGCACCTGGTAAGTCTACAGCGATTAAATCCTCTCCACCGTTATAAAAGTTTTTCTTAATTGGGCTTTCTTTCTTATCTACTGTAACACCAGCCCAGTTACCAACACGTTCATTTCTTCCAGTGAGCGCATTGTACATGGTAGTTTTACCACTGTTTGGATTACCTGTTAAAGCAATTCTCATTTTGGATTCCTCCTATATATATACATTCATTTTATAACAAATTAAATGACCTCACAGATAGTTATAACTAACTACACCCCGAAATATATGTGGTGAGTTATCACCACGCATATTTATCCTATAATACTTATACTACGATAGCCTCCGCCAGAAGATTATCAATATTATATCTACCATCTTTAATAGATACAACACAACCGCCCTTCTTGCGTGAAACTACTGTAATAGGTTCACCACTATAGCAGCCTAATCGAAAAAGAAATGCATCCATCTCTTCATCATCTGTCAGTATCTCTTTAATAATGTACTCTTCTCCTATCTGTGCATCTAGTAAGTTCATATTAGCCTCCTTTGTCTGGCTTCTTATGATTTCAGTTATGTAAAAAATAATCATAATGAGTTCATTTTCATTTATTACTAAGTTAGTATAAGCTAACTCTTTTGCAATGTCAAGCTTTTTTGAGAATAATTTTCCATTTTCCCCATTTTTCGACTCCATACAACAAAAAGGAAGTATATCCAAAGATATACTTCCTTTGATGTTCAATATAAGTTTGTCCAAAAAGAAATTAAACTCTCTTTAAGTATTCACCAGTTCTTGTATCAATACTGATTCTGTCACCTGTTTCAACAAAAAGTGGTACATATACTGTAGCACCTGTTTCAACAGTAGCTGGCTTTGTAGCACCTGTAGCTGTATCGCCTTTGAAACCTGGTTCTGTTTCTGTAATTTCTAACTCTACAAATAATGGTGGTTCAATTGCGAATACTTCACCATTGTGAGATAACATTTTAACCATTTCATTTTCCTTAACGAATCTTAAGGAATCACCGATTGCTTCTTCGTTTAAAGCAAACTGATCGAATGTTTCAACATCCATGAAGTTGTAAAGTTCGCCATCAGAGTACAGATACTGCATATCTTTCTTTTCGATGTGAGCCTGTGGGCATTTTTCTGTTGGACGGAAAGTTTTTTCAACAACACCGCCACTCTTGATGTTTCTTAATTTTGTTCTAACGAAAGCAGCACCTTTACCTGGTTTTACATGCTGGAATTCGATGATCTGATAAATTCCATTATCTAATTCGATGGTAAGACCGTTTCTGAAATCACCTGCTGATACCATGATTGATATTCCTCCTTAAAATAAATAACACTGCGTGTGGCAAATACATAAAATACCACACTATTGATTTTATTTTACTGTATCCAGTATTTTTTTTCAACTATTTTTTTCGTTTTCCACCAGAATTTTCATCTTTTTTGTCAAAAACCCCTTTAGAAACTCCTATTCTACACTCTCCTCTTTTTCCAGAAAGCTTCTGTCTCCAGTCATAATCCTATAATTCCTTATAATTTCATCTACAATCTCATCTACAGATTTATTATCTGTTTCGATTGCCACATGAGCAGTATACTCATAAATCGGATTACGAAATTCAAGCAAATCCTTCACCTTATTTTCTACATTATCACCCTGTAGTAACGGACGGGTCGTATCCCCTTTCAGACGCTTTAATACTGTTTCCTTCTCTACCTTTAAGAAAACCACAAAGCCAAGACGTTTTAAAATTGTCCCATTACATTCTCTGAGAGGTAATCCTCCACCTGTAGAAACCACTGCTTTTTCTAGAGTCTGTTCTAATTCCTCTAAGGTCTTTGTCTCTACATTACGAAAATACCCTTCACCCTGTTCCGCAAAGATAGTTTTAATGCTTTTTCCTTCTTTATCTACGATAACAGCATCTGTATCTAAAAGCTTATATTCCAGTTTTTCTGCCAATGCAGTTCCGATTGTAGTCTTTCCACAACCCATAAAGCCTATGAGAACAATATTCTG
>CAYTGQ010000122.1:0-3170 GCA_964437345.1 uncultured Lachnoclostridium sp. | reverse complement strand
CTCTTTTACAATCCCGTTCATAGAAAAAGAGTACCACTGCTTCCAGATAACGTTTTAACACAATCTGAATCTCTTCTTTTGGGTCAATCGGTCTTACTAAGATATTCGCCATACCACACCGCTTTGCTCCCCACACATCCGTGAAAAGCTGATCCCCTACGAAAATTGTACTCTGTAAAGAGGTTCCCATCTTTTTCATGGCTCTCATATAATTCTTTCGGGAAGGCTTATGTGCATCATAGATATAATGGGTCTGGATATTCTTATTAAAACGTTTTACCCGTTCCTCTTTATTATTAGAAAGAAGACAGGTTTCCATTCCCATTGCCCGCAGACTCCGAAACAACTCCTCTGCCCGCTTGTCTGCATCCTTGCCATGTTCTACAAGTGTATTATCAATATCAAAAATCACACCTCGATATCCTTTTTTATATAACTTTTGAAAATCAATATCATAAGTGGAATTTTCAATTCTATCCGGATAAAATGTCTGTAACATTATAACCTCCCATTATTTGTCTAAAGTCTATTCGATAACTACAGTTATACCAAGTTTTTCATCAATTCTCTCTGTTTCAAAGGAAAGTATCCCCATATCTGCCTTTGCTTCTTTCATTTCCGCTAATTTTTCCTCGGCACGTTTGCTGTCTTCTGTTGCTTCATATATTCTGTAATCAACCGCAGCCTCTACATATTGAGCAATGGCATAATATTCCTTAAAATCATCTCCGGTAACTTTTCTTTGGTCTTTGTACATCTGATTTGTATGATATAAACGAACCATTTTTCCATATCTTCCATCTTCTAATGCATAATGAAAGGATGTAAAACCTGAAGGTGAAATATAATCTTCAGTCATCACCAAAACTAAGTTAAATGCCTGAATAATGCTGATAACAAGGAGGATTGCAATAATAATTTTAAATCCTGATACTTTCCTATTCATTACCAAACACCTCCTCTAAAATCAATTCTCTTCTGGCACCATTTAGCTTCATTAGTTCATTAATTTCTTCTTTTGTTAACCCTGCATATACAAATAGCAGATTATCAACCTTCTTTTCGATTGCCTCAATGGCTTTTTTGTTGATTTCTCTGTCATACTCCTCATTATACATATATTTTTCCATATCAAGGTTACCATAGAAGTATTCCAGTTCATTACTTAAAGCTTCAATGTAATAATTTTTATCCTGATACCAAGTTTCTTCATAACATAATAAATTCAGCAGGTTTTCATATATCGATGCATAATTATTGCAAAGCACATCCAATTGATGATAAGTTTCAAATTCCAGTTCCCAGGTACTGATTCTGTTGGTATATGTGTATTCATAAAATTCAATGAATTTCTCCTCTTCCAGATAAGTATCTAATACCTCTCTGTGTTTGTCTGCACTCTGAACAGCCTTCCAACGTAAAAAATCACTCTGTAAACCGTATGCGTTATCACTTGCCCAGAACAAAGCAATATTAATAACCAACATAATTGCAATTACTATAACCTTTGTTGTTCTTTTGGTATATTGGGTAGTTGCCTTGTAAACATTCTCCTTAGTTTCTTCAAACTCTTTCTCATAATGCTTCATATCCTCCACATGCTTTCTGGCTTCTTCATTTACCATTCCACAATGCGGACAATACTCATCCTCTATAGAAAGTATCGCTCCACAAAACTTACACTTCATAATTAATATATTCTCTCTTTCTTTGTTTCCTCTCTTTTATCCCCTGTTATTCCGGTTCTTTATTCATTTTCCTGTAATACACGCTGATAATAAGAGGCTAAAATCTCTGTTTCTTCTTCTGTGAACCTATCTTCCGCTTCCATTTCATTCTCTATTCGTTCCTTAATGTATTCTCTGGATTTGGCATAATACTCATCTTCCATCTGATATTTTTCTTCCAGTTCCTGAATATCTCTATATACATAGCAAAACTGAGCATGCTGCCAAGCCCAGACAGGTTTGGATTCTGATGTGCAGCTATCAAAAAATTCAACCAATTCATCATACTGACCATTTTCATACATTTCATCCATGATGGCATAATTTTCATGCTTCCACGCATACTCTTCCTTGTATTTTTGTGCATCAGAACCATTCACTGTATCATCGGCCAGATTTATTAAATTTCCCAGACCTCCGATTAAAAGTATCGGGACAACCACTACAATTCCTATTCTTTTAAGCAGTTTCCCATGAGATTTCAGTTCTCTCTTTGCCTCTTCTACCGGAGCATCCTTCAAATCATCCATATTTCCACGAATATCATCCAGCTTATCCATATATACTTCTTCTGCACCCTTGTAATTTAACACTCCACAGAACGGGCAGAACGGCTGATCATCCATGAATTTTGCCCCACAGTTAGGACATACTATTTTGTTTCCTTTTTTCCACATATAATTCGATATACTCCTATACTACTGCAATTTGACACATTTTCATGGCTTCCAATGCATTATTATGACTTTCCGGTGTTACCCCTGCACAACAATCAGCCACAACCTTAACCGGTACCTCCGGTAAAAATGCTTTTGCAAGCATTGCATTAGATATTACACAAATATCGGTACAAATTCCAATTAATACAATCTCATCAATTGGCTGTTTTTCATATTCTTTTAATAAATACTCGGCAAGCTCTTTAGAACCAAAAGTCGGCTTATCAAATCCAACCGCCTTCTTGCTGTCCAATGCCTTCTGAATAACCGGCTTTACTTCCCACCCTTTAGTTCCTTCTATACAATGAACAACCGGAAGATTCTTTCCTTCCTGAGTTTCCATATAATTTTCCTGATGAGTGTCCCTTGTAAATATCACATTTCCTTCGAATGTATTTATAAAGCTTTCTACCCTTGGAACAATTACTTCCGCCTCTTTAGTTCCTAAAGCTCCATCAATGAAATCATTTTGCATATCAATTACTAATAAATACTTATTCATAATAATACCCCTCTCTAAATTCCTGTGATTCTTCAAACATTTCCTAATTCTACAGCTTTTTTATACATTTTATCATTCTATCATTTTTCCATTTATTTGACAAGGGAACATAGATTTTGAGTTTTCGCATTTTTTTGCACATCACATAGCGGGGCGTTATCTTATAGTATATGAGTATGATTTTTCATTGAACTTTTATAAAGGTCAGCTTATGCCTTAGAA
>CAYTGQ010000121.1:0-6483 GCA_964437345.1 uncultured Lachnoclostridium sp. | reverse complement strand
TTTTGCCGAAATAATATACAAGCAAATTGACCGGAAATGGATTTAAAGGCGAATGTCTAAGACAAAAGGAGTTGTTTAGGAGGGCATTTTGGAGGCGGTACATGAATATTACCAACGTAAATCAGAACTTACCTGTTCAAAATTCAAAAGAAATTGATATTAAAAATAAGAATATTGATATAGCAATAGATAAGAAAAGTGATGTTATTTCTACCGAAAGCAAATCAGCAGGAATCTGCTGTACAGTTGTTGAGACGGATGTAACATCTCTTTCTGATGTTCTGGCACAGGATGCAAAGCAGACGGGCAACAAGGAAGCTCTTGAGTACATGGCGAATCATATGACCGAGCAGGATTATGCGGCATTATCGGAAGAAGGCTGTTCCATGGAGGAATATGAGGCAGGACGTCTGGAGAGAGCACTGGAGCGTAGAAAAGAGAATAAGGAATTAAGGGAGCTGTCTGTTGATAGGCAGATTGAGAATAAAGAAGAATTTAGGGAAGATGTTGAGAAAATTGCTATTAGCAATAAAATTTCTGACCCAACTGCAAAGAAAGCAGCACAGAAGCTGGCAGAGGCTGAGCTTCCAGTGACAGAAGCTAATGTAGAGGCACTGGTAAATGCTCTGAAGCTGTCTAATGTTATGACTCAGCTTTCAGAAGATGGTATGGCAGCCTTGATTAGTAAAGGTGGTTCCATCACCTTAGAAGGTATTTATCACAGCCAGTATTCTTCCATTAAAGTACAGTCTCCGGGAGAAGAAGTGTGGAAAGAGATTTCGGGTCAGGCAGAAGAGATTCTGCATGATGCAGGATTCACCATTTCACAAGAAAATATGGAAAAGGCAAAATGGATTTTTGACCATAATCTTCCAATATCAGAAAATACAATGGATGCTTACAATAGTCTTTTAGAGCTTCGCAATGGTGTTGATGAGGACATGCTGCTTACTACAATGACAGAGGCCATGAAGCATGGAGTCGCTCCTGAGAAAGCAGATTTGAATATTGTATTGTATGGCAAGATGGAGCAGGCAGTCGCGGATTTTGATACAGTCACAGAGGGGGCTGTTGCAAAGGTAGTAAAGAATGGCGAAAAAGTGAACCTTGTTAATTTAAAATATGCACAGCAGGAAATTGCAGAGGTTTCTGAAAATATAGCAGACAGCACAATTTCAGAAGTTACAGCTTACCGTCAGTTAGAAGAAATCCGTTTGAAGCTTACATTAGAATCAGCTCAGACTCTTGCAAAAAAGGGAATCCGTATTGATACTTCTGAATTACAGAAGATTGTAGAGGGCTTAAAGGAATTAGAAAAGCAATATTATGAGAATCTTTTAGAAGAAGGTAATGCAGAAAAGACAGAGGCTAATATTTCTTTACTGAAAGCAACAACAGAAACTGTTGCAGGTGTAAAGAATGTACCGGCAGCTGTATTAGGTGTAACTTTAAGAATTAATACAGCACAGAGTATTGATAGTCTTTACCAGGCAGGTAATGAGCTAAAGGCTTCTTATGACAGAGCAGGAACTGCTTATGAAACATTGATGACTGCACCTCGAAAAGATATGGGAGATTCCATTCAGAAAGCATTCCGTAATGTTGATGCAATTTTGGCAAGTATGGATATGGAAATCACAGCAGATAATCAGAGAGCAGTCCGTATTCTGGGTTATAACCATATGGAAATTAATGAGAGTTCCATTGCAGCCGTAAAAGCATATGACAGTCAGGTTACAGCACTTCTTAATGAACTTCATCCGGCAGCAACTGTTGAACTCATTAAACGAGGGATTAATCCTCTGGATATGCCAATGGAACAGCTTATTCAGCAGGTAAAACAGGTCAGAGAAGACTTAGGTGTTACTACTGAAGAAAAATACAGCACATATCTTTGGAAGCTGGAAAAACAGAATGGTATCAGTGACGAAGAAAGAAAGAGCTATATTGGTATTTATCGTCTTCTTAATAATGTTGAAAAGACAGATGGTGCGGTAATTGGTTCTGTATTGGATACAGGAAAAGAGCTTACCATGAGTAATCTGTTAACAGCAGTTCGTACCATGAAGCATAAAGGAGTAAATGTTGAAGTTAATGACAGCTTTGGTGCATTGGAAACTTTGACATTTACGAGAGAAACTATTACCGAACAGATTCAGGCAGGGCTTTCAGGCAGAGAACATTCCGAAAATGGGAAGCAGGAGTCCGAGACAACGAGTTCTACAGGTACACAAAGACAAAACGAAATGATATATCAGGAAAATATATTGCAGCAGATTTTAGAAGAAATCACACCAGATAAACTGGCACAGATTGCAGGGAATAGTGGCACGACAGCCCATAGTCTGGAGCAGCTTATGGATATGTCTTTGGAACAGCTGAAAGAAGAACTGAATCGAGTGGATGGTGATAAAGAACTTCAGAATAAATATCTGAAGGAAAAGGTAGAGGATATCCGAACGATTATCCGTGATGGAAGTGGAGCACTGGATTTTCTGGAGCAGTTTAACCAGCCTGTTTCCATTGAAAATCTGGCAGTAGCTTCAGAATATTTCACAGGAAATAAAAATGTGTTTAAGGAATTGAAGAAACAAGCCGATAACTTAACTGAGAGTACGACTGGAAGTTGGACTCAGAGACAGACAGAAGAACTGACAAAGGTTATGGAAGATATAGTAGATTCTATTGATGAGTCAGAGGCTCTGCAGCAGAAGTTTGCAGAACTGGAAGAAAAGACAGAAGAGCTTCTTAATCAGGAATATGCAGATACAGCTATTACCAGTGAGGATTTGAAGAATCTTCGTCTTTTAGGAAAAGGAGTTGTACTGACTGGTTCCATGAGCCGTCAGGAACATTATGAAATTCCGATTGTGACCGGTGATTCCATTACGAATGTAAGTCTTACAATTCGCAAGGGCACTGGTGAAAAAGGTAAGCTTCAGATTTCCATGAATTCTGAAAAATTTGGAAGAGTTGAAATTGAAGCTTCTATAAAGGAACAGGCGATAAATGGAGTTATCCTGTGTGAGACCAAGGAAGGGCTTGAAAAATTAAACGACTGCATGCAACAGATGACAAAAGGTTTGGAAGAATTAGGACTTACTGTAAAACAGTTATCCACAGCTATTTCAGACAGAGCATTGGAGAAACTGAGAAGCAGTGATGACATGGAAAACCAGACAGAAACCAGAATGTTGTATAAGACGGCAAAAGTATTTGTAGAGCAGTTAAGAACAGCAGTCGCATAAACGGCAAAGAGAGGACACAGGTGAGAATATGCAGATTAATCACAATATTTCAGCTTTAATAGCAAACGGACATTTAAAAACAACAAACAGAGCATTAGATAAGAGTATTGAAAGACTTTCTTCTGGTTATCGTATTAACCATGCGGCAGATGATGCGGCAGGTATGGCAATTTCCCAGAAGATGAAAACACAGATTGCAGGTCTGGAGCAGGCTTCCAGAAATGCTTCTGATGGTATTTCAGTTATTCAGACGGCAGAAGGTGCTTTAAATGAAGTACAGGCAATTTTACAGCGAAGCAGAGAATTGGCAGTACAGGCAGCTAACGGAACTAACACGCCAGAAGACAGAGAAGCCATCCAGAAAGAAATTGATCAGTTAATGGAAGAAATTGACCGTATTTCTACCGATACAGAATTTAATACAAAGGCATTGTTAGATGGCAATCTTGACCGTAAGACATATTCCAGCAGTACAAGTGTGTCTTTGATTAGTATTTCAGATGCCGTGGATTGTGATACATATGAGTTAACAGTGGAAGAAGTGGGTATTTCTGCAAATATAACAGGCGGAGCTATGACTTTAACAGATATTGTGAAGGAAGAAGCCGGAACAGTTATTATTAATGGCGAAACAGTTGATATTTCAGAGGGTGACACTAATGATGAGGTGATTGACAAGATACGTACTGTGTGTGATCGCTGTAATATTACAATGGATACAGAAGGCGATGTGTTAAGTTTTAAGACAAAAGAAGCTGGAGCAGATCAGAGTATCAGTATTTATTGTGAAAATGGTTTGCTGGCCAAAAAGCTTGGTCTTGATGTAATGACAACAACACTTGCAGATGGAACAGTGGAGGCTGTTGATAGTACAGACCCAACTGTAAAAGGAACTGATGCAAAGGTTGTGCTTAAAACAGAAGAAAATGACGGCAAATTCAGCAATACATGTACAGTAATTGCAGATGGTAACATCGTTAAAATTACAGACAGCGATGGCTTTGAGATGAAGTTTGAAATTGATGAGTATATGTTTGTTGATGAAGACGGTAATGAAAAAGTAGATGCGGCTGGAAATCCAATTTCAGGTGAAGTCAACATCTCCGTTTTAGATGCAGGTCCTATGCTGCTACAGATTGGTGCTAACGAAGGTCAGACAGTAGAAGTTGCGATTCCAGAGGTTTCTACAAGAACTCTGGGGCTGGAACACCTTAATTTATTAACAGAAACACTGGCTTCTGAAGGAATTACTATGTTAGATGAGGCGATTAATATTGTATCTTCAGTACGTTCCAAATTAGGTGCATACCAGAACCGTTTAGAGCATGCAGTTGCTAACTTAGATACTTCTGCGGAGAACCTAACAGAAGCCCTTTCACGTATTGAAGATGTTGATATGGCAGAAGAAATGGCTAACTATACACAGAAAAATGTACTTGCACAGGCAGGCGTTTCTATGGTTTCTCAGGCAAATGAAAGACCACAGACAATTTTATCCTTATTGCAGTAGTTGTTTTTAGCATATAGGAATTGCATTTTATAAGACGAATTGTAAATTTCCTAATATTAGAAAGGATAAAATAGCATCTGGAAAGGATGAGCAGGTATGGACAGCGAAAAATTAAGGGCTTATACAGCAAGAATTACACAAGCAAACAGAAGTGAACTGGTTGTAATTACTTTTGACTTGATTATTGAAAGTATAGAAGAAGCAAAGAAAAGCTTTGAAGAAGAAGACTTTTTGACCTATGACAGAGAATTAAAAAGAGTGCAGAAACTGCTAAATGAATTAATGGGTTCTTTGGATCACAGGTTTCCAATTGCAAAGGATTTGTTCCAGTTATACTCGTTTTCTAACCGCAGAGTTGTGATTGCATTGTTTAAAAGAAAACCAGAGCTTCTTGATAATGTAATCTCTATTATGGAGAAACTTCGTGTCGGATTTGAAGGAGTGGCAAAAGAAGATACCTCCGGTCCGGTTATGGCAAATACACAGACACTTTATGCAGGACTTACTTATGGAAAACATGCGTTAGATGAAGTGTTTGTAAATGTAAATGAAGCATCCAGAGGATTTAAGGCATAATTAAAAAGTGAATTATATAAAAACGCAACAGATAAAGTCAGGGGAATCATATTATGATTTGCCCTGACTTTTTAATGGTTGTTACATTCGTAGGTGTTTCCGCCAATCTTTTATTTGCAATTTCCGGTAGAATCCCGTTCAATAAATTCAGCACGGAGAAGAACTTTACTGACAGCAACATCTGTCAGCAGGTTGTCCAGTAAAGAAGCAGCGCTTTTACCTAAATCTGAGCGGTTCTGACGAATTGTGGTAAGAGCCGGGGTAAGGCGGGAAGCAATTGGAAGATCATCAAAGCCGATAACACTGATGTCTTCCGGTACGCGAAGACCACGGCGGTTGAGCTCGGCAATAACACCAGTGGCAATCAAATCGCTGGCACACATAATAGCGGTAGCACCATTAGCCAAAAAATTAGGTACATGATATTTGGCACAATCAGGAACATAGTAACCATATTCGATAAGATTATCATCAGGAGTGAGACCATTGGAAAGCATACTCTGGACAAATGCCTGCTGACGTTCTTCGGATACCATGGAATTTTTAGTACCATTTAAAAAGGCAATTTTTTGGTGTCCCAGCTTTGCCAGATGTGACACGGCAAAATGGATTCCTTCAAAGCTGTCTGTACCAACATAACCAACTTTTGGCTGTCCGATAATGTGATTATCCAGAAGAACCGTTGGAACAGTAGTCTTATCTAACTGTTTTAACCAGTCCTCATGAAGAGTAAAACCAATTAAAAAGGCTCCACAAAACCCATGCTTTAACATATAAGAATCATAATTTTCTTCAGCCTGCAGATTAAGGCTTACAGGAATAACTGTAACATCCCAGTTTTTTCTGACAGCAGCTTTCTTGAAACCGGTTATAATGTCATAGCCGAATTCGTCCATATTTTCATAGTCCATGTTTTCAATAAAAACACAAACCTTTTTGTCTTCCTGATTTCGCATTTTCTTGGTAGCATATCCCATTTCGATAGCAGTATCCAATACAAGCTGTCTTGTTTCATCACTAATGTCATGAGCACTATTTAATCCTTTTGATACAGTGCTGACAGAAACTCCAAGTTTATTTGCAATATCCTTGATTGTAGCCATTTTATTACCTCTGTCTAAAATGATTTATCAAATTCAACTCTCCATT
>CAYTGQ010000120.1:0-6499 GCA_964437345.1 uncultured Lachnoclostridium sp. | reverse complement strand
ATCAATCATTTTACTTGACCTCATTAGCCTGTAATTTGTTTATTACAAATTCAATACAAAATTATCACCCTGAAATGAAAAATTTCCATCGAATGATACTGTTTAAGTTGACACACAAATAAAACCTACAATCTCGTTCCAATATTATCTTCTATTTCCTGAATCTTTTGAATTACTTCATATGCTGAAGCATTGATTGTCACATACCCTTGAAGGGATGCTGCTTTTGCTTTCAACATCTCTGACTTTGGATAAATGAAGATTCTTGCCCGACCTTTTCCGTTACGGGCTTCCTGTACCAGATTGGCAATAGCTGAATTACCCTCAAATGCAAAAAGCGCGCAGTTTCTTCTTTCAAAGATTTCATAGTTGAAGGATTTATAAATTCCCATTTCCTGTGATTCTGTGGAAACTCTTACCCCCTTGATATCCGCTTTTGAGAGTCTGCGAATCTGCTTTTCGTCCATAAGGGATGGAATGATACTGTAAATATCAAAATTCTTATTATTGTCTACGATGTATTTTTCATGACCGGATAATTTATGACCTACCACAAAAAATACCTTGTCTGGATTCAAATTATTTAACAACGCCTGCAACAGTCGTTTATCGCTGTCACTGACTCTTGGTGACGTATTGCTACTTGTAAAACTGCCTCCTGCAATAATAATTGGATATTTATCCCAAGGTAATTCAACCATCTTATCTTTAAATACCGGATAGGACGGCTGTTTGTGAATTTCAAACCTCACATCACATATATCATCAAATTCTTTCTGGAATTCATCCATATAATATTGCTGAACTGCCCGCTGATTCAAAGCTTTTGCAAATGCCGCTGACTTATTGATAAAGTTCAAAGTCTGGCGTTCCATAATTTTGTCTTCTACTGCCTGCATTTTTCCAAACTCTTCATCTGAAATTTTCAAGAAATTGGTCAAGGCTATCTGCTCATCGATGCTGTCCGTTCCATATAATCCATAACCATCGGTTCCCATAACACAGGAAATGTCATTTTCCAGATATTTTTTCATTGGATGCTTCTTTAAATCAATAAGGTTATTCAGACGTACATTACTTGTCAGCTGGAATTCCAGAACGATACCATGCTCCTTGATTTTTGCCAGCAGCTCTTTTCCCTGATTCGTTTTTAAATTGGCACAATAAACACCATGTCCAATTCGCATGTATGGAAACATCTGCCCTGGCAATAAAGCTTCCTCAACAAGCTGAATTGCCTTTGACATATTACTCTTCAGGGAGTCATTTTCACCAGCATGAACGCGAATCGTCCAATTCTTATCCTCACTGGCTATCTTTGTCACGATTTCTTTGATAACCGCTTTCAATTCTTCAATATCATTAATTTCTTCACCAACAAAGTCACTTCCCACAACATAAGGGTCTTTACATACGACCTTTAATGCCTGAATTGCCTCTGTCAGGTAATTGCCGGAAGTAATGTTGTCTTTTACCAAGGTCAATGGAATTCTTCGAATGGCTGCTAAAAAGCGAATATCAACTCCTGTCTCTTCTTTGACTAAGGGAAGGATCTGATGAATCTGCTCTAACATCCGAGCTGCAGAAATTTCTTTTTTCACCAGTGTTGTATCGCTGATTTCTACATACTTAATATGGCGTTTCTGATATTCTCGTCCAATCCACAATAGTGTATCTTGATAAAATGTAATATTGGCATAATTTTCATTATCTATATCCTTTAACATTTCCTCCAGATAATGACAAATGTCTTGGTCTTCAATTTGCTCCATATTGACTAAATCAATTTTATAGTCAGCTTCCACACCCTTTGTGAAAACATAGCGATAAAGATAAAGCTTTTCCAAGTTGGTAAATACAGCCTGAGAGTCCTTTAAAATCGATAAAGACATACGAATCTTATTGATGTTTTCCGTTGCATTTTCAATATTATGTAAAATCAAATCAGCAAAATTAATGAATGTATTGTCGTCAATTTTTCTTTCTAAACGTTTGCCCGATTCTCCCGCTAAATCAATGGATTTTTTGACCATTTCTCGCTGTTCATCTAAAAACTTTTTCTGAGCATCAGATACTGTAAGCTGCAATTTCTTTATATAATATAATGGATATCGAATCTGATGCTTAATAGCCAATGCTATCAAAATATCAGCACTTAAGTTTGCATTTCCATGGGTATGCAAATCTGTAGACAGCTTCACTTTCTCTGGCACATAAGATTTAACCAAAGTTTCTTTAAAAGAATATTTGTAATCCTTTGTCTGACTCATTAAAGTCTTCGCAATGGCTGGAATCAAAGAATTAACTTCAATCTCTCCATCCGGATAAATATTGGCAAGCTTCATACCATTCAGACGGAAAATATAAACTCTCTGTCCATCTCCCTTAATGTAGCACGGAATCTCACCTCTAATTACAGTTTTTCCGCTCAAAACTGTAGTTCTCTGATTCGAAATAATCGCCAGATTCTTGATTAAATTATCTGACTTGTGATTATTTGCATAAATTGTATAAAAAAGAGTCCCCTGATTCATATCCAAGTACACAACAATATCTTTTTCTTTATCTAAATATAATTTTCCAAAATAACCCATGCCTTAGCCTCCGCAATTCCCATCTATCTCTTTTCATCTGTACCCGTTTTTATTTTTCTCTATTTTAGCATATCCATTGTCACACGCTGCCACTGATATTTCTTTAAATTCACTCGATTTCCTTCTACCTCTATACCCTCATTTTCCAGTAATGCAATCTGACGGTTCTCTCCACCGAAAGCAAAAGCTTTCGATACTTCACCGAATCGGTTCACCACTCTGTAACAAGGAATATTTTCCGGTTCCGGATTAGCGTGAAGGGCATAACCTACTACGCGGGACCATCGTTTATTCCCTGCAAGTGCAGCTATCTGCCCATAAGTCGCAACCTTACCATAGGGTATTTGTTTTACTATATCATAAATCTGTTCAAAAGACGATTTTTCCATTGAAACCTCCTGCATCAGATTAGCAAACCCAAAATCTCTATTTCAATTTCTGAAACTCTTATTTACATTATATTTCATTCTATTTTAAAATCAATGGTGCGTTTTTTGCTTGTTGTTATCTTATATGGATTGCAATCTATATAAAATGAGTTATCACCATATAGGCAATAACTCTCTACATCAATAATTTTTATTTTATCTAATTTTTTCTATTCATTCCATTAATCAATAGTTTCTTGTGGTGTTGTATCAATTCCAAACAAAGCTGACATAAAATCCTCTTTTTCATTGTAAATATTCACAATTTTAATATAATCACTTTCTACACGATAAAATACATAATTTTTTGATATGAAAATATACCGATAATCCGTAGTAACTCCAAACATTTTCTCTACAGATGGTCCTTTATTCTCATTTTCTACAAGTCCTTTAATCGCATTAGTAATACTTTTTATTATGTTTTTTGCTTTATTACTGCCATATCGTAATGTTATACTTCTATTAATTTCGCGAAGCTTATCTGCAGCATCAGGAGTATATCTTATTTGTTTCAATCTAATACCCCTACCTCCCTTTCAAGGTCATCAGCTTCAATCCATCCCTCTCGATCTGCACGTTCTTCCGCTCTCTTTAAATCCACCATAAGCATAGCTAACGCCTGCTCTTTCAAAGCTTCTTTACTATTTTGAGTAACTAAAAATGGCAACCCTTCCACATTAATAGACTGTTGGATAAATATATTAAATGCTTCTGTTAAAGTCATTCCTGTTTTAGCATAAATTTCTTCCACAGTCTTCTTTATTTCTGAATTAATTCTTACTTGAAATGTAGTATCTTTTGGTGCCATTGCAACATTTAAACGTTCTGCCATAATTATCATCTCCTTTTCTTCAATATACCACTTAAATACATACACGTCAATACATTGTCATTACATTTCATATGTACTACTACCCCTTACTTTATTATCTACAAATAATTCCAAAACCATACCATATTTATAATAGCATTATTCCTAACAAAAAAATTACAACTACATTTACCATTTTATACTCTAGTTCCTGTTTCTCATTTCAACATTTCCATTACTTTATAATACTTGTCCTTATAAAACAACTTACTCTCCTCTGATAATTTATGAAAACTTCTCTCTAGTTTTCCTCTTACAAACTCTATTCCCTCTTCAATGCTCATATTTCTTTCTACATAAGCCAAATATAACAAACTCGGAACACTATCAAAATGCGAGATTACATCTGCATCAGTAACGCACAACTCTTCTATACTAGTCTTATCACAGCAAACACTTCCTCTATGATTTCTTATACAATTCTGTACAATTGCAATTTTACATTTATCATAAGACAACTTTGATAATATTTCTCCATTTTTAACAACCGCCCTAATATGATAATAACATCCCATTCCAAACCTATTTTCAGGCTTTTTACATCTTGAATATATTTCCTTTTGTAAATACTCTAAAATATCCGTTCTCATATTTCCCTCTATCTCTTATCATTTTCCTTATGTGGTTCCAAAAATCTTACCGGTATTCCATGCTCTCTTGCATACGCAATTTCAGACCTTGTACTATCTCCAATGTAATCTCCCACATTGATTACAAAAATTTCATCTGCCATATCAATTTTTCTTTTATGCATATCATCAAGCATTTCTTTTGTCTTTGTAAGAGTACCTTCATCCATGTTTTCCCATACTTCTTCATCGCCAGAATGACCAAATAAACCCACCGAAATTACGATGTATCCTTCTAAAGTGAGTCTTTTCTGAGTTTCCATGAATTCATTTTTAAACCTCGTACTACCACATAAAGTAACGACTGGATATTTCTTCTTTACATCTAAGTCATTATTCATAGATTGTTTCCCCTTCCATTTTCAGACTATTTATAGCACTTTTCCCATCTCTATCCTAACTTCATGACGTTCCGGGTCAGAATTTGTATAGGCATATAAATCAAAACCAATGATATCAAATCCGTTTTTCTTATAAAAAGCAATGGCATTTTCATTACAGGTTTGTGTTTCCAATACAACCATCCTTGCCCCGCTCTTTTTTGCTTCTTCCAAAATAATATTCATTAAACTTGTTCCAATACCACTATGTCTTTTATCACTATCAAAAACACATATATTGCTTATACGATATCGGTTATTCCATTCTTCAAGGGTGCCTTCCACATAACCTATTAACTCACCATTTTCAAATGCACCATAAGCAACCGGATTTTCTAACCACTCATTGAAAAAGCTATCTTCAAAAGACCATTCTGTCACCTTATCAAAAAGCTTATAGGTAAAATTAAACCCAGTCTCTGTCTTTTCTATATCGTAATATCCTTTCGATAAGTATTTTAAAACGAACTTCTTTCCTGCATAGTTGTCTTTTTCCAGTTTCGAAATAGTTATCATCTTCTTGTTACCTCAACATTTATAAGTTATTAATTTCATAGTCAATGCAAGCTCTTTCTACCCTTACAGAACCCACAAATTTTCCAAATTCTAAATGCAATTTCGATTTTTGATACTCATCCAATGCCTCCACCGTATCAAAATCAAAAATTAAAGCAATATCATAATTAGAAGCTGGTGTCTTTTCCGCATTTCTAACCACTTCAAATCTTCTAATCATCTTTAATTCTCTTAATTTTTCTGCTCTATCAAAAAATTCGATAATATTACATTCTTTGTTTTCTTCTTTTAAAGTAAACATACAAATATGTCGTAACATCTTAGACCTCCCAAACTCAAATTATAGTTTAAGCATAGCATTTTATCGGTTATAAGAATAAAGTTATAGGAATAATACTTCAAAACATCTTGCTAAAACACCGATTCTATGCTATATTTAACTTGAAAAGGGGAAGCCCAAAGCGGCTCACCTTGAATTGTTAATAAACTATATTACTATAGCCATCACTATTCGCAGTAGTGGTGGCTATTTTTCTTTGTCCTTGAATACCTGATAACACAGGCTAACAAGGGCTACAATGAGAATACAAAACTGAATTAAATCCGTATATGTAACCATTGGCAACCCTCCTTTCTTTCGTCTGGAGGGTGACCCCTCCATAGAGAGGTGAGCCACCTAAGCTTGGGATTCCCCAAAATCATAATATCACAAATTTTTCACGTTGACAATTCCAAAATACATCTTTCGACATTGCATAAAACAATTCCTACGCCCATTGAAAATACAAACGATGATAAAAGTTCATATAAAACACTTTTATCAAATTTTGTTTTAAAAATCATACACTGAATACAAATGCTGGCACACCAGATTAATGCAGTTATTGGCACTGAAATACCTGTATTGATACCATTTTGGCACCGTATTTTTCATACCTTGATACCAATCTAAAACATCGTCTGCGAGTTTAATCATGACATCAATTTCACTTTGTCCAAACGGAATTGCCCAAGGCAAGGAAGATAATGCATTGCTAGAAATGTATAGCGCAAGTAAATCCCAAAATTCTTTTGGAAC
>CAYTGQ010000119.1:0-6547 GCA_964437345.1 uncultured Lachnoclostridium sp. | reverse complement strand
ATATCCGCCGGCACCACTGTAACGATAATTATTAAGGCATAAGGTAAATTTATCATCATCCTTCACTGGTTTCCCTTCAAAGGAAAGTTTTTCAATACGGCTTCCTATTGGCTTAACCGGATTTATTTCATAATCAACACCAGCATAATAATCATAATTATAATGCTCTGCCTTTGGTTCTAAGAAGCTCTTAGCAACAACTGCCGTTCCATCTTCCATTACGTCAAAATACTCTGCACTACGCTCCATTACCTCCCGTAACTGCTTTCCAGTAATTTCACATACGACCAAAGTATTTGGATATGGATAAGTTGCAATAATATCTCGTCTGCTTACTTCCTTTTTAAAACCGGTAATTTCATTGGCAAGACCTACAGTAGAAATCTGTGCATTTGAAAAATACAACTGAATTTTATTGATAAAATCAGCAATTTTTGTGCCATGCAATGCCATTTCCACCTTATCTGTTGGGACCAAAGCTTCACTCAAATGTCCTAATGGCAGATTAAGCCATTCCTGAATGGAATTTTCTATGGAAGCATACTTTTCCTGCCAGATTGTACCTTTTCTCATGTCTGCCTTTCGGCGTTCCGAAGTAATCTTCTTTTCGCCATTTTCCAATACCACTTCTAACCTGTGGTATTCTCTGGCATTTTCTACCGGCTGCACAATATAGGTTCCACAAACACTCTGTCCATCAATGGACATATGCTGATGTCCGGTCAGTAAAATATCAAAATCCAGTTCTTCACATATTTTATAAGCAATATTCTCTTTTGTATCTGACAATAGCTTTCCTGTTTCCAGATTACGCTCAAAACCGCCATGATATACACAGATTGTAATATCTACTTTAGATTTCATTTCTTCTAATGCTTTTTTTGCAGCTTCCAGTGGGTCAACTATTCGAATTCCCTGAAGATTTTCTGCTTTCTCCCAGATATTTACATAATCTGTTACAATACCGACAAGACCAACCTTCAATCCATTTGCCATGGTTTTAATCTGATATGGATACAGCACATTGCCCTCCAAGTCAGTTACATTCTGACAAATACAGGTTCCCATATGAGAATTACGGTATATTGCCTGATATTCCTGACCATAATTAAAATCATGATTTCCCAGTGTATAAAAATCATAACCGCAATCATTCATAATCTCTGCCATTGTTTCCGGGGATTTTAATACCTGACTGCAATAAAAAGCAAATGCAGAGCCTTGTAAAATATCACCGCCATCAATAACCAATGTGTTCTCATCCTTCTGAAAGCTTCCAGCACAGGCAAATAATCCCATATCCTTTTTTTTCATATCTCCATAGCTGGTCGGAAAAAAGTATCCGTGTACATCAGATGTAAAACATATATTTATTTTTTCTCCCTTATTCATAAATTGCAATTATCTCCTGTATGTTATCCTCTTGCAAGCTTAACTCTGATTTTCCCTGAAATCACTTCAATAATTAAAATCAGTACAATCAAACCTGCTAAAATAGCTCCTACCTGATTCCATTTATAGGCACTCATGGCAAAAATCAAAGGAGCACCGATACCACCGGCACCTACTAATCCAAGTACAGTTGCATCTCTTAAGTTCATGTCAAAACGATAAATCAACGTAGACATAAAATCAGGGAATAATTGGGATAAAATACCATATCTTATTTTCTGAAACATTGTACATCCCGCTGCATCTAAGGACTCTAAAATCTTAATATCAAGGTCTTCAATACTTTCAATAAACATTTTACTAATCATACCAATAGAACACATAGACATAGTTAGAAGTCCGGCAAATGGTCCCGGTCCTGTTACACGGATAAACATCAGACCATAAATAAATGCAGGAATAGTACGGACTGCCATAATAAATCCACGTACTAATAAAGCAATTGGCCTTGGCACCAGATTAGTTGCTGCCAAAAAGGACAATGGTACTGATAATACTGCACCTACAATAGTTCCCAAAAATGCAATACACATAGTTTCTAAAAGCAGGTACGCTACACCTGATGTTGTAAGGTTAAATAACAGTTCTGTATCTGGATGTAAAATTCCACCAATAATACTAGCTGCAACCTGAAGCCCATTAGAATTATTCGCATTGGATAAATCAACTGCTGACATAGACCATGCAAGAAGTGCAGCTACAACTAAAGCAACCAAAATCTTAGCATACCAGGTTTTTGGTTCTTTTTCGTACATCTTATCTATTTCTCTCATTGTCTGCCTCCTTAAGTTAATTTCTTGCGAATATAATGACTAATAGCTTCAATTATTAATACAGTGCCAAAAAGAATAATTAATATCATACCTACGCTGTCATACTCTCTCCAGCCAATTTTTTCATTCAAAATCAGCCCAAGTCCACCGGCTCCAACATATCCTAAGATAGATGCATAACGCACATTACCTTCTAAACAGAACAGACAAACAGAAAGGTAAGCAGGAAGTACCTGTGGAAGTATCGCTGACATAAAAGCATATGCCTTTCCTGCTCCCATGGCTTCCATAGCTTCATAAGCACCCATATCAACAGTTTCAATAATTTCATAAAGCTGTTTGCCTACATAAGCAAATGTAAATACAGCAATCGCTACTGTACCTGCCATTGTTCCAAGTCCCCAGATATACGTTGCAATCAGTGCAGCTACCAATGTTGGCAAGGTTCTTACAATACTTAAAAATACCCTTACAACATTTAAAACTACCTTATTGGAAATCAGGTTACTGGATGCTAAAATGGCAAATGGAATTGCCAATACACCACCAACAAAAGAACCTAACAAAGACATCTTAATGGTATCTAACAGTGGTCCCCAGATATTATTGATATAGCCTACATTTGGCGGCACCATTTGTCCCAAAATAACAAAAAACTGCCCACCGCGTTCTTTTAATGTCATCAGGTTAAATCCTGTAACTTTTACAGAAACAACAGATGCTATCACTAATAAAAGTATAATCAGCGGAGTACGGCTGGCTTTTTCAAGCACCACCTTTCCATTGGAAAGCTGCATTTCTTTTGGTTTAAATATTTTATCATATAATCCCATTATGCTTCCTCCGCATCTGTTGGTATCTTTCCTTCATAAATAGTATCTAATACTTCCTGTGTTACTTCACTGGAAGGTCCATCATATACGATTTTTCCTGCACGAATACCGATAATTCTATCTGTATATTCAAGTGCCAGTTCCACATGATGGATATTTAAAAGAATAGAAATATTCATTTCTTTATTAATTCTTCTGAAATCACTCATTACCTGTTTTGCTGTCACAGGGTCTAATGCCGCTACCGGTTCATCTGCCAATATGATTTCAGGATTCTGTGCCAGCGTTCTTGCTAGAGCTACACGCTGCTGCTGTCCACCTGACAGCTGATCTGCTCTTATATATGCTTTATCCAGAATTCCTACTTTATCCAGAGCTTCCAAAGCTTCCAACTTATCTTCTTTTTTAAATACACCTAATAACACTCTCCAGAAAGGCATTTCCGGCACTTTTGCCATCAATACATTGCGGATAACTGTTGTTCTTGTAACCAGGTTAAAGGACTGAAAAATCATGCCTATTTTACGGCGAAACTTACGCAATTCTTGCCCTTTCAGATTTTTCACTTCCTGTCCATCCACAGTAAGTGTGCCGGAAGTAATATCATGCATACGGTTAATAGTACGAAGCAGGGTAGACTTACCAGCACCTGACAGACCAATAATTCCTACGAATTCTCCCTGCTCAATTTTCAGATTAATATTATCCAGACCTACTGTTCCATTTGGATATACCTTAGTAACATTTGAAAATTCTATCATAAGAACTCCTTCCATTTTCATCAAACGTTCTTTTATTTTTAAGCAGCCTTATCAAGAGCTGGTTTCTCTTTCTGAACTCTTTCCTATACATTAAAAGCTGTGGCAGAAGCCAGGAAGCTTCCTGCCTTTTTTTCTGCCACAGCCCTGATGCTCCTTAATAACTGCTATATACGGATTATTTCACACTTTGTACTCTTATATTCCTGTAAATAACTAGTTAGCTGCACTAAGTTCCTGAATCAGTTTCTGTGCTTCTCTTTCTTTATCATAATCAGCAGGTGTTGCTGCCTGATAACCATTGTGGCTGTATACAGCGATTACTGCTTTACCTTCTTCTGTGTTACCAATGTTGATTAATGCTGTCTGGATAGCTGCTTTTAAATCATCTGTCATTGTAGCAGATGTTGTGCTTACAGATACTGTATCATTGAAAATTGGAGATGTAACACCGATTACGTTTGTTTCTTCCCATATAGATGCTGTACGGCTGAATTCTGTTGTCCAGCTGTCTGCATAGTCACGTCTGGCATCAGCATAAGTAAGAAGAACATCAATCTGTCCAGAAGCAAGTCTTGCAAATGCACTTGCATAAGAATCAGACTGTACTGCATTTGCTAAATCTGTAATACCTTTTTCATATCTATCCTGTAACCATAAAGATGGATAAATGTAACCAGCTGGAGAAGAAGATCCCATTACGCTCCAGTTCGCACTATTTAAATCATCCCATGTGAGTTCTTCACCAGCATTTACTTTTGCAGCTAATTCCTGACCTTTTTCGGAAGGACCAGCAATCATTAATGCACGGTAAGAAACTGCCTGATTTTCAGATGCTTCTGTTGGTGTTCCATCATTCCAGTCAGCAGCATTGTCAGAATCTTTGTTTAAGCCATCTCTTGTAGCTGTTAAGATAACTTCTGCACCATCATCATAAAGTACATAAGTACCACCTGGAATAAATCCTACATCGGCTGTACCTGCAACTAAAGCTTCACCAACTGCTTCGTATGTTGTACCTACTGAAATCTTTACTTCACCTACATTGTAACCTAATGTAGCTAATTCTGTTTTCATAAGTTCAGCTAATGGTTCTGTAATTGTAACGATTTCTTCTGGATCTCTGGAAGGAACAAAGTATACATTTAATGTTTCTACTTCTTTTGCTCCTGTACCAGCTTCATCAGTTGTTTCTGTTGTTGTGTTGTCTGCTGTTTCATCACTACTTCCACATGCTGTAAAGCATCCTAAACAAAGAACAGCTGCTAATAATGTTGCAATAATTCTCTTTTTCATTTCTTTTTTCTCCTTTTTAAAGATACCTTAATGTTTATGCACTATCTCCGATGCTCAATTTTGGAGGCAAATATACCTTCATTGCATCCTTACGTCCATCCTTGATACGTTCTGCTAAAAGCTTTACTGCAGTTATCCACACTATCTCCGGCAGCATACAGATACTTGTATAGGTAGGATATTTACTTTCCTGTACACGAATATCCTGATACATAATAACAGCAATGTCTTTTGGAATACGATATTTTCTTTCTTTAATCGCCTTCAAAGCACCTTCTGCCACTTCATCATTTCCCAGAACAAGAACTTCAGGAATATCCATTGTATCCAAAAGTTCATTAGTAAGCTGATACCCACTTTCTTTACTGATTTCACCAACCTTGAAATACTTCTCTTCATAACAATCCCACTGTTTAAAGATTTCCTGAAGAGCTTTCAATCTGTGTGTACCAATCTTAACCATATCATCCTGATAGATACCACCAATGTATCCTATACTACGATATTCCTTTTTCTCCAGTACATAGCGAACCATATCCTTAAGACCTTGCTCGTAATCCATAATAATCTGGTCAAACTCATAGTCTTCCTGATTGGAATTAACTAACAAAATAGTATCGCTTTGTCTACGCAGAAAATTCATCTCCTGCTCAGAAAAGGAACCAAAAGCAATAATGCCATCTAACTGCTGTTCTTCACCATATACAATTCTCTGCATAGAAACATTCATTTTCTGACAGAATTCTGCGGCTCCAAACTCAGCATGCGCCAAACGTATATCCGGGTGATTAAGTCTGACAATATGCCAGTCCGCCACTCCAATGATAATCTTCTTTTGTGCATGTCGCATCTTAGGCGTGGTATATTTTAACTCGTCTGCAATTTTTAAAATCTGGCTTCGTACTTCCTGACTCACCACAATCTTCTCATCCTGGTTTAGTACTCTGGATACGGTTGCTGATGAAACACCCGCCAGTTGTGCAATTTCTTTAATTGTTGCCATATAATCACGCCTTTCTTTTGCATTATAATTTATGGGATAAAAAATATCAATACCTTTTAGTAAATTTTACTAAATATTTACTTGTATTTTATCTGGAAAATACACTAAAATTAACCATTTCAACTTTTTATCATTTTTACTAATGATATTCTATCAAATTTCTAATATCAAGTAAAAGCCTTAATTTTCAAACAATTTTCAATACAAAAAAGGGCTCCCGATTACTCGGAAGCCCTTAATACTTTTCATATAATTATTCAGCTGTGATAATTTCCTTCTTGTTGTAAGAACCACAAGCCTTACACACTCTGTGTGGCATCATTAATTCTCCACATTTGCTGCATTTAACTAAGTTTGGAGCGCTCATTTTCCAGTTAGCTCTTCTTTTATCTCTTCTAGCTTTAGAAGATTTATTCTTTGGACAAATTGACA
>CAYTGQ010000118.1:0-6560 GCA_964437345.1 uncultured Lachnoclostridium sp. | reverse complement strand
AAATGGGTTGAGAATAATGGACAGATGAGATGGAATGAAAAGATGTTAAAGTATGTGCAAATTCCATTAAAGAAGTATCATTATGACATAACGGCAGAGATACCAGAAGGAGATGGAATATATGATATAGAAAGAGATAGATTATTAGCATATCAGTTAGGAGATATTATAAGAGATACCCGAAAGGAAAAAGGTATCTCTCAAGAAGTACTTGCTACGGGTTTGTGTAATCGTTCTGCATTGTCTAAAATAGAAAATAATGTAATGTATCCAGATAAGTTTCTTGCAGAGGCTCTTTTGCAGAGATTAGGTATATATAGTGAAGCATTTATGATGTTTGGGGATACAAAGGATTTTCAGATTTCAGAATTAAAAAAACAGATTACAGCAAAAATAGTTCGTTATCAACATGAAGAAGCAAAAGTATTGCTGCTACAATTAGAAGAGTTATTAAATGAGAAAGATATAATAAATCGCCAGTTTCATTGCTTTGTAAAGGCATTTTTAGTTACAGAGAATGAGGAACCAGAAATGTTAAAGAAGGCAATAGAATGTACAGTGCAACTATCAGAGGAGGACAGTATAAATGAAAGGTGTTTATCTTATAATGAGCTTACTATATTGAATAATCTGGTACGTATAAAGATAAAAACAGATGAACATAAAGGAATAGAACTGCTTATAAAATTGAAGGAATATTACGATTGTAAGAATTATGATATTTTGGAAAGAAATCGAACTTATCCAATTACAATATATAGCTTAATTAAAAGTCTCTATAATGTTGGAAAACATCAGGAATTAGTGAAGCTGTTCTCAGAAATATTGACAATTACGAATAGCTATTCCTACCTTGTCAGTGGAAGAATTTATTTCTTCTATTGCCAGTCATTAATGGAATTAGGAATGACAGATACAGCTTGCTTCTGGGCTAAATGTGCCTGTTGCAATCTGGAACTGACAGGGAAGGATAGCATTTCTTCACGGTTAAAAGATGGTTTCTTCAGTGAATATGGACTAATAATAGAGTGATTTTAAAGCATTAAAATCCATTCACCATCATCAATACATGGCATAATAAGAGAGTTGCTATTATCAGTTTGTGGAATAGAATGGTTAGTAGTTGTGCCTAAAAATGCAACTAATAACATAACGATTGTAATTTTTTTTAGTAATGTGTTTGATTTTTTCATACGATTTTTCTCCTTGTAAATTTTTAATAAAACTCTAAGGATAATATCAGAATTGTAGGAAAAGTGGAAGGTACATAAATGGAACATTTTTTCAAAAATCAGAAAATGTTCCATTTATGTACCTTCCGCTTTTGGAAAAGGATTTATATAATGAGGGACAGCGGTTATAAATCGCTGAAACAAGGACGTGAACAAAAGATAAATATTAGGCAAAGTCAGGGAAACCTGATGACGCAAAGCATGAAGTCTAAAATAATACGGAAAAATAGAGGGAAAGTACGTTATTAAAATGATGGTTCGGCTGCAATTAAGGTGAAAGGGAGGATTCACTTAATTGCAGCCTTTTGTTTTGTAAAAAATGAGAGGTGGAGAACGGATTGTTTCGGGAATCCTGTGACGATGCCGGATATTTGTCAAAGTACACAAAGGGAATGAAGAATTATATGAAACGATGTAAAAAGATAATAGCATTGGTTTTAAGTTTTATCATGATTGTTAACCTGATACCTGCCAATGCATATGCAAGTGAATATTTACTTATGATGAAACCAATAAATTAGTACAGTCAACAGAAGTCTTAGGACTCGAAACAGAGTATGGTTACGATGGCAATGGTGCAAGAATATCTAAGATAACCAGCCCGACGGAAAACATATCAAAGCTGTCTTCTAAAGTGCAAAAACAGCTTAATGAGAAATTGAAAACATTATGTGATAATGATATAATGCAAACAGACAATTATGTTGCTAATTATTATATTACTGATATAACGTCTGATTATAATAATGTGTTGCTGACTTATGGTAATTACAGTAAAAGTGTGCGTTATACTTATGGGCTGGATGTGTTAGGAACAGTAACATTTGGCTGTGGAATGATAGAGTGGACAGAGGACGGAGAATCAACCTTTGATTATAGTAAGAGCAACAATGCATACTATTTTCTTGATGAGCAGGGAACTCCAGTTAAGCTGACCAATCAAGCGGGTAAAGTCGTAGAAAAATATTCTTACGATGAATACGGTGTACCAAGTCTGTGTACAACCATAAGTAATTATCTGGGAAAAAATAATATTATCGGATATGCGGGTTATCAGTATGATAATGAAACCGGCTTGTACTATGTGCAGGCAAGATACTACAATCCAGATACAGCAGGATTTATCAGTAAAGATATATATCGTGGTGTGATTACTAATGTACAGAGCTTAAACAGGTATGTATATTGTTGTAGTAATCCGATTACCTATGTAGACCCAAGTGGGTATTATACAAATGTGGAGGGAATTATAGCACATCAACAATTGCAATTATTTTTTATGCTCTACTATAGCAGTATTCCGTCCGCATGGAAACCAGGGATAGAAATAGATGTTTATGGGGTAACTACGAACAAAACGAATTGGGGACGTATGGATATGATATTAGAGAATAAAAAGATAGTTCAAGTATATGAAATAAAGCCAATTAGGGATAGATATGTTGGTGAGGGGGAGAAACAATTGCAAGGGTACATTGATGCGATAAATAATAATAAAAACGAAAATGGAAATAAGAAAGCCGTTAAGGGAACGAGTTTTTCGTCAATTGCAAATAATTTGCATTTAGTTTTTCCAGCAGATGAAACAAGAATGATTAAATACTATACATTTCCAGAAGAACCAGGAATGATATATTATAGTATTACTAAGAGCAGGAAGGAACTTGAAAAGGATTTGCCAGTTATTGTATCTAATATGGATGAACAGGATGTATGTGAAGCAGTTGTAGAAGCGGGTGGAACAATAGCAGCAGGATATGTAGTGTATAGAGTAATTCGATTATTGATGTCTATGTCTCCTGTAACATGGTGGACTATGCCGGGAAATTTAGTAACCCCTTAATTAAAATGGACTGGAGGTATTGAATGAACGTGGTTTTAAGAGAGTTAACGGAAGCGGAAAGAGCAGAATTAAGTCGATTTAAATTATACGAGAAAGAAAATGACTATCAAGTGTTATTGGCGATGATAGCAGTAGATATGATGAAAGAAAAAGCATATAGTCACCCATTAGATTATTCAGAATATAGGGAGTATGTAATAGAGACAAGACATCAGCGAAAAACAGATGGTTTTATAATTGCACCAATAATAAATAGTTGGTTACGAAAAATGGTTGAGAAGACGGGGGGTGAATATAACGAAAAAATTGAAAAAGATATTTGGAATTTAACATTTACCTATATATATATAATAGGACAAAATACGAAGATACCAGGAAAGAAACCAAGGGAAATGTTTGAATTGTATGAAGAACATGATAAAAGATTGCGAGAAAAAAATGAAAATAGGATAGCAGATTCTCCGGAATATATGTATCGTTATATCGTATCTTGTTTGGAATATATGGGATTTGAGAGAAGACCTACTACTGATATGGGTATAGTAGATATGACTCATATATATTATGGTGATTTAGATTAACAAGATACATTATGGAACCTCTCCAAGTGAATACAGAAGATAATTCGCTTGGAGAGGTTTTCTATACTAAAAGAAAAGAGGATATTAAAATGTACAAATTTACAGCATTAAGGGGAGAAAATAATCACATAGGCGGTTCTAAGCTTGCCAGTTTATGGTTGTTTAATGAGTTCAATGAAGCACAGATACAAGGAAGATTAAGAGCATTGTTTGGTGAGCCATTATTTGAAACAGAGGATTTAGAGAATGCCTATGAGTATGCCATTAAAGCAGAAGATGAGGCAGGTGATGAGTTTAGTTTTTGCGTATATCAGGGTTCAAGCGGTTGTGCAGTTGGAGGATATAGTAACAGCGCTAAGATGCAACAGGCAATTGAAGAACTGAAGGAGCTGTTATTGGCAACAGAACCGACAGAATTCTTGTATGAAGGCTACTATATGGATGGTGGAGTAAAGGTAAGACAGGGATTTCAAAATGGCGAAGTCATCTATGAGGAAATTGAACTAGATGAGGATGAGTTGGATGAAGTCTATGATAGATTGTATGGAGAAGACGAGTAAAGATAAATATTATGAGTGCTTTTAGTAGAAAAAAATTTACAAGTTCAGGTTGCACCAGGAGGACGCCATGGTAGTAATCCATACGTTAAGATTAATACCACTGACCAAGAAATTATTAAAATTGATGATGGAATTGAAATTACTTATAAAACAGATAGAAAAGAAACAGCAACAATTATTTTTTCGGGAGGTAACTAAAAATGTTGTTAGATATTTCAGCACCAATAGTGCCATTTGAGGGATTTGGAGAAATAAAGCTATACAGCACAAGAGACGAATTGCGAGAATTATTAGAAAAAGAGGACGTTGAATCGGAAATTATAAATAATAATTGGATTCGATATGATATTCAAAATAGTGTAGAGTTGTTTTTCCATCTAAAAAATAATAAGTTATTTCGAATAACCACATTAGATAACTACCAAGGTAAGCTGTTTGAAAAGATAGGAGTTGGAACTACTGAGAAAGAATTGTTAGAAGTAGAACCATCATTTGTATATGATGATTTTGAGGAAGTGTGGGAGTCTGAAAAAGGAATATTCATTGAAACGGATGTAGAAACTAATACTGTAAGATGGATATCTGTTTATATTAAGGAGTTGGACGACAAAGATTTTGAAAATGCGAATTGGTAGAAAATGATTTAGAGAATGCCTTACAGAAAATCTCCAAGTGAATAGAGAAGATAAAAAACAAGTAATAGGAGGAGGTTGTTGCAATGAACTTTTATATAGGAAATTCAATAGATGAGATTAATGAACAAGATGTCAACGTAGAATTTTGCGATGAGTTGATTGATTTTATTTATAAAATGAGTAGACAAGTGTCTTTTGATATGAGTAAATTGTACCAGATTGATCCTTATAATGATATTGAAGTTTCTAAAAATGATTTGTCCAAGATAGCTGAAATATGCAAATATATATTAGACTCAACGTTGCTTCAGAATTACGAAAAACCAGATGAAGGTAGAAAAATGTTGCAAGACTTATTAGAGATTATCCCAAAAGCGATGTCAAGAGATTTAGGACTAGTTTCAATAGGAGATTAATGATTTTTATTGTGTTATAAAGTCAACATCATGGGTATTAGAGAAAATTCTTTTTAGATAATGTTGTATGTAAATAAATGATAAATTACTAAACAAATATCGTGAAAGGTAAGATTTTATGAAAAAAGTAATATTATACATAGTTGCTGTGTTAGCTATATGTATTGTAACGATATGTGCAAAAGGAATGAGCCAATCACAGATTAAAACAGAAATTTCAGATGAAGAAATTATTTTGGAAGAAATTAAAGAAAAAGATGTATGTGTTTATGTGAGTGAAAGTTTAAATTTGATAATGATGGGTGGAGAATTTCAAAATGCCGATATAGAGGCAAGAGCTGAATTGCTGGTGGTTGTTTTGGATAAATTTATAGAAGAAGGGTATGTATTGAAATATGAATATAATCTTGAAGGAGAAAAGCCGTATATAGATGTAATGTGTTCAAATGGATATGGGCCTATCATTATATTGAAGGATATTCCACCAAACATAAACTAATGATGAAGAGTGAAGTATTCTAAAGGGCGGATATAGAAAAAGAGCGGAATTAATGAGGTCAGTTTTGGATATGCTTATGGAAAAAGGATATTTATCTAAATGCGAATATTACTTAAAAAGTGAAAGTCCACATATATATATAACGTATTCAAATGGTAGTGGTGCAGGTATAATACTGGAAGAATTTTCTCCAAGAGAAAATCAAGATTAGAGCTGTAGTATATTTCATTCTTTAAGATGTTTGTGGAAATAAAAAAGGGAACTGTTGGGCAAAGTCAGGGAAACCTGATGACGCAAAGCATGAAGTCTAAAGTATAATGAGATATTATTAATCAAATCTCAGTTATTACAATGATGGTTCGGCTGCAATTAAGGTGAAAGGGAGGATTCACTTAATTGCAGCCTTTTGTTTTGCGGCCATATATTTGTCAGAACATGGAGGACAAATGAATATGAACGTGGAATTACGGTATGAAGGAAGCATTCATTACGAACCGCAGCAGGTAGAAGTGTTGTGGAAGGAAAACGAGATTTCACAGAAAATGGAGAAAGGAGATTCATACTGGTATCTGGAAGCACCCTGAGGCTGAAAAACTATTATTTGCAGAACCGGAGAACGGAAAAGCCAGTGCCAAAGGACAGGAAATGCTTCTGTATAGGACAGGAACGGCAGGCAGTGGCATACTTTATATTCGATGAAGTGACAGGAATCCATTCTGTTACAGCTGCATGGTATGGAAAATATAATAAAGACAGAAACAGAAAACCGAACAGCAAAAAATATAGAAGTGCCG
>CAYTGQ010000117.1:0-6724 GCA_964437345.1 uncultured Lachnoclostridium sp. | reverse complement strand
AGCTCTGAATATCATAAACATATTAATATTTTCGGGTTTAAAAACATACTAAACTATGCTATACTAACAGACGGACTAATTATTTTTATAGCAAATATAATTAAGAATAGAAAGAGGAATACAGATGAAAACATTACAATTATTAGATTTTCTTGAAAAAGCCACTTCTCCTTTCCATGTCATTCAGGAAAGTGCCAACTTTTTAAAAGAAAATGGATTTACTGAACTTAATATAGGAAGCCCTTGGACGTTAAAAAAAGGGGAACACTACTATACAACACTATATGGAACAACTCTTTATGCTTTTACCATAGGAAAGGATGTAAATCTTGAAAAAGAGCCTGTCTTCCATATTGCAGCTGCTCACACTGACTATCCTTGCTTACGTGTAAAGCCACATCCGGAAATGACTGATAAGCATTATTTAAAAATCAATATTGAACCTTATGGTGGTTTAATCCGTAATACATGGTTGGACCGTCCCCTTTCTATTGCAGGAAAAGTGGCATTAAAAAGCGATTCAATTTTCAAACCGGAAACCCGCCTTGTAGACTTCCACAGACCTGTTCTCACTGTTCCAGGACTTGCTATTCATATGAATCGTGAAGTAAATAAAGGTGTAGAAATCAATCCACAGACAGAATTACTTCCATTACTTGCTACTATGGAAGACGGACTTAATAAAGAGAGCTTCTTTATGGACTTTCTCGCAAAAGAATTAAATGTAGAAGTTTCTGATATTTTAGATTTTGACCTTTATATATACAATGCCGAAGTCGGCTGTATGGTTGGAATGAAAGAAGATTTTATTTCTGCCCCAAGACTGGATAACCTGACTTCCTGTGTTGCCTGCTTAAATGGTATTGTAAATCAGGCTAAGGAAGACCAGATTAATGTGATTGCACTTTTTGACAACGAAGAAATCGGAAGCCGTACAAAACAGGGTGCTGACTCCGTTAACACTAATGTTTTACTGGAAAAGATTTATGCTGCACTAGGAAAGGATTCTGTATCTCTTTACAATGCTGTTATGAACAGCTTTATGATTTCCATTGATGTAGCACATGGCTACCATCCAAACTATGGCGGCAAAAATGACCCAACCAACGTAACCCAGTTAAATGAAGGCGTTATTTTAAAGTTAAACTCTAATCAGCGTTATGCTACTGATACCGAAGCAGTTGCAGCCATTCAGCAGCTTTGTGAAAGCTACGATATTCCATACCAGAAATTTGTAAATCGCTCTGATGTGGCAGGCGGTGGAACCTTAGGCTCTCTTACTTCCTCATGGTTGCCAATGAAGACCGTTGACATGGGAGTTGGACTTCTCTCCATGCATTCTGCAAGAGAATTAATGGGTAAAAAAGATCAGGATAGCCTGAATCGCTTGGTAACTGCTTTCTTTCAGGCATAAGACTCTGTTTCATTAAAATTTACTTTCTATTTTAATAATAAAAATCTCCTTATCAAGAGATACTAATTTTGTAATAAATTTAGTTTTCTCAAGAAAGGAGATTTTTTATGCGTTCAGATAATAAAACCTATCAGAAAGTAGCAGAACACTGCTCCCAATTCTCCCCTGTAACACAGAGTCGTGAAGAATTCCAAAACTGTGGCTGTGACCGTGATAACTGTGGTTGTCAGGTAAGCTGTGTCAACTGCCATCATTTTGATAATGATGCTTACTGCAATCTTGATTTATATGACCAGATTGTGCAGAAACACAATTTTTAAAGAAGCAAAGGCAGGAAGGTATTAACAACCTCCTGCCTACTTCAATACATTTTTTAATCCTCACAGCTTAACTTGCTTAATATGAAGATTTTTTCTCTACACATGACCTATCATCACAACTACACTTCTTGGCTGCAGCATATACACCTTTTCTAATGGTTCTGCTTCTACAACACTTCTGCCTGTATCAATCAGAACTTCCCAAACTCCTTCATTTAAATCCGGCAAAGCAAATTCATGCTCTTCCCAATGCATATTATATGCTACATAGAAATTGTCATCTTCTTTTCCATCAGAAACACCATTCTTCAACCCAGCATATTTTCCTGCCAACATAACTGCCGCCATACGATTATAGCCTGCTTCATCAGGATACCACGGTTCCATTCCATGGAATGATATGTCAGGATATCCACAGGCTGCATAATCTGTTGCACGAAGTTCTTTTGCCATATGCAGAATACGATGTTCCTTTCGAAGTGCAATTATTTCTTTTACAAAAGAAAGTAATTCTTCATTTTTCTTCTCTAAATCCCAATTTAACCATGAAATTTCATTGTCCTGACAATAAGGATTATTATTACCTTCTCTTGAATCTCCAAATTCATCTCCTGCTAAAAGCAATGGTGTTCCCTGACTTAAGAACAGCATAAGCAATGCATTTTTCATCTGCTTCTTACGAAGTTCCAGAATATTTTTCTTACGGGTCTTTCCTTCAGCACCACAATTCCAGCTATGGTTAGAATCACTTCCATCCCGACCATTTTCCCCATTAGCCTCATTGTGTTTTACATCATAAGAAACCATATCCTGTAATGTAAAGCTGTTATTATTGGCAATATAATTAATTACTGCCATATAATCCGGATTTCTTCTGGTGCGATAGAAGAAACCCGGCACCTGACTTTCATCACCCTTTAAGAAACAACGCATGTTATCCATGAAACCATCGTTAAACTCAGCTAAATGCTTCTGCTTTCCAGATAACTTTCCAGCCTGCTCACTATCCCATCCAGATGCCAACAGCTTCACGCTTCCGATAATCGGATCTGCTGCAACCACATAAGCTGGAACTACGTTATCATTAATGCGGAAACCATCTACATGATATTCTAATACCCAGTGACGCAGACATTCTATCATCAATGAAGGATTGGTATCTTTTGCAAAATGCATATCCATTAAAAGTTCCATTCCTTCTTTATGAAGTGCTGCCACCAGTTCCTTAAATTCTCTTTCTGGATTGGTCTTGTCATAAGCGTAGCTGGTCTTCGGTGCAAAATACCATGCTTTTTCACCATAGCCCCAGTAATTAACTTTTTTATCTGCTTGTTTCTCTGACATTTCACCCTTTACAAAAGCATCGATATTAATAGCTCCTATCATATCTTCTGCTTCTGTTTTCACATCTTTATACTTTTCCAAATGCATCTTCGTAATGCCAGATAAATCTTCTTCTCTTATCCATTCATCAAACTCATAGGCTGGTAACAAAAGAAGACTGGTTACTCCAAGCTCCTTCAAATATGGGATTTTCTTCTCAATTCCTTTAAATGTGCCTTTTTCCGCAATTTTAGAAGAATTGTGCTTTGTAAATCCTCTTACATGAAGCTGATATAAAATCACATCTTCAAATGGCAGATTTGGACTCTTATCTGCTTTCCAGAGACTGCTCCATTCTTTTTCTTCTTTCAAACTAACTGTATTTACAACAGCACGAATTCCAAGTTCTTCCTCTCTTTTACTTCGCACTCCCCATTTTTCCATGCCAGTTATTTTTCTTGCATAAAAATCTGCTACCGTTCTACCTTTCAGTTTAAAAGCATATTCCATACCTTCTAAATCCTGACTTTCTACAATTACAGAAAAAACATGGGCAGTTTTATAATCAGCTCCTACTGCAAATGAATATTCTGGCAGTTTTTTCCCTTTCTGATATAAACAAAGCTCAATTTCTTTCTCATTCGGTATATGAACTGCAAACTGTATTCCGTTTTCTGCCTTACTTACTCCCAGTGGAAATGGATTACCCTTTCTTATCGTTACTTTTGCTTTTTTTGCCACCTGTACCTTCACCTCTTTTATTTTCTACTGTCTTTTTCTGCTTCTATCTGTTCTGCTAAATCGTTTAAGTACACCCAACGATCCATTTTTTCTTCTAATTCTTTTTCTTTTTTCTCTTTTTCACGCATAATCTCAGCCAGTTTGCCTGAATTAGTCGCATTTGCCATCATATCAGCTTCCAATTTTTCAATTACAGCCTCCAACTTAGCAATATCCTCATCAATGGTTTCATATTCCTTCTGTTCCTTGTAAGAAAATTTAAGCTTGGGCTGTATCTGCTGTTGCTGTTTCCATGACTTTCCATCAACCTTTTTTTCTTCCCCGGCAGCAATATTCTTTCCATCAACTGCCTTTTGTTCACTTCCTGCCTGCTCTCTTTTCTTTGCCTCCAAGTAATCTGTATAACCGCCTTCATACTGAGTAATGTGGCCATTACCATCTAACTCCAGAATGCGGTCTGCAATATTATCAAGGAAATAACGGTCATGAGAAACTGTTATTACAATTCCCGGAAATGAGTTAAGATAATCTTCTAAAATTGTCATAGTTGGAATATCCAAATTATTACCCGGCTCATCAATCAGCAACAGATTAATGCTCTGTGCCAGAACTCCCAACAAATATAATCTTCTCTTTTCTCCTCCTGATAATTTGCCAATTGGTGCATACTGCATATCCGGTGTAAATAAAAACTGCTCTAACATCTGAGATGCACTGATTCTTCCATCTTTTGTCGTAATATACTCTGCAATATCCTTAACATAATCAATAACACGAATATTGTCGTTCATATGCTGTTCTTCCTGAGCGAAATATCCAATCTTGATTGTCTCACCAACCTGAATTTCACCAGAATCTGGTTGTTCCAGACCTGCCAGCATTTTAATCAGAGTTGATTTACCACAACCATTCGGTCCAATAATTCCAACTCTCTGATTTTTAAGGGCAATATAACTATAGTCTTCCAGAATTTTCTTATCTCCATAACTCTTACTGACATGATGCAGTTCAATAGTCTTTTTACCCATTCTGGCTTCTACTGAATCCAGCTCCACTACACTGTCTTTTACTGGTGCACTCATCTTCTTCAAAGCGTCCAAACGTTCCAGTCGTGCCTTCTGCTTTGTGGTTCTGGCTCTGCAGCCACGCTTTGCCCATTCTATTTCCATCCTAAGAATACTCTGTCTTTTCCGTTCTGATGCCAGTTCCATTTCTTCTCTGGCAGCTTTCAATTCCAAAAATCCCGAATAATCTGAATCATAACCATAACATTTTCCATGACTGATTTCTAAAATCCGATTAGTTACCTGATCTAAGAAATAACGGTCATGAGTAACCATAAGGATTGTTCCTCTGTATGAACGCAAATATCCTTCCAGCCATGTAATCATGGCACCATCTAAATGATTGGTAGGCTCGTCCAGTAATAATACATCAAAATCGGAGGCTAACAGCTTTGCCATTGCTACCTTTCTACGCTGCCCACCCGATAAATGTTCCAATAGAGCTTCCGGCTCATTCACTCCCAACTCAATGAGATTACTCTGCACCTTCCAATTGACATCAGGAGAGTCCGATAACGCATACTCTGCTACTGTTGCTCCCTCAGGGAGCTCTGGATTCTGCTGTAAATATGCAATCTTAAGATTATTCTGTCTGATAATCTGCCCCTCATCAGGTTCTTCCAGACCTGCCACCATCTTTAAAAGAGTAGTTTTTCCTGTTCCGTTGATGCCGACAATTCCAATCTTATCTCCTTCCTGAATTCCAAAAGAAGCATCCTCAAAAATTGTCTTTTCACCAAATATTTTGCTAATATGTTCTATATTAATAATATTCATTGTGTTACTCCTGCTACATCTAATCATACATTACTATTCTACCATATCTGACTCCTTTAATAAAACAAAAAATTTATTCTGTTTTCAAAAATAAGGCTTGCAAAATATGAGATTTACGATACAATATGACTTGGTATGTAATTTTGTACAGTTCACTTATCAGATAAAGAAATGCTTATATGTGCTTGCACAAGAATAAACAGTTTTAACTGACGAAGAGAACTATATACATTAAAGATAGAACTAAAAACAGACTCACAGAAAGGATTTTACTATGATTCAGGCAAGTAATATTACATTGCGTTTAGGCAAAAAAGCACTTTTTGAAGACGTAAATATCAAATTTACAGAAGGAAACTGCTATGGATTAATCGGTGCTAATGGTGCTGGTAAATCTACTTTTCTTCGTATTTTAACTGGCGAATTAGAGCCAACTAAGGGTGATGTTATTATCACACCGGGACAGCGTCTTTCTTTCTTAAAACAGGACCACTTCAAATATGATGAGTTTCCTGTTTTAGATACTGTAATCATGGGTAACCAGAGATTATATGACATCATGAAAGAAAAAGAAGCTATCTATGCAAAAGAAGATTTCACAGAAGAAGATGGTATTAAAGCCAGTGAACTGGAAGGCGAATTTGCTACTTTAAACGGATGGGAAGCAGAATCTGATGCTGCTACTCTTTTAAATGGGTTAGGAATTGAAACAGACCTTCACTATGCAATCATGAAAGATCTTAACGGTTCTCAAAAGGTAAAGGTTCTGTTAGCTCAGGCTTTATTTGGTAACCCTGATATTCTTCTTCTTGACGAACCTACTAACCACTTAGACTTAGATGCTATCCGTTGGTTAGAAGAATTCCTTATTAACTTCGATAACACAGTTATCGTTGTATCCCATGACCGTTACTTCTTAAATAAAGTATGTACTCATACTGCAGACATTGACTACGCTAAGATTCAGCTTTATGCTGGTAACTACGATTTCTGGTATGAATCCAGCCAGTTAATGGTAAAACAGATGAAGGAAGCTAACAAAAAGAAAGAAGAAAAAATCAAAGAATTACAGGAATTTATTCAGC
>CAYTGQ010000116.1:0-6796 GCA_964437345.1 uncultured Lachnoclostridium sp. | reverse complement strand
CATGTTCTTTGAATGCAACGTCATTAATATCACTGATTTTAGTAAGCTCTAACATATGTCCTTTTTCACTTTCTGTTGAAGGTGCCAGTAACTTGATGTCCGCTGGATTAACATCTCCATGAAGTTCTTTGTATTTATTAAGAATAGACTTAATACGAACGATTGTATATAAAATATATGGTCCTGTATTTCCTTCGAAAGCTGTGAAACGATCTAAATCGAATACATAATCCTTGGAAGGCTGGTTAGACAAATCACCATACTTGATAGCTGCAACAGCAATTTTCTGTGCAGTATCTTTTGCTTCTTCTTCTGGAATTTCGCTACGGTTTTCTTTCATCTTATCGTAAACATTCTTTGTTACGTCTTCGATAAGATATTCAAGACGCATTACACCACCTTCTCTTGTTTTGAAAGGCTTGCCATCTTTACCGTTCATTGTACCAAAACCTAAGAATGTTAAGTCAACATCTTCGCCTACCATCTTAGCTTTTCTTGCACAACGGAATACCTGTTCAAAGTATAAATCCTGACGCTTGTCTACAACGTATTTATACATTTTTGGCTGGTATAACTTTTCACGTTCTACAATAGTTCCAAGGTCTGTTGTATTATAAAGAGCAGAACCATCTGCTTTTAAAATCATACATGGAGGGATTTCCTTCTTGTCTGTTTCTTCTTTCACGTCTACAACTAATGCACCTTCACTGTAGTAAGCATAACCATTATCTTTTAAGTAATCAACCATACCTGGAATATGTGGTTCTGCATCACTTTCACCTTTCCAGAGTTCGAAATGGATGTTTAACTTGTCATAGTTCTTCTTTAAGTCAGAAATAGATACGTTACGGATGTGTTTCCATAATGCTGCGTATCCTCTTTCACCCTTCTGTAAACGATAAGTAGCATTACGTGCTTCTTCTAAGTAATCAGGATTCTTTTTAGAAAATGCACTTGCATATGGATAAATTTCTTCTAATTCACCAATTGTAAATGGTGCTTCTTCTGGATATTCTCCTGTGAAGTTGTCATCAAAGTATGGTAATTCCGGCTGTCTTTTCTTTAATTCTGTAATGATAAGACCCATCTGAAGTCCCCAGTCACCAAGATGGATATCACCAATTGCATTGTGACCTACGAATTTACAGATTCTCTTAACACTTTCACCGATAACTGCTGCACGAAGATGACCAACGTGAAGTGGCTTTGCAACGTTAGGTCCGCCGTAGTCAACGATAACGTTAAATGGTTCTTCTACTTTATTATAACCAAATGTATCTGTTGCTCTCATACCATCCACGTAGCTGGCAACATAAGCATCATTTAAGTTCATGTTGATGAAACCAGGATTAATTGCACTGATTTCTTTAAATGTTTCACTCTTTTCTAAGATAGCAACTACTTCATTTGCAATCATAATTGGAGCTTTTTTATATTCTTTTGCAGCTGCCATTGCTCCATTACACTGATACTGACATAAGTCTGGTCGGTTGGATAAACTTACCATTCCGTATTTTGCATCGTAACCAGCTTCCACAAATGCTGCTGTTACTTCTTCTTTGAGTAAGTTAAGTATTGTCTTCATTTTGCTCCCTTCTTCCTGCTTTGGCAGGAAAGATATATTTTTTCATTGTTTCCATTATAATAACTAATTCCTATTATTGCAAGGCTTTAATCAGAAACTGCACTAATAACTGCACTAATTTTCCTTTTTTCCATACACAACCCAATATACCAATGCTATACACACAGCTCCACCAATGATATTTCCAATGGTAACCGGTATCAGATTGGTAATTACAAAATTCTTCCAGTTAAGTGCTTCTATTGCCTCTGCTGACGCTCCAATTTCTATCGCCTTCTCTGTAAAGGCTTCCTTGGCAAAAATACCTGCCGGAACATAAAACATATTTGCAATACAGTGTTCAAATCCGGAAATTACAAAAATCCAAATTGGAAAGAACATGGCAAGAATCTTTCCCGCTGCATCTTTTGCTGCTGTTCCCATCCATACGGCAAGTGCAACCAGCCAGTTACAAAGGATTCCCATTACCAGTGCTTTTCCAAAGGGCAATACCACTTTTCCTGCTGCTATTTTAACAGTAACTGCACCAAGTAATCCTGCACCACTTTCCAAAAGTCCGGAATAACTCAGGCACCATGACACCAGACAGCCTCCAATAAAATTGCCAATATATACAAAAAACCAGTTCTTTAACACTGCCACAGCAGAAACCTTCTTATCATATATCCCGGCTGCCATCAGACAATTACCTGTAAAAAGCTCTCCACCGGCAAGAACTACCATAACAAGTCCACCTGCAAATACAGCTCCTGCCAATGCTCTTCCCAATCCATATGTATCCGGACTTGCAAGCAGGCTGTACGCAGCCATATTGGAAGCCTCCCCTGCAAAGGCAATAAATGCACCTGCCATAATTCCCAAAAGCAACATCTTATATACAGGCAGTGCGGCTTTCTTCTCTGCATTCTCAATTGTCACCTGTAAAATTTCTGCTGGTGTTATAATTTGTTTTTCTCCCATACACATCTCCTTTTATTCATGTACTTATTTTTAGTCAATATCTGTTTCTAAATAAATACACTTTTTTTCTCATTGAACATCTTCATTCTATTATATTCATCAACTTTTTTCAACCAGAACCTTGGAAAATTTCCCAATATACAGTACACTAAAGATGTAAGCAACTTTATAAACACTTGATTTATAAATAACATATAAAGGAGATTTTACATATGTATGCAATTATTACCGGAGCCTCTAGCGGAATTGGACGTGAAATGGCATTTCAGTTAGCAAAGAAGGGGTACAGCCTTATTTTAGTTGCCCGCCGTAAAGAACGTTTAGACCAGCTTAAAGCTTATTTAAAAAAGCATTATCCTATTGAAGTCAAGACAGCCGTTGTTGATTTAAGTGACAGGCAGGCCTGTATTGAATTTTGTGAAAAATATCATAACTATCCGGTGGAAATTCTGATAAACAATGCCGGATTTGGAAAAATTGGTCATATAACCGAAACATCTCTTAATGACCAGCTTGCCATGATTGATACAAATATTGTATCACTTCATATCCTTTCCCATTATTTTGCAAAACAGATGAAAAAAGGCTATATCCTAAATGTAGCCAGTATTGCAGCTTTCCAACCGGGACCTTATCTGGCAACTTATGGTGCAACCAAATCTTATGTAACCAAATTCAGTCTTGCACTTGGTTATGAACTTAAAAAACAGCACAAGGGAATCTCTGTTACTACCCTTTGCCCCGGCCCTGTAGATACTGAATTTAATTCTGTAGCCGGAACTGATTTTTCACTTCCATCCCTGTCAGCCAGAGAGTGTGCCACTGAAGGATTAAAAGGTATGTTTAATAAAAAACGGCTGGTACTTCCAGCTACAGCCAGGTTGGCTTATTATGCTGTAAAATTTGCACCTTTACGCTTATTGTTACCAATTGTATACAGAATTCAGAAAAGCAAAACAGAGCAATAATATAACCCAAAAGAGTTCTACTCCTTGAGAGCCTCATAATTTGAGGACTTCTTCAGGATTAGAACTCTTTTATTATTCATCCATATCAATTAATGATTAACCTGTGAATAATCAATTGTCATCTTCTGACTATTTTTCTTATGTGCAATAAACAACACAATAATCATAGTTGCTACTGCACCAATAAATGGAATTACAAAACCACCTATAATTCCCATCAGAAGATGTCCTAATATACTACATCCTGCAACTACTGCCGCATAAACAAGCTGTGTTGAAACATGGTCTAAATGATTACAGCCTGCTCCTGTAGAAGACAGAATAGTTGTATCTGAAATCGGAGAAATATGATCTCCAAAAACGGCTCCACCCAGAATTGCTCCTAAGATTGGAAGTGCCAGATGACTTGTTTCCGGTGAAGTACAAATCGTTCCTGCAATCGGAATCAATAATGCCATTGTTCCCCATGAAGTCCCTGTTGCAAAAGCAAGGAAACCTGATATAATGAAAATCATTGCCGGAAGAATGAATATTGGGAAGGAACCACTTGCCACGATTTTTCCAACAAAAAGGCCTGTTCCCAGATAATCTGAGCTACAGATACCACCAATTGTCCACGCTAAAATCAAAATGAGGTCTGCTCCAACCATAGATTTTACACCTTCACCGATACAATCAAAAAATTCTTTAAAATGTAAAACTTTTCGCGGAATATAAAGGATTGCTGTAATTACTAATGCTCCAAAGCTTCCCAGTACCAGAGAGAAGGAAGAATCACAATTACCAAAAGAATCGAGAATTCCTACTTCACTACTAAAGCCACCACCTGTATAAATCATCGCCATAATTGAGAATACAATTAAGGCTAAAATAGGAATTACCAAATCCATTACTTTTCCATTTTTATTATTAACATCAATTGTTTCTTCTTTGGCTGATTCTGAATTAGAGAATAAATCTCCTGTTTCAATTGCATTTTTTTCAAACTTAGCCATTGGTCCAAACTGCAGCTTTGTTGTAGCAACAATCACCACCATGATAATAGTCAGTAATGCATACATATTAAACGGAATTGCCTGAACAAAAGTACTCATACCATTTCCGATATTTGCTTCTTCAATATAAGCCGCTACGGAAGCTCCCCAACTGGATACCGGTGCAATAATGCAGACTGGTGCTGCTGTAGCATCTAACAAATAAGAAAGCTTTGCTCTGGAAATTCTATGTTTGTCTGTAACCGGCTTCATAACTGTACCTACAGTCAGACAGTTAAAGTAGTCATCAATAAAGATAATGCACCCAAGAACAGCAGTTGCTAATGACGCACCTCTTCTTGTTTTAATCTTTTCTACTGCCCAGTTACCATAAGCAGCAGAACCGCCACCCTTTGTTACAATTACAACCAAGGCACCTAACAGTCCCAGAAATATTAAAATATTAACATTTCCTGCCATTCTTTCACCCATAACCGCAAAAGTTGTCTCAATCATACCCATAATATTACCATGAGTAAAAATTAATGCTCCTGCCATTATTCCTACCAATAAAGAAGAAATAACTTCTTTTGTTATTAACGCAAGTACAATTGCGATAACAGGAGGAATAATTGATAACCATCCAAATTCCATATTCTTCTCCTCCGTATTCTTTGTTCTCGTTCATCACTCACTTTAACGCATGAACGCGTCACAGAGACAAATGTCTTTTATTTTATTTCCTAAAAATTGCAAAGGAAGTGTAGCAAACACCGTTTGCTTCACTCCCTTTTCGCTATACATTTATTATACTCTATTTTAATAAAATTTCAACAAAATTTTGAAAAGCCTCAGTTACAAAATACAAGGTCCATCGCCAACCTCTACTACATAAAAGTCTGCCTCGTAACCAATTTTTTCTTTATATGCTTTTCCAACCTTTTCACAAAAACCTTCTACAAAAGGAGTTTCTACAATGCTGACTGCACAACCGCCAAAACCGGCTCCAGTCATTCTTGCCCCAATAACTCCTTCCTGTTTCAGAGCTTCTGCTACTAAAGTATCCAGTTCAACACCTGTTACTTCATAATCATCACGTAAAGAAACATGTGAAGCTTCCATCAGTTTACCAAACAACGCAATATTGTTATTTTTCAAAGCTTCTACAGCTTTTATCGTTCTCTGATTTTCATAGACAGCATGCTTTGCTCTTCTTTGTCTTACTTCACTTCCAATTAATCCTTTATGTGCTTCAAACTCATCTTCCTTCAATTCTCCTAATGACTTAATGGAAAGTTCCTTTTGAAGCTCTGATAAAGCTTTTTCACATTCACTTCTTCTTTCATTATATTTTGAATCTCCCAAGCCACGCTTTTTGTTGGTATTGAGGATGACTATTTTCGCATTATCAAGCTTAATTGGTGCATATTCAAAAGACAAATCTGCTGTATCAAGGAAAATTGCATTATCCTTTTTACCCATGGCAACTGCAAACTGATCCATAATACCACAATTAACACCATTATAATTATTCTCTGAATACTGTCCAATTAAAGCTAATTCCGTAAGTGACACTTCTAATCCAAATAAATCCTTACAGAAAAATCCTGTCAGCACTTCTAAGGAAGCCGATGATGACAATCCAGAACCATTTGGAATATTGCCGTAAATGAGAATATCCATTCCGTTCTCAATTTCAAAGCCTTTTCCCTTTAATGCCCAAAGCACTCCCTTTGGATAATTGGTCCATCCATCTTCTCTTTTAGCTACTAAGTCATCAATAGTGGACTCCTTTATTCCCAAATGATTAAAATTCACTGAGTAGAAACGTAACCTTCTATCTTCTCTTTTTCTTACAACTCCATATGTACCAATGGTTAATGCACAGGGAAATACATGACCACCATTGTAATCTGTATGCTCTCCAATCAAATTTACTCGTCCTGGTGCAAAATAAACCTTTGCATTCTTACTATCTCCAAATACATTCTCAAATTCCTGTAATAGTTTTTCTTTCATACGAAATACCTCTCTTAATAAAAATGGGAAGGGAATCATTCCCTTCCCATTTCAAATTGTCTTATAACCATTCTTTAATCTGGCTGTAAATACCTTCACCATCTAAACCATATTTCTTAATTAACTGTGCAGCTGGTCCGGATTCACCGAATACATCCTGCATACCGATCTTACATACCGGATCAGGTGCTGCCTTGCAAAGTGCATCACATACTGCACTTCCCATAGCGCCGAGAACGGAATGTTCTTCTGCTGTTACGACTTTACCGGTTTTCTTAGCAGATGCGATT
>CAYTGQ010000115.1:0-6875 GCA_964437345.1 uncultured Lachnoclostridium sp. | reverse complement strand
AAGGGTAAAAAGTCAGAAACCTTAGCAATTCTTAGCGTTCGTTAGGTCGCAAGAAAAATTTTGAGGCATAGCCTTTCTGTTCAATAACCTCTAATGAAAAATCCATAACATATTTTATAGAAAATGTCTAATTATCTGGTGGTTAAAAAATATGGAAACTCAAGCATATTTAGGGCTACAAAATAGTCGCAAAATATGATAAAATTAAAATGATAGTGTTCTTTCTGAAAAAATGGGAAAGATTAGAATAGAAAGGGATTGGAACTATGGCGTATAAAATTATTGCACTGGATTTAGATGGCACTTTAACGAATTCAGAAAAGAAAATTACACCAAAGACAAAGGAAGCTTTATTCCGTATTCAGGAAAAGGGAATTAAGGTTGTATTAGCGTCAGGAAGACCAACTCCCGGTGTTCTTCCATTGGCAGAAGAATTAAGACTTCAGGACTATGGAAGCTATATATTATCCTATAATGGAGCAAAAATAATTAACTGCAAGACGAAAGAAGCGGTTTGCAATGAAACCTTGCCAGGCTGGATTATTAAAGAGGTGTACGAAGAGGCTCTGGCACAGGATGTAGGAATTATAACCTATGAGGATGATGCTATTATCGCTGGAAATGGTATCGATAAGTATATAGAAATTGAAGCGGGAATCAATAAGCTTCCAATCAAGGAAGTCAGTGATTTCGTAGAATATGTTGATTTTGATGTAAATAAATGCTTGTTAACTGGTTATGACGAGCACATGGCACGTGTGGAAAGAAACTTTGGAAAACGTTTTGGAACGCTGCTTAATATTTATCGTTCTGAGCCATTTTTCGTAGAGGTTATGCCAAAGGGAATTGATAAAGCTCATTCCCTTGATAAACTGTTAAAGAGCCTTGGATATACAAAGGATGAGCTGATTTGCTGTGGGGACGGATTTAATGACCTTTCCATGATTAAATATGCAGGCCTTGGGGTTGCTATGGCAAATGCGCAGGATAAGGTAAAGGAAGTGGCAGATTTCATTACAAAATCCAATGATGAAGATGGTATTGCTTATGTAATTGAGAAGTTTATTGAGATATAATATAGGGTAACTTGATTAATAAGGTAATACAGGTAAATGATAGAATAGAGTAGAATATGAAAAAGAAGTATATAGAAAAGTAATATATGAGGTAAAAGGAGAAGTTATTAATGGCTGGGAAAGAAACAGAACAGGTAAAGGGGTATGAATTTGTAAAGGAGGAATATCTAAAGGAGCTGCAAAGCTTTGGAATGATATTCCGTCATAAAAAAAGCGGAGCAAGGGTAATTGTGATTTCTAATGAAGATACCAATAAAGTATTTTCCATTGGTTTCCGTACACCGCCGACAGATTCTACAGGTGTAGCACATATTATTGAGCATACGGTTTTATGTGGTTCTAAGCAGTTCCCGGCAAAAGACCCATTTATAGAATTGGCAAAGGGGTCTTTGAATACTTTCCTAAATGCCATGACTTATTCCGATAAAACGGTGTACCCTGTTGCAAGCTGTAACGATAAGGATTTTAACAATCTGATGCATGTATACATGGACGCGGTATTTTATCCTAATATTTATAAAAAGGAAGAGATTTTCAGACAGGAAGGCTGGCATTATGAGCTGGAAGATGAAGAAAGTGAATTAGAATATAATGGAGTTGTATACAACGAAATGAAAGGCGCATTTTCTTCACCAGAGCAGCTGTTATTTCGTCTGATTCAACAGACAATGTTTCCGGATACTGCATATGGAACAGAGTCCGGTGGAGACCCGGATTATATTCCGGACTTGACATATGAACAGTTTTTGGACTTTCATAGAAGATATTACCATGCGTCTAACAGCTATATTTACCTTTATGGAGATATGGATGTAGAGGAACGATTGGTGTGGATGGATGAGAATTATCTGTGTCACTTTGAAAAGGCTCCGGTGGATTCGGAAATTAAGATGCAGAAGCCATTTGGAGAAATGCGTGAAGTAATGGAAGAGTATTCCATTGCAGAAGATGAAGAAGTCGAAGAAAAGACCTATTTAAGCTATAATACCGTAGTAGGAACAAGCCTTGACAGAAAGCTTTATATGGCATTTCAGATATTAGATTTTGTACTGCTGGAGACACCGGGGGCACCATTAAAACAGGCATTACTGGACAAAGGTCTTGGCAAAGACATTTTAAGTTCTTATGATAATGGTATTTTGCAGCCAATTTTCTCTATTATTGCTAAAAATGGAGAGGCAGACCGCAAGGATGAATTCGTGCAGGTTGTAAAGGACACTCTTCAGGATATTGTAAAAAAAGGTATTGATGAAAAGGCATTGCAGGGTGCCATCAATTATTTTGAATTTCGTATAAAAGAAGCTGATTTTGGTTCTTATCCAAAGGGACTTATGTATGGGCTTCAGATACTGGACAGCTGGCTTTATGATGATACAAAGCCATTTATCCATATCTGTACACAGGATACCTTTGAATTTTTAAAAGAGCAGATTGGAACCGGTTATTATGAAAAATTAATCGAAGATTATCTGTTAAATAGTGACCACAGTGCTGTCGTTATTATTAAACCAAAGGTAGGACTGACTGCACAGAAGGAGAAGGAGCTTGCAGATAAGTTACAGGCATACAAAGCAAGTCTTTCCAAAGAAGAGATACAGAAAATTATCGAAGCTACAAAGAAGCTTCATGAATATGAGGAAACTCCTTCTACAAAAGAGGAGATTGAGACGATTCCGCTTCTTTCCAGAGCAGACATTGAAAGAAAGGTAAGACCTCTCTACAATGAGGAAAAAGAGCTTGCAGGAATTAAGACTTTGCATCATAGGATGTATACCCACGAAATTGCATATATGAAGCTCAGCTTTGATATTTCAGATTTAGGACAGAAAGCACCTTATCTGGGCTTGTTATCTACCATTCTTGGATATGTGGATACTAAGAATTATAGCTATCTGGATTTGTCCAATGAAATCAATATTCACACAGGTGGTATAGGTACAGCTATCAATATTTATAATAGCATTGCCAATGAAAATAAATACACAGCACGTTTTGAGGTTAAGACAAAGGTGCTTTATGAAAAGCTTTCAAAAGCAATGGAGCTGATGGCTGAAATCATGGAAAATACCATTATAGACGATGAAAAACGTCTGAAAGAGATTATTGCTGAAAGCAAATCCAGACTGGAGATGCGTCTGACTTCCCGAGGAAATGCGGTGGCAGTCAGAAGGGCAATGGCATATTTTTCGGAAAGCGATATGTTTGATGATATGTCCGGTGGTGTTGGATATTATGATTTTATTGCCGATATAGACAAGAATTTTGATGAAAGAAAAGCAGAAGTTATTGCAGAACTTAAAAAACTGGCAGGCTGTATTTTCAGAAGAGACAATCTGTGCATTAGTATAACTGCCAATGACAATGGTTATGAGATACTGGAAAAAGAAATAATGAAGCTTATGCCGGTATTGGAAAAGAGCCATAAACCGGAGGCTCTGGAATCGCTTGTACCAGAAAAGAAAAATGAAGGCTTCAAAACACCGGGACAGGTTCAGTATGTGGCACGTTGTGGAAGCTGGAAGGATACTGTATCAGAGTATAGTGGTTCTTTCAAGGTATTACGAATGATTCTGGAATATGATTATCTTTGGAACAATATTCGTGTCAAAGGCGGAGCTTATGGCTGTGGTTGCGGATTTTCCTATGACGGCAAAGGATATTTTGCTTCCTATAGAGATCCGAATTTGAAGGAAACCGATGAAGTGTATAAAAATGTCTGGGAATATGTAAAAGAGTTTGATGCAGACGACCGTGACATGACAAAATATATCATTGGAACTATCAGTGGATTAGATACTCCATTAAATCCATCGGCCAGAGGTGCACGTTCCTTTGGGGCATATATGTGCGGGGTAGATGAAGATTTCCTGCAGATGGAACGTGACCAGATTCTGAATACAACACCAAGAGGAATCCGAAGTCTTGCAGATATGACAAAAGCAATTTATGAGACAGGTAATATCTGTGTTGTAGGAAGCGAAAGCAAGATTGAGGAAGAAAAAGATTTATTTAAAGAGGTAAAGAGTTTACTGAAGTAGAAAGGAACAAAAGATGAACGAAGCATATAAATCAGGGTTTGTAACCTTAATTGGAAGACCAAATGTAGGAAAATCCACATTGATGAATCAGCTTATTGGAATGAAGATTGCGATTACTTCCAACAAGCCACAGACCACAAGAAACCGTATTCAGACCGTGTATACCAGTGAAAAAGGACAGATTATTTTCTTAGATACACCAGGTATCCATAAGGCTAAAAATAAGCTTGGTGAATATATGGTTACAGTGGCTGAACGTACTTTAAATGAAGTAGATGTAATTTTGTGGTTGGTAGAGCCGACTACATTTATTGGAGCAGGAGAGCAGCACATTGCAGAGCAGCTTTCCAAAACCAATACCCCGGTTATTCTTGTAATTAATAAGATTGATACCGTAAAGAAGGAAGAAATTCTGACTTTCATTGATGCTTATAAGGATATCTGTGAATTTACAGCTATTGTTCCGGTAGCTGCCATTAATGGTGAAAACACAGATAACTTGTTGGATGAGATTTTCAAGCACCTTCCGGAAGGACCACAGTATTTTGACGAAGATACTATTACAGACCAGCCGGAAAGACAAATTGTAGCTGAACTTATCCGTGAAAAAGCGCTTCGCCGTCTGGATGATGAAATTCCACATGGAATTGCTGTTGCCATTGACCAGATGAAGACCAGAAGGCATGGTCACATTGTAGATATTGATGCAACGATTGTTTGTGAAAGAGATTCCCACAAAGGAATTATCATTGGAAAACAGGGTTCTATGTTAAAGGCCATTGGAACAGATGCCCGAATTGAAATTGAAAACCTGTTAGATATGAAGGTTAATCTGAAAATCTGGGTAAAAGTGAAGAAAGACTGGAGAGACAGTGATTTCTTAATGAAGAATTACGGGTATAACAAAAAGGAAATTTAAACCTGCATTTCATCTGCATAGAGAATTCCAAATAGGAAATCCTATAATCATGAAAATATAATTGCAAAACTCCTTACTAAGGACAGGGCATTTATAAGTGACAGAATGTGAATATAGGGGGAAAACGGAATGAAGAATGCAGAATATTGGAACATATTTGAATTGACAGGAAGTATCAGCGATTATTTGAATTATGCCTGCGCCAGTGAAGAGCGGCAGGAAATGGAACAGGAAGAAGGTGGGCAGGCTGATGAATCAGGAGACAGTTCTGGGAATGGTTTTGTCAGCCATGCCCGTTGGAGAATATGATAAAAGACTGGTAATTCTGACAAGGGAGCATGGAAAAATAGCAGCGTTTGCAAGAGGGGCACGAAGACCGAACAGCCCCCTGCTTTCCTGCAGTCAGCCCTTTTCTTTTGGAACATTCACTGTTTATAGGGGAAGGGATTCTTATACGGTATCAAGTGCCGAAATCAGCAATTATTTTAGTGAATTAAGAGATGATTTAGAAGGAGCCTATTATGGCTTCTATTTCTGTGAGTTTGCAGATTATCTGACAAGAGAAAATGTAGAGGCTGTTGGTATTTTGAAACTTTTATATCAGACTCTTCGTTGTCTTACCAAAAAGACAATTCCTTACAAGCTGGTTCGTGCAGTATTTGAATTGAAAGTCATTGCGATTAATGGTGAAGCTCCTCAGATGTTTGAATGTACCAAATGTGGAAATCATGAGGAAAATATGGTATTTTCCGGCAGGGAAGGCGGACTTTTGTGCAAAGAGTGTGAAGCTGAAAAGGAAATATGGGATAAAAGAAGACTTTCGCCGGCAGCCATATATGCAATGCAATACATAATTGGAACGCCAGTGGAAAAATTATATACCTTTACTGTGACTTCAGAGGTTTTAAAAGAATTAGAAGACTGTATGGAAGAATATTTGGAGATTTATGTGAACCATACATTTAAATCTTTGGAGTTTTTGCAGATATTCTGATGCTGTAACTAATAGAATAAAGGCTTGTGTTTTAATGATTTATAATAATCCTATAGAAAAATTAAATAGTTACCCGTTTTTGAATAGAAAAAGAGTTGAAAAAACAGTTATGAAGAGTTAGAATGTGATAAAGTGTTATTTTTGAAGTTTGATAAAAAAATATCAAAAGTAAATCGAGAGATGGAAGGAGAAACATTATGGAAAAAACAATGGACAAAATCGTTGCATTAGCAAAAGCGAGAGGATTTGTTTATCCAGGTTCAGAAATCTATGGAGGACTTGCTAATACTTGGGATTATGGTAACCTCGGTGTAGAACTGAAAAACAATGTAAAAAAAGCTTGGTGGAAGAAATTTATTCAGGAAAACCCTTATAACGTAGGTGTTGACTGTGCGATTCTTATGAACCCACAGACATGGGTTGCTTCCGGACATTTAGGCGGATTCTCCGACCCATTAATGGATTGTAAGGAATGTCACGAGAGATTTAGAGCAGATAAAATTATTGAAGATTACATGCATGACAATGGAATTGAAATTGAAGGTTCTGTAGATGCATGGAGCAATGAACAGATGAAGGCATATATTGACGAGCATAACATTGCCTGCCCATCTTGTGGAAAACATAATTTCACAGATATTCGTCAGTTCAACCTGATGTTTAAGACATTCCAGGGTGTAACAGAAGATGCTAAGAATACAGTATATTTAAGACCAGAAACAGCACAGGGCATTTTCGTAAACTTTAAAAATGTTCAGAGAACATCCAGAAAGAAAATTCCATTTGGTATCGGACAGATTGGTAAATCCTTCCGTAACGAAATCACACCAGGTAACTTCACATTCCGT
>CAYTGQ010000114.1:0-6917 GCA_964437345.1 uncultured Lachnoclostridium sp. | reverse complement strand
ATCTTTCTGCTTTATACAAGAGACATCTTTTGTTATAATATAATTATAATAAAAAGAGGAGGGGAATTCTGATGGAATATGTTATTGATTTACTTACCAGCCTTGGAATGTCTGAATTCGAATCCACGGCTTTATTAAAAATGGTTCTGGCTTCCTTCTGCGGGGCGTTCATAGGGCTGGAGCGAGAAATGAAGGGACGCCCTGCCGGGCTCAAGACATTTTCTCTGGTCTGCCTAGGGGCCACACTAGTTATGATTACTAACGATTACATTTATACATACGTCACACTGGGCACTGGAGACTTGGCAAGAATGGCTTCCCAGGTAATCAGCGGCATTGGTTTTCTTGGTGCCGGTGCTATCATTGTAACCGGGCATAATCAGATAAAAGGGCTGACAACCGCTGCTTCTCTCTGGGTAACTGCTGCTTTAGGAATCACCATTGGCTCCGGCTTTTATTTTGGTGGAATTGCCGGATTATGTGTCATTTATCTTTCATCCTTTCTTTATCAGTATCTGGATGATAAAATTACGGCAAATTCCAGAATCATGCGAATATATGTAGAAGGAATAGATGAAGACTTTATGCTGCGATTAATCGATTACTTAGAAGAGCAGCATGCCAAAGTCACATCTCTGCAAAGAAAAACAGAAAGCAAATGGTATGCTGCCGATGCATGTGCAACCATTGAACTTGATTTTGGCAAACGCACTGCCCATAAAGATATTTTAGAAAAAATCAAACAAATCGAAGGAATTCGGTATGTAGAGGAAATCTAGAAATTAAAACAAATCCTTCGTGGAAATCAAAAATGGCTCTTTCGTGGTAGCAGAAAGAGCCATTTTATTTATTCTCTCATTTTGGAAGTTTTATACCAATAGTATCCAATCATCATTGCTGATGTCAACACCCATGAAATTGGGTAATTCAATACGATTGTTTCAATTGTCGGATACAGCGGTAATACAAAAATAATCCATGCAATACGTAAGAAGCATACTCCAAACATCGTCATGAGCATTGGAATGACTGCATCACCCATACCACGAAGGGCCCCGGAAAGGATTTCGATAAATACGAATATTGCATAATATGGTGTCATAAGACGAAGCATATGTGCTCCAAGTTCCACAACTGCCATATCAGTTGTGAATATCTTAAACAATGGTACTCTGAATACAATGAGTAAAACAGACATTACAATGGAAACTACTAAATCCATTCCCATGCAGACCTTGACACTTTTCTTTACTCGGTCAATTTTTCCAGCACCATAGTTTTGTCCAACAAAGGTTGTAATGGCAATTCCAAAGGATCCGCTTATCATCCAGAATATGGCATCCAGTTTTCCATAAGCTGCCCACGCAGCAGACGCGTCTGTACCAAATCCATTAATCGCTGTCTGAATCATCATATTGGATATGCTGTACATAGCGGTCTGAATTCCACCCGGAAGTCCCAGCAAAAGTTCTGATTTTAATACGTCAGGATAAATTTTTATTTCTTTAATTGAAAACTGGCAAATATGTATTGATTTGGTCAAAGCTCTTGTAACAAGAACTGCACTGACTGCCTGTGCAATCATAGTTGCAATGGCAACACCTGCCACCCCAAGGTCGAATACTATAACCATAACAAGGTCCAGTACAATATTGATAAAACAACAGATAATCAGATAAATCAAAGGTTTCTTAGAATCTCCTAAAGCCCTTAATACATAAGAACCCATGTTGTAGATAAATACAAAAATAATCCCTACAAAATAAATACGCATATATAGAACAGATTCTTTCATCAGCTCTGCCGGTGTATTCATAAGTGTAAGCATAGCCGGTGAAAGATTGATTCCTATAATTGCCACAAAAACACTACTTATCACTGAGAATGCATAAATAGTATGAATACTTTTACTTACACCGTTTGCATCCTGACTACCAAAATATCGGGATATGATAACAGAAGCTCCCGAAGCCAAACCACCAAAAAATCCCAAAATCAAATTAATAATTGCTGCCGAAGAGCCGCCAATGGCCGCCAACGCATTTTTACCTACGAACTGTCCTACAATAACTGCATCTACTGTATTGTAAAACTGCTGAAAAAAGCTCCCCAGCATAATCGGAAAGAAAAACAGCAAAAGCTGTTTCCAGATAACACCTTCTATAATATTGTTTTGCACTATTTTTGTATTTTCATTGCTCATTTTTAATTCCTCTTTTGTCTTGTAACTATACTAAAGTGTGGCTCATTTATCCTTGCTTTTTATCACATAAGAAAAGGCCATCCGTTAACGGACAACCTTTTCGCTTTTTCTAAGACTATATTATAGGTTGAGAGAGATTTTATGTCAATCATTTTCATATTCTGAACAACTTAATTTTCTTTCTGGCACCAGTTTCTTTCTCTAATCCATGAAACGGATGCATTCATTGCTGCACGGCAGGCTTTTGTCTGGTCCAAACTATTCAACATGACAAAATCATGTATCATTCCCTGAAACCGCATCGCTGTTACCGGCACTCCTGCTTCCCGGAGCTTTCTTGCATAAGCCTCTCCCTCATCTCTTAGTACATCTGCCTCACCATTTAAGATCATGGCTTCCGGAAGATTTCTCAGCCATTCTGTTTCTGCCCGTAAAGGAGAAGCTGTAATCTGATTTCTGTCATAATTGGATGGTGCATACTGATTCCAAAACCACATCATACCCTCCCGGTAAAGATAATAATCTTTTGCAAATTGATTGTAAGAACCCGTACAAAAACATGCATTGGTAACCGGATAATACATAAGCTGCTTTTGAATATAGGGACCACTTCTATCCTTTGCCATCAGTGTCATTGCAATTGTCATATTGCCACCTACACTATCCCCCGCAACTGTCAAGGTATTTAGATTCATCCGAAAACCTTGTCTGCATAAAAGTTCCTGCAACTGACAAAGTACACTGTAACATTGTTCAATCGCCACTGGGTAACGCACTTCTGGGGAACGACTGTATTCCGGAAATACTAAAACGCATCCTGTACGTGCTACCAGCTCCCGCACCAGCTTTTCGTGGGTATGGAAGCTTCCAAACACCCAGCCTGCACCATGAATATATAATATAACATCTGATGGATTTTCTATTTCCACAGGACTTACTATATAAACAGGAATACTCCCCCATTCTCCCGTGCTTACAAGCGCCCTCTGTATATTAGCCGGATACATACGGATTGGTGTGCTCTGAACTTTTTCAAGAACCTGCCGTCCTTCCCATGGCGGTAATTGAAAAATAAGCGGCGGAACTGCACTTTCATTACAAACATTTACTGCTTCTGGTTCAAGTGAAATTCGATTTTTCATGATATTTTTCCGTTCTACTTTTATCATTTTATTATATGATACTCATATTCAAAAGAAGCCTTGTCTGTTTCAAATTCAAAAAGAACCTGTTCCTTTTCCTGAAATCGATAAAATGCCCGACAAGCCACATTTTCACGAATAGTTCTTACCATATCACCTTTTGTTGGTGCTTTCAGAGCCTGGCACGCTGATTCTAACAGTTTTGCCTCTAATTCTATATTACCTTGTACAATCCGAATCGTTCTATCTTGAAGTAGTTTCACTTTTGCTCCTAGATAGGTTGCCAGTCTGTATTCTTTTCCCTTCCAGAATATTACACCTATAATACCAGTAAAATGGAATTTAATTATTGGAATGTCTGCTACTGACAGCATCAACGAGCCATCTTCAAAGCAGCACTGTGTCCAGAGATATTCCTTTGGAAATGACCTTCCTCTGTCACCCTCCCAATACCCGCAGGCATCCTTAAATACATGATCCTTCCCATTGATATTGATTACTCCATTAACTAAATGCTTCATACTCCACACACTATGACTACATTCCATAAATGGCACTAGCGCAAATGGTCCCATAATATCATACTTCAATGGTGAAAGAGAACCGAAAATTAATTCTCCCTTTACTGTTAATTCTGGTTTTTGAATATTCAGGCGAATACCCTGTTCACCAAAACAATTTTCTCCAATATGAATCGTTTTATCAATTCTTCGAAATACCTCTCCCGGACATTGAATAATCCAGCTGTTATCTTCTGTGATAATCTGAATAGAACAGATACGTTTTCGTCCTGCCTGATGAACTGCTGGAATGACTGCTAAGGTTTTTGCCTCCGACTGGCATTTCAAATACCAGCCATAAAAGAAATTTTGCATATTTATCTTTCCCACCTTCTAATATTGAATGTTTTCTACTCTCATGATTCTTTATTTTAAGTATGCTGATTTTAAAGATCATTTATTCAATACAAAATTACTCATAACAACCTTATTAGCATTTGGCGTATTTGAAATAAATATTATTTACAGCTTAAATATTTTGTTATATATTGTTATAATAAAATCATAATAATTTATAAGATTTTATATGTAACAAAGGAGGAAATATATTATGGGGCTTATTTTATCACTTATTGTTGGCGGTATTTGTGGATGTATCGCCGGAAATATTATGAATGCTAAAAATGGTCTTCTTTTTAACATTATTCTTGGCCTCATTGGCGGTACTGTAGGTGGCATTCTTTTAGGTATTTTAGGATTGTCTGCACACGGCTTTATTGGAAATATCATTTCTGGTGTGATTGGCTCCTGTGCTGTAATCTATGTTGTAAGATTAATCAAGAAATAAAGAAAACTCCATCATTTCAATTTAAAATGATGGAGTTTTTTTACTATTCCATAACCCAAGATGCCACATAGCTTACATCAGATGGGATTTCAAAACTTGGCTGTTTTCTCTCAAAATGCCCCGATATGTTTCTTTCTATTGCTGCTAAATGGAAGTGGCAGATAGCTATTCCCACATCAATTCTTTGCATATCAACACTTCCATTTTCACCACCTAAAGAATGTTTCTCAAAAAAGTGAACAGCATTATCAGTAACTACAACACGCCATGGCTGTTTGTTAACTGCAGATGGTGCAAGCCTCACCATATCCAGAGGAAATTGATAATCTCCTCCATCTTCCATAGAAAGAGGATTTTTAAAATCATTTTTAAAGAAAATCTCTTCCCAAGGCAGTCTCTTATCTGCCTTTAATGTCTGTCGAAATACTTGCTCTGAAATACGCTTTTTTTCTGCCGGATAACCAATAGGTGAAAGAATAGGGAATATCTCATTATCTTTGATTTCCATTACAGAAGCAAATGCACCGCGGTTAAATGTACCACCAAGCCAGCAGGTTCCCAAACCAAGACTTGCAGCATAAAGTACCAGTTGCTCAAAATCATATCCTAATGCTTCAAGAGCATATTCTTCCTTTGGAACTGTAACTCCTAAATATAATCCTGCACCTTTTATAACTCCATATGTGCCTAATTTTTCACCATTAGAAGCAATTTCTCTCTCAATAAACTGGACCCTTATCTTAGGTCCCAATGGATTATGAAGTTCATCTGCATAAGACAAGAGTCTTTCTCTTATTTCTTTCTCCAAGGATCTCTTGTCAAACGTTCTTACGCTATATCGCTTTGTAACAGCTTCTTTCACTGAAAAATCAAATTTCATTAAAATTTCTTACCTCCACTTATTATCCTTACATACTGCAATTAACTTAAATCGCAAGCTTTTTAGCAAATTCAGCTGCCGCTTTTAGATCCTTCTCATTAGGGCGTCCCTTATGCATTGGTCCAAAGGAACCGTAACAATGAAATTCCTCATCTGCAATAAGTACACCTGCTTCATCAGCCACTTTTTTTACCTGTTTGTGAGTAGAACCTAACATTGCAGATGTTCCAAAACAAACAATTTTGCCGATGTTTTCTTTATTTGTCTGAATAAAGTTTTTAACTGCTTCATCCACATCAAAGGCATAATAAGAAGACCCAAGAAACAAAATATCTGCTTTCTCTGTAAGTGGAACATTAATGCTTTCTGCCTGAACACCAACTGCTTCTGCAACAGCCTTTGCTAACTTCTCTGTATTACCAGAGCGAGTGTAATAACGTACTGAAATACTCATACCCTATATGACCTCATTTCTTTTTATTTTATAAAATTGAATTGTGTGCAATTTATATATAATATATTGTATTTCCTCTCTTTTGTCAATAGTTTTGATAAATTTAAAAACCCTCTTTTACCATATAAAATTAAATCTGATAAAAGAGGGTTCCATTCATTCTTAGTTAGAAATTATTTAATTGTAATTTCATTTAACTTCGCATTGATTTCCAAAAGCTGTTCTTTTGTAACTTCCATGCGCATCATACCTGTAATTAAGCTAATAACACGAAGAACTGTCATGTTGTTCATCATATTCAAGCCGGCCATCATCTGTTCGTCCGCATTTTCTACACCCATAGTTCGTGCTGCACCGCCAAAGAACGGAGACATTAAATCTGCTGTTACTGCCATTCCACCAGATTTGATAACATCTCTTAATTTACTATTAAGGGAACATTTTCCTTCTGGTTCAGTAATATCCCACCAGTTAAGAACCGCACCTTTTTCTACTAAACGATAAGCTGGATTTGGTTCCTCTACTTTGCGGATTACACTTTCATCTTTGCATTCTCCTGCAACTGCAACTAACTGAGTTTCACCACAGTTTGGAACATCAAAATAGAAGAAATGCACATCGCTTGTCTGTTTTCCAAGGCTCTTTCCATTAGCAAAAAGCTCTACCTCTGGCTGGTTAGAGTAAACAGTTATCTTGGTTACATCTTCTACTCTGTCCACATAACGTTTTCCTGCAAGATGTACAAATGGCTCATCACTTAACCATGCTTTATAAGCATAGAAAGAATCTTTCTTATACTTACGGTCAAAGGTTACAAGACCTTTATGGTTCTGACCATTTTCGCCGCCTTCATTACGGGCATCTGCACCAAAGTCAAACATATTCCATACA
>CAYTGQ010000113.1:0-6966 GCA_964437345.1 uncultured Lachnoclostridium sp. | reverse complement strand
TATAGAAAAGAATATAGCTTGAGAGTATAGCAGCTGTTGACGAATAGACAGGAAGAAAATTGGTCAGCGGCGTGTATTTGGATAAAGGAGAACAAAGATGGAAAAGAAAGAATTAACCTGTATTGTCTGTCCTATGAGCTGCCATTTGGAAGTGACATTAGGAGACACAGGAGAAATTGTAAATGTAACAGGAAATACCTGTAAGCGCGGTGACAAGTACGCAAGAACAGAGCTTACAAGCCCGGTTCGTATGCTGACCAGTACAGTAAAATTAGAAGGTGGACTCTATAAGAGACTTCCTGTTATCACTTCCGATAATATTCCCAAGGAAAAGATGACAGAAGTAATGGAAGCAATCAGTCAGGTAAAAGTAGTTGCTCCAGTTAAAATAAATGATATAATAGTAGAAGACGTATGCGGTTTAGGCGTTAATATTATTGCAAGCAGGAGTATGGATAAAATCGATGAATAATTTTTCACAGAATATCATTCCAGCCATTTCAAATACAAAAGATTTTGAAAAGTTTTTAAAGTCAGATAAAGAATATTGTGTTCTTTTGGACTTACATATTTCATTAGCAGAACAGTTAGTGACAATGGCACATAAAGCAGAGAAAAAGGTGTTAGTCCATCTGGATTTGATTCATGGAATAGCCAGTGATGAATACGGTTGCGAATATTTCTGTCAGAAAATAAAGGTAGATGGAATCATTTCTACAAAAGGAAAGGTAATCGAGGCTGCCAAGCGTAATAAAAAGATTGGAATATTAAGGATTTTCCTGATTGACAGCCGTTCTTTGGAAAAAGCAATTGCACTTTGTAATGCAGTTGCGCCAGATTATGTGGAAGTGCTTCCGGGGATAGCAAGCGGAATTCTTCCAATGCTGAAAACAAGAATTTCAGTGCCAATGATGAGCGGCGGTCTGATTAAGACAAAGGAAGAGATTCAGAAGTGTCTGGATGATGGGGCATGCGCAGTGACGGTGTCTGATACACAGCTGGCACTTGGATGAAAAATAGTTATTAGTTGTTGGTTTGATGCAGGAGTATTTCGGTTAATATTGTAGGAGGAGAAAATGAAGTTATATCATGGGAGTAATGTAGTTGTACAAGAACCAAAGATTTTGACAAATGGATATTACAAAGATTATGGATACGGATTTTATTGTACAAATATTGAAAAGCAAGCAGAAAGATGGGCATTGACTAAAAGAACAAACCATGTTGTGAATATTTATGAATATGAGGAGAATGAAAATCTCAATATTCTAAGATTTACAGAGATGACGGAAGCATGGCTTGATTTTGTTATAGATTGTCGGAGTGGCAAAAAATATGATTATGATATGGTAGAGGGACCAATGGCAGATGACACTATCTGGGATTATATTGAAGATTTTGTTAGGGGAAATATCTCGCGAGAAGCCTTTTGGGTATTGGTGAAGTTTAAATATCCAACGCACCAAATTGTATTTTGCACAGAAAAGGCATTGGCATCATTAAATTTTGAAGGGAGCTACTCACTATGACAAATATATTTTTCAATGAAAAAATTACAGAAAATGATTTGTACTTTTTGTGTTATATGATTGAACGAGTAGCTAGAAAGTTACATCAACGAAATAGTTATGTAGTAAATCATATTTCAAAGAGTGAATGGGAGCGATTAATTAGTCTTGCAAATGTCTTGCATTGTGAAAATCCATTAAAAATTGAAGATGAATGGATAGAAGAGTATAAACTGCAAAATGGTGAGTTTGACGTTATGCAAGTTGACTTTGATTTAGTGCAGCATATTCCAACAGAAACACAAATGGGAAAGGTATATACAAGATTAATTATTGATACTTTACTGCCTAAGGAGAATTATGTGGATGGCTTGATTAGAGTTTATAACAATGAGATTTGTGAAACATTGGATAACTATAATTGCAGTGCATACTATGAACCATCTTATGTAATTGCCAGAGCATATAATGATGGTGGATTTTAAACAATAAAAACGCATCCGTTTGAGATGCGTTTTTTCTTTTATCAGAGTTATTTTTCTGAAATCTTCCCATCAGCAATGGCTTTTTGCACCCAAAGCTGTAAAGTGTCAATAACTAAAGAAATTTCGGAAAGCTGTTCCTGAATTTTTTCAAAATCTTTCATTTCATCATCTGATATTACGCCATCTACAGTAATTTCAATCAGGCGAGTCTTTTCTTTCTCAAGTGAATTAAGGGATGCCAGTAATTCTAATGTAATCTGTGAAAGCTCTTTAATCTTAACCTCTGGTACATATTCTTGCCCAATAGGACATTCATGTGAGCAATAATAGTTACACAAAGATGGATTCTTATAGCAGTCTGCCATAGCCAGAATTTCATCCGGATGTGGAATGGATTTTTCGCTTTCGATTTTTTCAATTCGGTCAGCTGAGATAAATTCAAGGAGCTCAGAAGCTCCGTCACGGGTCAACTCCATTGATTCACGGCTGATCTGGTAAATGTTCTTATTCTCTTTTGTAGATTTTCTTCCCATATATATTCTCCTATCTCCGCAATAATTCTTTCACGGTTATGAATGTGAATGAAAGCATATAAATTTAATTTGCACTAGGGAGCGAATTAAACAGTTTTATATCGCATTCATAACTATTTTTTTATCAGAACGCATTTTATATAATTAAACCATAAATAAACGGAATACACAAGAAAATTGTTTTTCTTATAGAACCTTTCAGACAGGAGGCAGCGATATGTGTTTAGCAGAGCGAATTAGATTGTGCAGATTACTGGATAAAATGGATGGACAGAAAGTGTTTAGCCAGAAACTGGGGTTAGAAAATGCCTCAACATTTCATAAAAAACAAATTAATCATAATATAAATGAGTTAGAAGAGAAAGGATGGGGTTGATATGTTAAGTTTTATTATTGGTTTAATGATTTTAACTTGTATGCTTGGAATTGGTTTTAAATTAACCGGAGCTTTATTATCAGCTTGTATCTGGTTATTTATTGAAATTCCATTAGCAGCAATTGTATTGGCAATCGGAATTGTATGTTGCTGTACTATTATTTTAATACCTGTAGGACTTGGACTTTTTAAGACAAGTATTAAGTTATTATTACCAGGAATTTAATGCTAATATGTTATAAAATGGGAGTTTTATATAAAAATATCCTGTTCACTATTTGAGGGAAGGTGGACAGGATATTCTTTTTTTGACTTGTTTTTGTCACTTTTTACACATGTTTCTGACTTGTTTCAAGCAAAGTTCTGTCATGTTTTTTTAATAGAATGACATATGAAAAGTGTAGAGATTTCAGCGGAATAGACTTGCTGAATCATGATAAATTGGGCTTGGGAGAGACAGAAAAAGTAATATAGGAGATGAGGACAAGTGTTAAATCGTAAAAGAATAGCCGCTGTTATTGCAGCGACTGCTTTGACAGTAACAGTACAGTCTGCAGTCGGTCTGTCTTTAACAGAAAAGAATGGATATGGACCTGTTATAAAAGCCAGTGCATCAGAGGTAAGTAATGAAGTGATAGCGGAGATTTCAAAAACAGAAAAGGAATCTGACGGACAGGAAATTGTAACAGATGATAATATAATGATTTTGGAGGAAGACCCTGGGCAAGAGCGTTTAAGTGGAGAAATTATTTTACCTGATTTTGAAGAAATATTGGAAGAAGCTATGATGGCAGCACAGGGCAGAGCCATTAGTGCCTTTAGTCCATTCATGGGAAATACTCCATATTTTCACAGTGATGTATTTGCAGGCAGGAGGATTGCTCACGGGATTGACGTCTCCAAATATCAGAAGGATATCGACTGGAAAGCAGTAAAAGAAGCAGGAGTAGAGTATGCTATTATCCGCGTGGGTTTTCGTGGTTATGGAAAAACTGGTGGAATAGGTGCTGATACCTATTTTGAAAAAAATATAAAAGGGGCCCTGGAGGCAGGAATTGAGGTTGGTGTATATTTCTTTTCACAGGCAACTACGGTGGAAGAAGCCAAGGAGGAAGCACAATATGCACTGGATAAAATCAAAGATTACAATATTACTCTTCCGGTAGTAATGGATTTTGAATATGCATCGGTAAATGGAAAAGAAGGTGGAAGATTATACGATGCCAATCTTTCTAAGGCAGTAGCAACCAATGTTTGTCTGGCATTTTGTGAGACAGTGGAAAATGCCGGATATGAGCCGATGGTTTATGCAAATTCCAGCATGTTGAAAAATAAACTAAATGCGTCTGATATCAGCAGTAAATATAAAATCTGGCTTGCTAATTATACGAGTATGACTGCATATACAGGAGAATATGATTTCTGGCAGTATTCCAGTAAAGGAACAGTAGATGGAATTACCGGAAATGTAGATTGTAATTTCTGGTATCAGGAATCACCGTTTATTGTACCTGAAATTGTGACAGGATTTTCAGTTGGTGGAAGAACAGAAACCAGAATCCGTTTGAATTGGAATCTGGTAGAAGGTGCAACAGGTTATCGTATTTACCGCTATGATGAAACAGAGAAAATTTATAAAAAAGTAAAGACGGTAACCAATGGAGCAACAGCAACATGGGTTGATACTACTGTTCAACCGGGAAAATCATATAATTATGTTATCAAGTCATACATAAAAGATGATGTGAATACATGGTGGAGTGTAAAAAGTGAAGCCGTGGTTGCAAAGACAAGAACAGAAGCGGTGGAAGGCTTTGCAGTTACCATTTCCAGAAAAGATAAATTAAGACTTAGCTGGAAGCCGGTGGAAGGTGCTGCAGGTTATCGCATTTATCGTTATAACAGTAAAACAAAATCCTATGAAAGAATCCGGACATTGGGTTCTGGAGATATTACAACATGGGTTAACAGCAACTTAAAGAGTAATACAACCTATAAATATAAAATTACTGCTTACATGGAGGATGAGGCAGGAACAAGGTATAGCAGTGTATACAGTGAGGTAGTAACAGGTAAAACGAAGAAATAAAATAGGAAGCTCTGTATTGGAGAAATAAATTTCCAATGCAGAGTTTTGTTATTTTGACTAAATTCTGCCACTTTTTAGGTATAATGTGGAAATCATAAGAAAAGGGGTTGAAGAAATTATGCGAAAGATAAAAGGTATAACAGCAGTAATTTTAGCAGTAGCGCTGATGATAGATCCTGTTTGTGGCAGTGTACTGGCAGGGCAGACAGAGAATACATATACATTTTTGGAAGAAACAGTGGGAGTAGCGCAGGCAGCAGAAGTAACAGATGACGATCCGGAGAGAGAACGTCTTGGGGATAGTATACTTCCTGCTTCAGCTATGGGCGTTTCACAGTATGCAATCCGAAAAATGAGTATTACAGGGACAAGTCCGTTTGTGGCAGATACCATTTATTTTCATAGTGATGTGTTTGCCGGCAGAAGTATTGCTCATGGAATTGATGTTTCCAGATATCAGTATGATATTGACTGGCAGGCTGCGGCAGCCGCCGGAGTAGAATATGCGATTATTCGTGCAGGTTATCGTGGTTATGGTGCTTCTGGTGGAATGGGTGCTGATCCATATTTTGAAAAAAATATGGAAGGCGCTATTATGGCAGGAATTGAGGTTGGCGTGTATTTCTTTTCACAGGCAACCACAGTGGAAGAGGCCATCGAAGAAGCACAGTATACATTGGATAAGATTGCAGGATATCCGGTAACATTACCAGTAGTTCTTGACTTTGAGTACGCAAGTGTGAATGGAAAAGCAGGTGGACGTCTTTATGATGCCAAGCTTTCTAAAGAAGATGCGACAGATGTATGTCTGGCGTTCTGCGATACAATTGCCAGTGCCGGATATGAGCCAATGCTTTATGCAAATACTGTTATGCTGAATAATAATCTGAATACTTCAGCCATTGATTCTGTTTATAAAATCTGGCTGGCTAATTATACATCCATGACAGCTTATACAGGAACCTATGACTTCTGGCAGTATTCCAGCAAAGGTAAAATCAGTGGAATCAGTGGGAATGTAGACTGTAACTTCTGGTATCAGAGACCGGGAGAAGGAAGCGGTGGTGTTTTGGAACCAGAGCTGCCAGTCGTTGTGGAAACCCCAGTAGAACAGGTTACTGGGTTAACATCTACAGACAGAAGCGATACCCATATTCATTTAGTGTGGAGTCCACTTACAGATGTAACAGGATATGAAGTATATCGTTATAATTCCGGAACAGGCGTTTATGATTTAATTCACAGAGTAGAAAATTCCACAATCTGCACTTATACAGATACAAGTCTGACTCCGGGAATGACTTATGAATATGTAGTCTGTGGTTACAGGGTTAATGACAGTGGAACAACATACGGAAGCTATTCCGAAGTTTTTGCAGCGACTACAATGCCACAGCGTGTAAGTGGTTTTAGTGCAGGAAGCCGGACAGCAACCAGAATTCGTTTGAACTGGGAATGGGTAGATGAGATTACAGGTTACTGTATTTACCGCTATAATGTAGAGGAAAAGGCATTTGAAGAAGTTGCAACGCTGGACAGTGCAATTACTACATGGGTAGATACTAATGTTAAAGCCGGAAAAGAATATGACTATATTATTAAAACATATATCAAGGATGATGCAGGGTATGTTTATTGGGGAAGCGCAACAGACCCGATTACAGTGAAGGCAGCACCGGCAGCAGTAGAAGGCTTTAGTCTTACTGTGGCAAGAAAGGATAAGATAAGACTCAGTTGGCAGCCGGTAGAAGGTGCTGACGGATATCGTATTTACCGCTATGACAGTAAAACCAAGAAATATGTGAAGATTAAGACTATCGGTTCAGGTGAAACTACTACATGGGTAAATAAAAATTTAAAGAGCAATACAACTTACAAGTATAAGATAAAAGCTTATGTACAGGAAACAGACGGAACCAGATATACAGGAGCTTATGGTGATACAGTAACAGCAAAGACGAAGAAGTAGGAAACT
>CAYTGQ010000112.1:0-7070 GCA_964437345.1 uncultured Lachnoclostridium sp. | reverse complement strand
TAAAAGTTCAATGAAAAATCATACTCATATACTATAAGATAACGCCCCATTATGTAATGTGCAAAAAATTGCGGAAACTCAAGGTGGGGATTTTTAATATCGATTTTCAAATGGGTTGACAGCTTTGTTATACAATCGTATAATATCATTATACGATTGTATAACAAGGAGTGACCTTAATGAACAAATCCGTGAAAACCCTTGGAGAAGCAGAACTTCAGATTATGCAGGTTATCTGGACTTCTTCTGAACCTGTTTCTTCGAACTACATTTTAAATAAACTGCAGGGAAAGCGAAAATGGCAGTTATCTACCTTAATGACTTCCTTAAACCGCCTTGCAGATAAAGAGTTTATTATTTGTGATCGTAGCAGCGGTAAGAATCTGTACTCTGCCATCATCTCTGAAAATGATTATAAAGCCAAGGAAAGCCAGAGCTTTTTGGAAAAATTATATGATAATTCAGTACAAAACCTGATTACTACTCTTTATACCAATAAAATGATGAAGAATGTAGATATTGATGAATTACGTAAATTTTTAGATAAGTTGGAGGAAAATGAATGATTAACAATTTGTTTCTTTTAGTATTAAAAATGTCCGCTTCTGCAAGTGTTGTTATTCTATTGCTAGTTGTGCTGACATCTGTTTTAAATAAACGTTATTACATAAAATGGAAATATAGGATATGGCTGATTTTAGCTGTTTATCTTTCCCTTCCTGTTGATTATGCTGCTATATACAGACAGTTAAGCTATCAGCATAATGTAAAACCTATGACTATCCCAGCTGTAACTCAAGTTACCAATGCAATTATGGTTATCTTGGATGAACCAGCTTTAGCCCCTCAAAACATAGCAGGCACAATGGAAACAGCGTCAGTTGCATCTGTTCTTCCGTCTCCACTAACTATAATCTCTCACTTGTGGATAATTAGTATTATTGTTTTACTTTTTGTCTATCTAATAAGCTATACTTCTTATAAGAAAAAATTGATGCAAAATGCAATGCCGCTGACTAATGAAGCATACAATAATATCTTTTCAACACTTTTAAAGGATATGGGAATTACAAATAAACTCAAAATACTTGTATATCCCCAAACCTCCAGTCCTATGGTCATTGGCTTTATAAAACCAGTTCTGGTTCTTCCTCATGATGACTATTCTGTTGAAGAAATTCAGTTTATATTAAGACATGAACTAATTCATTATAAACGCCATGATATATACGGAAAATTATTATTACTTTTTGCCAAAACAATTCACTGGTTTAACCCAATTATTGCACTTATGTATCGGGAAGCAATCATTGATATGGAATTATCCTGCGATGAAGGTGTTGTAGGTGCTGAAAACTTTACTTTAAAAATGGCTTATGCCGAAACACTTTTTTCATCTTTAGCCAAACAAAATAAAAGCGAAATCTATTTTTCTACTCAATTTCAAGGAGGGACTGAAATTATGAAAAAACGTTTTCAAAATATTTTATCAAAAACAACAAAACGAAACGGCCGAATCTTACTGACTGCCACACTTCTTTTAGTAATTGTTCTTGGAACACTTATGGGATGTTCAGACACAGCTAGCAATACCGAAATCATTGGTGGTGCTGATTCAGAAACTACAATTGAGGTGACAGAAACTGAAGCCGCAAACGAATCTACTACTCCAGATATTTCGGAACTTGCAATAAAACAACATCCTGCCATCTCAGATGCCATTATCACCTTAAATGAATTTACAATTACTTATTTCACAGGAGATGCTGATGCTGTAAAACCTTATCTGGCAGACACATATAATGATGATATAAAAACTTATTCCTACGGTAATATCTTTAACAACGTATCCGAGCTTACCATTGATGCAGTTGCCTGTCTAAGTGCTGGTGAAGTTACGGAAGCTCCATGGAGCTTTCTTGGTGTTTCTTCTAGAATTGAAACGGAATATGATAATCTCTTAATAGATGGTGTTGAAGTCCTTATTCCTATTCACGAAATTGAAGATGGTTATTCATTCTCCTTCACTATTGCATTAAAAGCCATGCCTTATAAGGATATTGATTTAGACTACAGAGAATATTTAATTGTTGAACTGATAAGACAGGGTGATAGCTGGAAAGTTCGACATTACGCTTTAGAAGCATAGCTAATTTCTAAACTATAACAAAATGGCGTGTAACACTACACTGTGCTGCACGCCATTTACATATTATTCTTTTTAAGCAAAATAATTAATAACTAATTTTATCCAAAATCCCTGTCAGATATGCAATCGTCACTCCATAATTACACATTGGCACACGCTGTTCCTTTGCTCTGTCAATTCGGGACATGACATATTTTCGATTAAACATACACGCACCACACTGGATAATTAAATCATACTGAGTTAAATCCTTTGGAAAATCGGTGCCACTTACCATATCTACTATAAGTCCTTCACCCACGCGTTTTCTAAGCATCATTGGAATCTTCACTCTTCCAATATCCTCTTCCAATGGTGCATGGGTGCAGCATTCTGCAATAAGAACCTTTGAATTTTTGGTCAGCTTGCTGATTGCATTGGCACCTTCTACATAATAGGACAAATCTCCTTTATATCCAGCAAATAATACCGAAAATGATGTCAGCATGCTTTCTTCCGGCTTTTTCTCATAAACAATTTTGAAGACCTGTGAATCTGTAATAATCAGCTTTGGTGGGTTCTTCAAGGCTTCCAGGGCATTATCCAACTTATCTGTTGTAGTACTAATTACAGTGCACTTTTTATCTAAAAGTTCGCGGATTGTCTGTACCTGTGGCAAGATTAGTCTTCCCTTTGGTGCCTGAATATCCTGTGGCATAACTAAAAGCACCACATCTTCCTCTTTTACCAAATCCCCGGTTATGGTCTGCTCACCAAATTCTTCTGGTATCAGACGGACAATAGCTTCCTTTAATTCATCAATCCCTTTCTTTTCTAAGGCACTGACAAATACTGGCTCTGTTTTCAATTCTTTTTGAAGCTTCTCTGCGATAGCTGTCTGCTCTGTCTCTGTCAGTTTATCTATCTTATTTATCACTGCCAGAACTGGTGTCTTCTGTGCCTTAAAGCGTTTAAACCACTGTATCTCCTGTTCCATTTCTTCACCAGAAAATACAATTATGGCGATTTCTATTTTCTCAGAAGCTTTTTCTGTCTTCTCCACGCGAATTTCCCCAAGTTCTCCCTCATCATCAAAGCCTGCCGTATCTAACAACACACAAGCACCAAGTCCATGAATTTCCATAGGCTTGCTTACTACATCGGTTGTAGTTCCTGCCACATCGGATACAATGGATACCTCCTGTCCTGTGAAAGCGTTGATTAATGAGGATTTGCCACTGTTTCTTTTTCCAAAAAATCCTATATGTAAACGATTTGCTGATGGTGTCTGATTTAATGTAGTCATAGCTTTCCCTCTTCTCCTATCAAAACAACTATCTCTATTATACAAAAAAGAAGATTGCTGCACAAGATACAGCAATCCTCTTTTCTCTTTTGAACACTTCTACTCCAATATTCTAATGATTTAAATTAACATTTAAATAAAGTTTCGCCTTCTTTGATTGTCTCTAATACGTGAACATCACGAAGATTTTCTACTTCTACCTTCATTGGATTCTTATCTAATACGACTAAGTCAGCTAATTTACCAACTGTAATGCTTCCCTTTGTATCTTCTTCAAAGTACTGATATGCTGCATTTACTGTGATAGCTTTTAATGCTTCATATGTAGAAATACATTCATCTTCTCCAAGTAATACACCTTCTTTTGTCTTGCGGTTTGTAGCAATCCAAAGTGTTTCAATCATATCTGGCATGATGATTGGAGAATCCTGATGGAATGTGTAAGGAATGTCATGGTTAATAGCTGTCTTAACCGGACTAATCTGTGCTGCTCTGTCTAATCCAAAGTTCTGGATATGAATATCACCCCAGTGATATACATGTGCCACGAAGAAGGATGGGATAATATGAGCTGCTTTCACTGCCGGCACATGACCTTTCTGTAATAACTGGGCATGTACCATAACTGTACGCATATCATCGATAACTGGGTGTGTTTCATGAGTTTTTTCTACGGCATGAATGTACTGTTCACAGGCAGCGTCGCCATTACAGTGAGCTAATACCTGTAATTTGTTATCCATAGCATATTTGAAATGTTCTAACATAACATCATCTTTCATTGCAGGATAACCGCAGTATTCTTCTTCGCCAACATAAGGTGTCTTCATCCAGGCTGTTCTTCCCTGTGGAGAACCATCTAACAATAACTTGATACCGCCAATTTTGAAATGGTTCTTGTATTCTTTAATACAGCCATTGAACTGTTCAAGTAATGCTTCTTTATTATTGCAGTCAACATAGCCAACAACGTCTAATTTAAGCATGTTCTGCATCTGAAGGCCCTGATATAAACCAGCTAATTCTTTTACTAACAAACCTTCCTGAACGGTTGTGATACCGTATTTTGCATATTCTTTCTGGGCAAAGATAAATCCTCCAAAGATTTCCTGTGGTGAAGGCATTGGTTTTGCTTTTACATATTCAATGTAATCTGTTTCTTCCATGTAACCTGTTAAACCATTTTCATCTTTCGCAATGAGACCACCTTCTCTACAAGGTGTATCAACTGTAACCCCAAGATTTTCTAAAGCAAGCTTATTAAATACGCCCATGTGACCGGATTTGTGCTGTAATACTACAGGATGATTAGGAGCAAATTCATCAATAAATGCTGCTGTTGGATGAGCTTTTTCAGCTAAAATATTATTATCATAATTAGCTGCTGTAATCCATGATCCTTCTGGAATCTGACGTTCCCTGATGTAATTAACAATTCTTGTCTTGATTTCTTCGAAAGATTTGCAGCCTTCTAAGGAAACCTGTAATGTTGCAAATGCTAAGCCTGAGAAATGTGAATGAGGATCAATAAAACCCGGAAGTAATGCTTTACCTTCTAAATCAATTAATTCCGCACCATCCTTGTGGCTCATAGCTTCATCATTGCTTCCAACGAATGTAATTTTACCATCTTCAACTACTACTGCTTCCCCACTTGGTAAACTTTCATCCATTGTCAGAACATCTGCATTATAATATATTTTCTTCATGTCACTTCTTCTCCTTTACTTTTAATATTATATAAAGTATAACATTGAGTTCAGAAAGTGAACAGAAAAAAAAGTTGAATTAATAAGCTTTCACTTTTTGTCACTTTTATTCATTTGCTTGATTTTTTCAAAATGCTATACTAAAGGGTAGCTAATGTTGTTTTTCTATTACAACATGATTTTTTATACAATTTCATATAGGAGGATTAACTCATGAATAACTTTTTAGGAGTTGTCGAAAATATTATCGGCACAATTTCCAACAGTGTATGGCCATTTTTCCTTCCATTTATGCTTATTGTGGGGGCTTACACAGCTATCAGAGCTATTTTCCATGTAAAAAAAGTAGCAACTGAACCATCTAAGTTAAATGCTAAACAAATCATCGGACCAGCTTCTATCAGCTTAGGCTCCATGATTGGTACAGGTGCTGTTGTAGGTGTACTTGGTTCTTTAAGTAAGCTTGTTGGCAGCGGTCAGAACTTTTTAGAATGTATGTGTCTTTGGGCTGTAATCGGTGCCTGCATTATGGTGCCAGTATCTTACAGCGAAGTATTATGTTCTAAGATTATGAACAAAAAACCTCACCAGTATATCAAGGATTTACTTCATCCAGTATTAGGTGTTATCTACATGTTTGCATTTACTGCTTTATATATCTTTGGTTTCGGAGGCTTCCAGTACAGTGGTATCGATACAGTAGTAACAATCGTTACAGAGACCTTTGTTGGTATTGAATTATCTCAGATGCAGCGTTACCTTTTCATCGTAGTACCAATTATCATTTTCGTTTCCTGTATCGTACTTACAAAGAAACACCACGTTTTCATTAACTCAATGACATACTTAATCTTCTCTGCTGTCATTTTATACTTCATCTTCTTCATTACATTCATTTTGAAGACAACCGATTATATACCAGTATTCTTCGGTAAGATGATGGAAGGTATGAAGAATCCGGTTGCTGCCATGATTGGTATGCCTACAGGTTTCATCCTTGCTATGCAGCGTGTATGTCAGACAGCTGAAACAGGTTTAGGTTCCTTAGCCATGGCTGCCCAGGAGGAAGATACAAAACCTCGTGATGCTGCTTTAATTGCTTTAATTCCATGTATTACAACACTTGTTGTATCCATGGTCGTAACATCTTACATCACATCTTATGGTGTAGAACACGGCTTCTTCTCCTTACCGGGTGATGCTTTAGCCCGTTTAGGCGGATATTACAAGACAGCAGTAGCAGTTACCGGTAACTTAGGTCTAATTGCTTTAACAATCTTTGCATTGTTCTCAGCTTTGACCACATTACTTGGTTCTTACTACTTCTTATCACAGTTATTTAACAACAGCGAAAACAAAAATATCGCTATCTACATTGCAATTGAAATCATCGCTGGTACATTAGCTGTATTTGGTTTCAACATTGTATTTGATGCCGTAGACTTATTACTGTTCGTTGTAAGTGGTATCAACATCGTTGCATTAGCTGTATTCGTAACAAAAGGTTACAAGCAGTACATTATTAAAGAATAATTACAGGGTTAAATATAAACAGGTTCCAATGAAATGGGACCTGTTTTTTTACACTTTAAAAGGCTTGGCAGTAATACCAAGCCTTTCATCTTATATTATATTGTTCTCTTAGTTATCTAATAATTTATTTTCGTTGTTCCAGCTGTATAATTTACGAAGTTCAGCACCAACAACTTCTGATGGATGGTCTGCTGCTCTTCTTCTCATAGCATGGAAGTTTGGACAATTTACAGAGTTTTCTAATAACCAGTTCTTAGCAAATGTTCCATCCTGGATATCTGTTAATACCTGCTTCATAGCTTTCTTTGTATCGTCTGTGATAATCTTTGGTCCAGTAATATAATCGCCGTATTCAGCTGTATTAGAGATAGAGTATCTCATTCCTGCAAAACCT
>CAYTGQ010000111.1:0-7086 GCA_964437345.1 uncultured Lachnoclostridium sp. | reverse complement strand
AACATTCTACAGAATGATAGCCTACTTTATCCATTTTTTCAATAATTGGAAGCATCTGCTCTGTTGTCATACGAGTCGCAATTAAGGACTGGTGAGCATCACGCAGAATTGTTTCTGTAATTTTAATTGGTTTCTTTACCATTTCTCCCATTCTAAATTCCTCCTGATTATTATATGTAGTTAGCCTGTAATACCAAAGATTGCCATAAATACACCAGCCGCAACAGCTGTACCAATAACACCGGCAACGTTAGGTCCCATAGCATGCATTAAAAGGAAGTTTGTTGGATCCGCTTCTGCACCAACCTTCTGTGATACGCGGGCTGCCATTGGTACAGCAGACACACCTGCAGAACCAATTAATGGGTTAATCTTGCCACCTGTCAACTTACATAACAGCTTACCAAAGAGAACTCCAGATGCTGTACCAACTGCAAAGGCAACTAAACCAAGAGCAACAATTTTTAAAGTATCAAGCTTTAAGAATGCTTCTGCACTTGTTGTTGCACCTACAGATGTACCAAGTAAAATTACTACTATGTACATAAGTGCATTAGATGCTGTTTCTGTTAACTGTTTTACAACGCCGGATTCTCTGAATAAATTACCAAGCATCAGCATACCAACTAATGGTGCTGTAGATGGAAGAATCATAGTTACAACAATTGTTACAACAATTGGGAATAAGACTTTTTCTAATTTTGAAACTGGTCTTAACTGATCCATCTTAATCTTACGTTCCTTTTCCGTTGTCAGAGCTCTCATAATTGGCGGCTGAATAATTGGAACTAAAGACATATAGGAATAAGCTGCTACTGCAATTGGTCCCATATATTCTGTCTGTCCTAATTTACCACAAAGGAAAATAGATGTTGGTCCATCAGCACCACCGATAATGGAAATCGCTGCCGCTGCTTTATCATTAAAGCCCATTACAATAGCTAACAGATAAGCAGTAAAAATACCAAACTGTGCCGCTGCACCCATAAGGAAGCTGACCGGGTTGGCAATCAGTGGCCCAAAGTCCGTCATAGCTCCAACACCCAAGAAAATCAGAGAAGGTAAAATACTCCATTCATCTAACAGGAAGAAATAATGAAGTAATCCTCCTTCCTCCATAATTGGAGGGTACATATTTACGAGCAGCATACCAAAGGAGATTGGTACTAAAAGAAGTGGCTCGTAACCTTTTACAATTGCTAAATACAGGAATATCAATGCAACTACAATCATAAGATAATTGCCCCATGTAAGGGAGAAGAATGCAGTCTGATGCAAAAGATTCCCTAATGTATTAAGTACGTAATCCATTTACGTTCATCCTCTCTATTTATTCTAAAACTATTTCAAATTTTTCTATTTGAAATTAGTTTAATGTAGCTAATACATCTCCAGCTTCAACGCTGTCTCCTACCGCTACATTAATAGAAGCTACTGTTCCATCTTCTGGTGCTACTACTTCGTTTTCCATTTTCATAGCTTCTAAAATCAAAATAACTTCACCTTTCTTAACAGCCTGTCCTACATTAGCTTTTACTCCAAGAATCTTACCTGGCATTGGTGAGTTAACCTTTACTCCGCCCTGACTGCCAGATGCAACTGATGCAGGAGCTTTAGGTGCTGCTACAGGTGCTGCTTTAACAGGTGCTTTAGGTGCTGCTACTGCCCCACCTGCATTCTCTTCTACTGTAACATCATAAACATTTCCATTTACTGTAATTGTATAACTTTTCATTGTTATATCCTCCTGATTCTATATTCTACATATCTGCTATATACTTACATATCACTTTATTTATCTGCTTATTTCTGTCTTCTTCTGATAGAACGAACCACAAAGGTTCCAGGTGCTGAACCTGTCTCTGCTTCATATGCCATAATTGCTGCCGTAATAACCGCTGCAATTTCTTCATCATTTGAAACGCCTGTTATAACAGTAGTCTGTTCAGCCACAGTCACAGCTTCTTCTTTTGATGCTTTGTTCTTTTTACCTGTTATCTTATCCAATATAGCCGGAATAAATCTTAATAAATAAATAATAACAGCAATAAAGATTAATACAGCAAATACAATTACCATAGACATAACTGTATTCAATGCTGCTTTTGCAAGACTTGCTTCACCTTCATCAGATGCATTTGCAGATACAGCACTAATTTCCATAACTGCTGAATAAACATCTACTGTTTCTAATATTTCTCTGTCAAAGGTTATCGTAAATAAAATTGTATCATTAGTGCAAACCAATGTTTCAGTAACTGCAACATACTCATCTGTTTCTGTTATATTAAACTCTGAAACAGCTTCTATGTCACCCATGTTATTCTTTAAATTCTGCCAGCCGGTAAACTGCTCTACAGCAGTTTCATCTGTAATTCCTGCATCTAAATACTGTTGAAAATCTGTAGACACCCAGGAAGAAAGATATTGTTCTGTAACATAAATCACTTCATCTTCGCTATAAGCAAAGGCAGTTGCAGTACATCCGGCAGACATAATAAGAATCATGGCAAAAACACAAAGGTTTAACCAAAATTTCTTCATATTCTGTCACCTCATTCTAAACAGTACCATGCTTTTTAGCTGGACCATTTTCATTTTTAGTAAATAACATATCAAATGCATATACCAGATGTTTTCTGGTTTCTTCCGGATTAATAATATTATCAACATATCCACGTTTTGCAGCAGCTTCTGCACTTCCCTGTAAAGAAGCATATTCCGCTGTTTTTTCTGTGATAACAGCATTTTTATTATCTGCTGCTTTAATTTCATCCGCATACATGATAGTTACTGCTTTTTCAGCATCCATCATGCCAATCTGTGCATTAGGTAATGCAAATACTAAATCTGCACCAATATGTTTAGAGTTCATTGTTATGTACGCACTTCCAAAGGCTTTTCCTGTGATTACATTAATCTTTGGAACTGTAGCATTTGCAAAAGTATAAGTTAATTTTGCCGCTGCTTTGGCAATTTCTTTTTCCTCTGCCATAGTTGCCTTGTATCCTGCCACATTTGTTAATGTAAGTACAGGAATATTAAATGCATCACAGAACCCTACAAATTCAGCAGCCTTTTTGCATCCATCAGCAGACAAGCCTTCAAAATGCTCTGTTTCTTTACCCGTTTCATCAAAAAGTCCGCTTCTGTTTGCTACTGCACCAATTGTCATACCATTCAAACGAACAAAACCAGTTACCATATCTTTTGCATAGTCTTTCTTAGTTTCTACAAAAATCTGTTCATCTGCAAGTACCATAAGTGCCTGTGCAGGATCTGCAATATATCCTTCAAATCCAGGAACCAAACGATTCAAATCATCATTACATTCATTATAAGATTCATTATCTTCACTATTGGAAGGAAGCATTGTCACAAGATTTCTAAGTTCTGCCAATACTTCTTCTTCACTCTCTGCTACAAAATCTGCCATTCCTGCTTCTGCCTGAAATTTTGCAGAGCTTGTATCACATTTTTCAATATAATTGCCTTCTAATGCATTTGGAGAATTTACAAATAATTTGCCTTTAGATGCCTCCATAAATGTAAAATCACTTAAAGCCTGAGAAATTGCCACACCACCACCACAGCTGCCAAATACAGCGCTAATTTGTGGAATCACACCAGAAGCCAAGGATTGCTTCATATAAAGCTCACCAAAACCAGCCAGTGCATCTGTAGCCTCCTGCAGACGGAGTCCTGCACAATCTACCAAACCAATTACAGGTGCTCCTACTTTAAGTGCTAAATCATAAATACGTGTTATTTTCTTTGCATGCATTTCACCGATGGAACCACCAAGTACGCTGGCATCCTGACTGTAAACATAAACTAAACTGCAGTCAATCAATCCATATCCGGTGATAACCCCATCCGATGGGACAGATTTTTCTGAAAGATTAAAATCTGTATTTCTCTTTGTAACATTGGCACCAATTTCAACAAAGCTGCCTTCATCCAACAATGCGTTAATTCTGTCCATTGCAGACATTTGTGAATTCTTACTCATTATCAGCCCTCCAGTTCTTATTAAAACCAAATTTACCTCATTGTCAATTGTATCTTTTTTCATCATATTATGCAAGTTTTTTTTATAAAATAAAATAAATTTTTAACAATTTTTCAAAACACCATTCAAAATCTATCGCTTCTATCCCATTTAAAGCATAAACTGGATACTGCATAATTAACTTATCATTTAAATAGTAGTTTACTTCTCCTACCTTGCTGTTTTTCTCTACGGGAGCTGTTAATGTTTTTGGAAGTTTATATTCTATCTGATAAGTTTCATCTTTTCGAAGCAGATATGGAAGCGTTTTTTCACTATCCTGTATGTTTAGTCCAATTTCCACCATTTCCTCCTGCCCATTAATAACAGTCACTGGTTCAAAAACCTTTTCCTTATCATACATATCTACATATTCAAAATTATCCAGTCCATAATTCATAAGTTTCTTTGTATCACTCCATTTGTAGGATTTATTATTAGGCCATCCACAACCAAGCAGTGCTACTACAAAAGTTTTTCCATCTCTTTCAAGAGCACCTACATAGCAATATCCTGCATCTGCTGTAAATCCTGTTTTCCCCGAAAGAGCACCATCCATCATATTTAAAAAAGCATTATGATTGCTGCAGGTAAAGTTTCTCTTTCCTTCCAAATCTCCAAAGGTATAACTTGCTGTCCTTGTAATTGTAAGAAATTCCTCTGTTTTAGGAGATTCCATAAGACAGTAACTCATTATTTTCGCCAATTCTACAGCTGTAGTTGCATGGATTCCTCCTGCATCTTCTCCATCTAATCCATTAGGTGTGACAAAGTGAGTATTTTTAAGTCCTAGTTCTTCTGCTTTCTGATTCATTAGTCCTGCAAATTCCTCTACTGAACCTGCTACATGCTCTGCAATGGCTACTGCAGAATCATTATGAGACTCCAACATAAGGGAATATAACAAATCTTTTAAATAGTACTGCTCTCCCGTATTTATATTAAGCTGTACATCTGGCTGCCTGGCAGCATTGGAAGAAACCGTAACTATTGAATTCAAATCTGCATTTTCCAATGTTACAATTAATGTCATGATTTTTGTTGTACTTGCCATTGCCCGTTCTTCATATCCATTTTTTTCAAATAACACTCTTCCTGTACCGGCATCCATAAGGCAGGCTGAAATTGCATACAGATTAGCTGGCTCTTCCACTTCTTCTGCTGACACAGGTATTCCACTGACAATGTTTCCAATAATCAAAATTGCGATCACTAATAAAGCTTCTATTTTCTTTTTCATATATGCCCCCATTTTACCTGATTGTTTTTTATGTATGAACTATAACTATTTTATTTAGAAACGATTTATATTATACTAAAAGCAACAAATAACACGGGAGAATGCACTATGGACGAAAGAAAAAAGATTATATGCCTTACACATTGGGTACTGACAACTAAAAGTAATTATGATAAACTAAAAACAATATAAATATTTAGGAGTGAATGAAATGATACGATTTTCGTGTGACTATCTGGAAGGATGTCATCCAAAAATTTTACAGCGTCTTATGGAAACTAACTTAGAACAGACTGCCGGCTATGGTATGGATCCTCATTGCGACAGAGCCAGAACTCTTATTAAAGAATCCTGCCAATGTCCTACTGCTGATGTTCATTTTCTTGTAGGAGGAACTCAGACAAATAAAACCGTCATTGCATCTGTTTTAAGACCTCATCAGGGTGTTATCTCTGTCCATACTGGACACATTAACGTTCATGAAACTGGTGCTATTGAATCAACTGGGCACAAGGTACTTGCTATCCATAGTGAAACCGGCAAGCTTACTGCTTCACAGGTTGAAGAAATGTATTTACAGCACATAAACAGCGAAACTGCTGAACACGAAGTACAGCCTGGCATGGTTTACATTTCCAGCCCTGCTGAAAATGGAACCATCTATTATAAAAAGGAATTAGAAGAATTACATCATATTTGTAAAAAATATGATCTTCCTTTGTTCTTAGATGGTGCAAGACTTGGTTATGGCCTTTGTGCTCCGGATAATGATTTAACTTTAGCTGATATCGCAAGACTTTGCGATGTATTTTACATTGGAGGCACAAAAGTCGGTGCCTTATTTGGCGAAGCTCTTGTTATTACAAATGATGTGCTCAAAAAAGATTTCCGCTATTACATTAAACAAAATGGTGGTATGCTTGCCAAAGGAAGACTTCTTGGTATCCAGTTTGAAACCTTATTTGAAGATGGGCTTTATTTCGAAATATCTCAGCACGCAATTGATTTGGCGATGCAGGTAAAGGACACCCTCGAAAAAAATGGATATGAAGTACTTATTCCTTCTACTACTAACCAGCAATTCCCGATTTTGGAAGATAGTTTTGTTGAGAAACTTTCTCAGAAATATGTTTTTGAATTCTGGAGCAGATTCGATGAAAACCACAGTGTTATCCGCATCTGCACAAGCTGGGCTACCAAAGAAGCTGATGTAAAAGAACTTTTGAAAGATTTAGAAAAATAAGATATAATTAGACTTAGTTATATACAGTATAGATTAACTCAAATAATTATACCGAGGAGGATTATTACTATGGCATTACATGTAATGGATGAGGCTAACAGATGTCTCCAGTGTAAGGTTCCAATGTGTCAGAAAGGCTGTCCTATTCATACTGATATTCCTACAGCCATTCGTCTTTTAAAAGAAAATAAGTTAGATGAAGCAGGAAGAATGCTTTTCACAAACAATCCACTGACAACGGTGTGTAGTATTGTCTGCAACCATGAAAATCAGTGTGAAGGTCACTGTGTTCTAGGAAGAAAAGGTGCCCCTGTTCATTTCTCTGTTATCGAAAATTATATTTCAACTACTTATGCAAATAAAATGACAAAAGGGCCTGCCCCATCCAATGGTATGCGTGTTGCTATCATCGGTTCCGGTCCTGCTGGTATCACTATTGCTATCATTCTTGCAAGATATGGATATCAGGTTACTATATTTGAAGGCAAAGATAAAATTGGCGGTGTCTTAAGATATGGTATTCCTGAATTCCGTCTTCCAAAAAGTGTATTA
>CAYTGQ010000110.1:0-7108 GCA_964437345.1 uncultured Lachnoclostridium sp. | reverse complement strand
CGACAAACCTGCATTTACTGCATCGCCTTTCTAAGATACGCCCCTGCTGAAAGCTTGGATAACGGCTTTTTGTAAAGAAGTTTTCTAAGTATACAGGAAATTACAATTCCCACCGCTACAATTATGGCACTAATAAAGATGCTATTTAAGGTTGTAAATTGAAATGGTAATCCTACCTCCAGTACAATGGCAGGTACTACACTGCATACCAATAAAAAACCAACTGAAAAACCAATTGTTCCAAGTACAAAATATTTATAGCATACTCCGAAATATATCATAATAATTGCAATTAGCAAACCTGAGCTTAGAATAACTGTATTATAGCCCTCTGTTAATTCTGGTGAAACTGTCATCCCAGCAACTGCTCCTATTATCGAAAATATGTAACCAAAAATTCCAATTACAGTTGCTAATACATTAGGCGCTGTTACTTCTAATGTATAATTCTTTGGAGATGATTTTACCATCTCACAAAACAGCAAAGTATATAATAACTGTACTACCATAATAGGTCCAAGCAGTACATACATCGTACTAAGCATTGCCGGCTGCATGTGAGATGCACTGGATATCATATTTCCTAATACACAGAACAACAGGCCAAATATAGTAAAAACAACTCCAACGCCCATATTCATTTTATAATTATATGCATATTTTATTAATTTACATGCTTTTTTAACTTCGTTCATCATAATAACTTCCCCTCGCTTTTTTCATAATAAGAACTCGACTTCCTGCTGCTATACAGATTCCAATTATCGTTAGGATAATACCTGCTGCCAGAAGATTCACATTTTCTTCAAATAACAACATAGTGGCAACTGGTGCTATAAAAGATATAACCATTCCTCCTGCTCCAACCAGTGAAAGAAAGGAAAAATGTCTTGTCACTGCAAGTGCCAGTTCACTTAACATAAAATAGCATATTGTCCAAACAAAAGCCTGCCCATTGGAATACTCATAACCGCATATATATTTCATCCCAAAAACTACAATTCCGAGTCCTACAAAACGTCTTATGGCATCCACAATTAAGCTTCTTTTCAAAACGTCCATTCCCTTTATGGAAGTCTTCAGATATTCCAGCTTATTGGTATCTTTGGATGCTATGCCACCGAAAACAAAATAGTCCAAAAAGATTTCTAAAGTTACAATTAAGGTAGAAAGTACACTTATACCTGCAATGGACTCTCCCATTGCCATTTTAAATGCATATCCGATACCAAGTAAAAAGATTGGAAGTATGAGATATGCCACTATTTTTCTCAATCTTCCTGAAAGGAAAACATGATAGCTTTTTATCCATTCCCTCATTTCTAATTCCTCCAATTTCAAAGTGTTATGCTATGTCTAGCCACACCTTTTTCTGACATCCAAGGTGTTATATCATGAACACCTATACTTTTTCTATAATCCAAGTGTTGTATACTGTTTCATAATGAAAATGCTAATCTGAGATAAGGTTGGTGTCTCTGCTGCAATATCTAATCCCGCCAGCTTATCTAAATTGTCTGTTAAACAAAGACCTTCGAAACCATAAGAATTTTTCGTAAAACCAATTAAAAACTCCTTTGCCTTTGCTTCCTCTGTTAATTCACCCTTCACCATCACATATTTTTCTTTCAAATCCTCTACAAAGCCCTGTTCGACAACCTGTCCCTTTTCCATGATAATGGCATAATCTGTTACATTTTCCATATCTGAAATGTTGTGAGTAGAGAAAAGTACACTTTTTTCACCATTGCCGGCTTCCAGGTATTCTCTTATCATGCCACAAAGCTTATCACGCATTAATGGGTCCAATGGAGATGCCGGTTCATCTAAAAGTAGCATCTTTGTATCGCGGGCAAAAACTGCAGAAAGTGCTGTTTTCATTCGCATACCATCAGAAAGGCTGGATACCTTTTTTGATGTATCTGTAACACCAAGCTCCTGACACCATTTTTTATAATGGTCTGGATTGAACTGCCCAAATAACAATTCGCTGACTTCACTGACGTCATCAACTGTCCAGTTTGGCATAAAGTAATTATTAGCGCTGGTGTAACCTATATTTTCACGAATTACATTATCGTCTGTTTCCCCATCAAAATATGTAATTGTTCCCTTATAATCTAATCTGGTTCCTGCCATCAAATTCATTAATGTACTTTTGCCGGCTCCATTCTCCCCTATCAGAGCAGTGGCAAATCCCTTTGGAATATCAAGAACTGGCACATCCAATTTGAATCCCTTAAATTTCTTTGAAATATCTCTCATTTGAATCATAGCTTCTGTATTCATATTCTCCTCCTATTCTTTAGCATTCATTTTTATGCTAAAACCCATATTCTACGAATCACCTTTCCTATTACTACTTGTTGTCATTACTCATTTTCTATTAACAGCATCTCCAACGCCTGCTTTAATTCGCTATCGGAAATATTAGCAATTCTGGCTGCTGAAATTGCATTAACTAAATGCTCTTCCATTTTTCGTAAATGCTGTTCTTTCAACATTTCACTATCCTGGGCATTAATATAATAGCCCTTTCCCTGTACCGCAGTAACCAGTCCCTGTTTCTCAAGTTCTTCGTATGCCTTCATTGTTGTAATAACACTGATGCGAAGCTCCTTTGCCAGACCTCGGATAGAAGGAAGATATTCCCCCTGCTTACGCTTGCCTGACAAAATCTCCTCACGAAACTGTGTAGCAATCTGCTGATAAATTGGGATATCGGAATTTTGCAATAACTTCATGTATAACACCTCACCTCAACTGTTTATATGTTATATATACACCTATAACAGAAAGTTGTCAACCACTTTTTCAAAATATCTTTTTTTGTTTCATTATTAAAATTTTCTTATAACGTAAAAAAGGTGCCGGAAATTTTGTATTTCCCGGCACCTTAACCATCCTATCACTCTCAATTAATCATTTAAAATCATTTCATTTTCTACAAATACAGTACAGTGAATTACAAGCCTTTATTTTAAAAACTCTCCTTTACTAATGAATATCTGTAATTACCCCAGTCTCCAGTTTTGCTGACACAATGGAATATGTCCCAATTAAGGTGCCCCAGATGATACAAATGCAGGCAATTGGGAATAATCCTGTATCAAGCACTAAGTCTGCACAAAATGCTACTATCCACATAATACTGCAGGCCTTGTTCACCATTTTATAAGCTGCATAGGCTGCTTTATACATCATCTGTTTCTGTGCTTCATCGCTGCTTTCTTCCCATTTCTTCTCAGCGTCGAAGTCAAAAACGCTTACTGCCTGTCTTCTAGGATTTAACTGTTTTTCTATATCCATTACCAGTTTTCCAAGCCCAATCGTTGCAGCGAACACTATCACATAACCTACCGTTGCAAAACCAATAGCTGGAAGGTCTGCTCCCGCTGCTTCACTAATATCTGCAATATCATATAAAGCTGAAACCAAAAATATATTGCATACAGTTGTAATATTGCATGCCACAGTTATGGCATTTAAACGTTTCTCTATGGAATCAAAGACATCTTCCTCTTCTCCATCCCAGTTTTCTGCCATTTTCTTTGCCTTTGCATAAATAACCAGTCCAACTGCCAGAACAATTGCGTTCAATCCAATGAAAAGTACTGGAACTGCTTTTGTATATATACTTTCCAAATCCTTAAAAAATTCCGGGTTTTTCCATATATCTTCTGCAAATCCAAGACCAAATCCTAAAACATAACCAGCTGCAAAAATTGCAATCATGCCAAGAATAAATTTAATTATCTTTCGTCCCTCTGACTGTTTTCCTTTTTTATTTTTTGTGTTACTCATTTGTATCATCCTCCTCGTATTCAAATATATCCTCTACTGTTACTCCGCAAACCTTTGCAATTTTAAGTGCCAGGGATACGGACGGGGAGTAATCCCCTCTCTCAATCTGGCTGATAGTCTGGCGGGAAGTCCCTACTAATGTCCCCATCTCTTGCTGATTAACGCCCAGCCGTGCTCTAAATTCCTTCAAATGATTATAAAGTGGCATCTTGCTCATCTCCTTTCCCTGTGCCTGACTTAGTAAATGCCATGCCAAATATCATTGCCCACAAAAATCCAAAACAAATTCCAAGGGCTATATTATCTAGTGCAACACCCAACGCAACACCTGTTCCTAGTCCCAATGGAAGTGCATTGATGTAACCAAAAGAACCTACTTTTACTTTACTTGGTCTTAATGTAGCGTTATTCCAGATAATGGCTTCTGGTGTATCTGTACCAAGGAATGCTGAATCCAGCTGATTTGCTATAACATCTTCTTTCAGTTCTGCCAAGATACATTTTTCAAACATCTTAATTGTGTCTTCTGGTAACCCTATGTTGTACTGTCCTGTAAGACTATAGACTAAAATGTCCTTATCTTCTTCCTGCCCTGTCTCCATTTTCTCACTATAACTTTTCTCAGAATAATTGGCCTCTGCATTATTATACTCTTCTGAATTGTTATCTTCCCCTGAGACTTTTGCCTCTTCAACCCTTCCTGTTTTTATAAACTCCCACAGATTATCCTTTGTCAGTTGAATCTTCTGGTAAGGCACTTCCGAACTTTTCACCTGCTGTTTTTCAAATATATAACATGCTACTGTCTTCTTCTCCTTTTTGGAATATAAATCAAATACTCTCCCCTTGCCTCTTAGAGCTTTTAATACCTCTTCTTGCAATTTTTCTTTTGCAACAATACCTTCTAGGCCATTTCCAAAGTATTCCTTTTCTGCTCTTCTCTTGGAAATTTCTCTCACTTGATATCCTTCCATACAATCTAATACCATATTACTCCTCCTGTCGGCTTTTCTTTACATTTTGACAACTTTATTTGTCATTCTTTATGAGCTTGATTATACCTATGACAAGAATAGTTGTCAACATCTTTTTTCAAAAAAATAAAAATTATACCAAATTCTAATTCTAAATACTTTAGACAAAAAGAGAAGAAAGCGCTATTTTCAACACTTTCCTCTCTTTTTCGTAATTACTAAATATGTATTTTATTTCGCTTCTTTTTTTCTTAATTTAAGCTTTTCCATCCATCTTACTACCCGTTCTCTTGGAAACAGGTAATTAATAGCCAATGCAACCACAACACCAATTGCTGTATCCAAAATACGGTTTAACGAATATGAAATATATGTATCTACCGGAGTATTAAATAAAATAATACTAAGCATTACACTTCCCGGCTGAATTGCTCCCGGCCATTTCACAAGCTGACTTATCATAATAAGCAGAATGGTTCCAATGAAAACCAATAAAAGCAGTAATGGATGGTGTCCTGCTTCCGGGTAAAATTCAATATAGATTCTAAATAAACCCATTCCTAAAAATCCACCAATAATCGTACCAAATAATCTGTTTCCTCCACCTAATTTGGAAGTTTTCATATCACTTCCCATGCCAAAGACAGCTCCAATGCAGACAAAGGTTGGGTTTCTGTCAATTATAAAATAAATCATTGCACAAAACCATACTGCCAGTGCAGTTTTTATATTTCTCATTCCTATGTGAAACTGGGAATTCTTTTTTATCTTTTTTGTTGTAGTATGCATATCACTGCCTTCTTTCTTAACGTTTTTTTAACAGTTAAGAATATTATAGCATTTCCTTTTTTTACATACAATAACCTTTCCCATAAAGCGACATTTTTCGTCCGAACGCACAAAAAAGGAAGTGAAACTCTTCACTTCCTTTGCTTTTTTACCATTATTGTATTCTCCTCTGTCTCTGTTTAACACTAATATAAGAGGATAAATCCTTACAGAGATTGCAAATCTCCAATCCGTAAATAATTCTGTCCGCATGTTCTTCTGTTCTTACAACATTTCCAATAAGGTCCAGATTATGTCCCAAATCCTCAAAGGTAACTCTGACCTCATCGCCTACCTCAAGCCCCAGCTCCTTTGCATTATCTGTGATCGCAAAGCCCGATAAACTGATATCCCTTATCAGAACCTTTCTCATTCCATGTCCAGCTCTTCGATACTGCGCCAAAGCGCTGATACCTACTCTGAAACAGCCTCTTCGATTATTCCTGACTCCATCAACACTTGTCTGTAACACATATTCCGATTTATAATACACAACTCTGACTTTATGCCAGATAATAGGCATAGTTCCCTCATAATTATGCTCCATATCAATATTAACACCCTCAAAAGACAATCGCTTGGTTGTATCATAATCCAGCTCTATAATTGACATATTGTCATTCACTCTTTTTTTAATAAATGCTCCCATCTGCATCTCTTTATCATCTTTGCTAAGATATAATGTAATCTGACTTCCTTCTTCTAACTCGGATATCTTAATCCCCACAGCGTATCCTCCTTGATATGTATCTCATCAAATAGTGTCTCTCTTGTATCTTAACATAAATTTAATGATATTGCTAGGTAAAAATCAATTTTAGCAATAAAAAAAGCGTTTCCGCCCTTATCTTATCTTCTGTTTAAGAAGTGCATTTTACCCTTTTGTTTTACCTCGTATTTAGGTTTTTCGCCTATCTCATTGTAAAATATCTTTTGTATACTTCCGGATAGTTCTTTTGCACACTCAATGCAAAAGCGTCCACTTCTAATACTACACCCACACTTACCACATTGTAAGTAGTATTTACTTCCCTCTATGATTTCTACACGCCCATCCTTTAGCATAAATTCAATCACTTCTGTGGAAACACAACCGCTTGCAAAAAATAAGGGTGTGTCAGAATTTCTCTAACACACCCTAAAAAGGCTCAAACCATTGATTTTATGCGATTTTCAATTAACCAAAGTATCTCTTTAATAAGCCTTCAAATGCTTTACCATGTCTTGCTTCATCCCTAGCCATTTCATGTACTGTATCATGGATAGCGTCTAAGTTAAGTTCTTTTGCACGTTTAGCAAGGTCAAATTTACCTGCTGTTGCACCGTTTTCAGCTTCTACTCTCATTTCAAGGTTTTTCTTTGTAGAATCTGTTACTACTTCACCTAATAATTCAGCAAATTTAGCTGCATGTTCTGCTTCTTCGTAAGCCGCTTTTTCCCAGTACAAACCGATTTCAGGATAGCCTTCTCTGTGAGCTACTCTTGCCATTGCAAGATACATA
>CAYTGQ010000109.1:0-7144 GCA_964437345.1 uncultured Lachnoclostridium sp. | reverse complement strand
AGGGGATGAGGTTGAAGAACTACCAGAAACATATGTAATCTTTATTACAGAAAAAGATATTTTGGGAAAGGGAAAGCCACTTTATCACATAGAGAGTTGTATAATGGAAACACAGGAAGAGTTCGGAGATGAAGCACACATCATTTATGTAAATGGAGCCTATAGAGGAGATGATCCATTAGGATATTTAATGGAAGACTTTAACTGTACAGAAGCATCTAAGATGTATTATACTAAATTGAAAGAAAGAGTTGCATATTTTAAGGAAACGAAGGAAGGTGTAGCAATTATGTGTAAAGCAATGGAGGAAATGAGAGAACAGGAACGTGAAGAAGGACGATTAGAAGGTAGAATGGAAGGAAAGCTGGAAGAGAGAAGTATGTTTGTTAACAAAATGAGAAACAGTGGTCTTTCAGTTGAACAAATTGCAGAAATGATTGATATACCAGAAGAGGAAATAAGACAACTAATAACTGAATAAATAAAAAGATAGCACAGGTGCAAGGCCTGTGTTATTTTTATAAATAGATTTAGAAAATTTTCGAAAAACTTTTTTTATGCAACAAAATGGAAGTAGATTGACTCTATATTAATGACAGGACATTTATTTCTTGTATCAACAAGCCGGTTATGGGATAATGGTATACCAAAAGAAAGTAATACAAAGGTGGGTGAGAAAAGTGGATGAATTTATAAAGCTGTACAGCGAGAATTACAAAGATTTATATAGAATTGCCTATTACTATATGGGTAATAAGGCAGAGGCGGAGGATGCAGTTGGTGATGCGGTACTCAGTGCTTATGAGAATTTTAATAGTTTAAGAGAAAGAGATGCTTTTCGGGGGTGGATTATCAAGATATTGGTAAATACCTGTAAAAAGCGGATGAAAAGCTGGTATGGAAAAGATGAGGTTCTGATAAAGGAAGAAAAGAGTGATGACGGAGAGGTAAAAGAAGAAGTAATCTTAAGTCATGAACCGGATTATACAGATAGACTGGCAGTACAAGCAGCAATGAGTGTATTGTCAGAGCAAGAACGAATGATTGTAGCCTTATATGTGCTAGGTGGATATAAAGGTGAAGAAATTAGCCAGATACTACAACTAAAGCATAGTACAGTTCGTTCAAAATATCATAGAGCATTAGGAAAAATGAAAAAACAGCTTGAAATATAGAAAAGGAGGTCTTGAAATGGAAGATGAGAAGAAAGAACTTCAGACAGAAGAAATGCATGACAATGAAATAAATCAAGACATTATGTCAGAGGAAGAATTAAAAATAGTTGAAGATTACATAAAAGAGGAATTGAGTGAAGAAGAAATTCCGGAGAGTTTAAAACCGGAAAATATGAGAAAGAGACTGGAAGAAGCTGAAATTCAAAGGCTAAAGGCTGAAAAGACAAGAAGAATGAAGAAGTGGACTGCTATTCTTGCAACAGCAGCCTGTATGGGAATTTTAGTGACAGCAGGGATTCATGCAAAGAATTTTGGCAAAGATGGAGAAACAATCGGTGCAGGAACTATTACAGAGGGAGCGACAGAAAGCATTGTTGAAGATGAGACAGAAGGTATAGAAAGTGAAGAAGCAGCGAATCAAGCAGTTTATAGTCAGATTTATGAGGCTATGAATAAAAGCTGGGCAGAAGTTTACCCAGAAGATTATTATTATTCTACTGGTACGATGGGGGAATTTGTAAAAGAAGAATTAGAAATGGAAACTACCAGTACAACAGATGGAGAACCTATGGAGGGTGGTTTTGTTACAGAAGATACTGTTGCAGAAGAAAGTACCACCGAAAGCATGAATACCATGGCTGGAGCTGGCGACATGGGAACGAATGCGAGTGAAGATAAACTAAGAGATGATTATGGAGAAACGAATGTACAGGTAGAATTTGTTGACGAAGGTGACATCATCAAAAACGACGGAAGATATCTTTATCAGATTGTACAGGACACCAATGACAATTATGGATATGAAGAAATTCAGATTGTAGATACAGAAGGTAGTTTAAATGAAGTTTCCAGAATAGAAGGCTTCAGCAATGTGAATGAGTTCTATATCCATGAGGATACAGCAGTTATTATTGAAAAATTATGGGCACATTCTGAATATGAAAAAAGTGGTACTGTTGTTGCTACTGAAGAGGATGTAGAGAATCTTGTTGAAGAAGAAATCGCAGCAGAGGATGTTGCAATAACAGATGTGTTGATTGGTGGATTGGGATATGGAAGTACTGCATTTAGTAAGGTTCACATGTATGATATTTCTGACAGAGCAAATCCAAAGGAAATTCATACCTTTACAATTAAAGGTAATTATAAGACTTCCCGTATTTCAGACGGATATCTTTATTTCTTTACTGGATATGATACAGCCAGACCAGAAACAAAGGATGACTTTGAAAAATATATTCCTATGGTAGATGGTAAATTATTTGGTGCAGATTCTCTTTATCTTCCGGAAACAGCAGATGCAACCAGTTATTTGATGATGCTTTCTATCGATATGGATAATCCGACTACATTTACAGATAAAATGGCGGCTGTAACATGGGGTAATTACTATTATGTCAGCGGACAAAATATTTATGTGCTGGATAATCAGTGGGCAGAGCAAAAAGAAGGTATTCAGTGTGATAAAACAAGAATTATCAAGTTCTCATATGACAAAGGGCAGATTGAACCAGTTTGTGAAAGTGTTGTAGATGGAACTATGTTAGACCAGTTTGCTATGGATGAATATAATGGATATTTCCGTTTAATTACAACCGTAAATCCATATAAGCTTGAGAAAGTTGTAGACGATGTTTCAGGAGAAGAAATCGGTTATTATAACTGGGAATACATGTCGGAAAGTAACAGTGTTTATGTGCTGGATGAGAATTTGAAGGTAGCAGGCTCCATTGAAGGACTGGCGGAAGAAGAACGAGTATATTCAGCAAGATTTATGGGAGATACCGGATATTTTGTAACCTTCAGACAGATAGATCCATTATTCTCAGTAGATTTCTCTAATCCAAAGGAACCTAAGATATTAGGAGAATTAAAGATTAGTGGTTTCTCAGAATACCTGCATTTTTATGGAGAAGATTTACTGCTTGGAATTGGATATGAAGCAGATGAGAACACAGGAAGGACAGAAGGTGTTAAACTTTCTATGTTTGATGTATCAGACCCATCCAATGTAAAAGAAATCAATAAGTTAGTGACAGAATACGATCATAGTGATGCACTTTATAATCATCATTCCGTTTTAGTTAGTGTAAGTAAGAATCTGATTGGATTTATGGCAGAACATTATGAAAATGATGTTGTCAGAGAATATATAACCTATTCTTACAATGAGGAAAATGGATTCGACCAAAGATTTACAGTAGATTGCAGTCCAACAAAAGAAAATGGATATCGATATTATGAAGGCAGAGGAACTTATATTAATGATACATTTTATCTTTTATTACAGGACGGAAGTATAAGGGCTTATGATTTAAACAGTGGAAAACAAACGGATACACTTGAAATAGAACAAAAGTAAAGATGAATTTTGAACCAAATTAAAAATTATTACAATGCATAGGTGAAGGGCAATCGCTCTTCATCTATTTTTTCACCTATTTAAAAAAAATAAAAAAGGAATTTTCCATTTTCTGTCGAATATATAAAATAAGCGCTCTTTTATCCGTTACCAAAAAGGAGGATACTCATGAATATTCGTGAAATGATGGAACAAAGAGAACATGAAATTTTTAGTCCGTATGCTGCATTTAGTGACCAGACTAAGGGAAGAAATAATGAGGAAGCAGAATGTGATATTCGAACAAGCTATCAGAGGGACAGGGACAGAATTCTCCATTGTAAGTCTTTTAGACGTTTGAAGCATAAAACACAGGTTTTCCTTGCACCGGAAGGGGATCATTATCGTACTCGTCTGACTCATACCTTAGAGGTTGCCCAGATAGCAAGAACTATAGCAAAAGCACTGCGTCTTAATGAAGATTTGACAGAAGCCATTGCTCTTGGCCATGATTTGGGACATACTCCATTTGGACATGCAGGTGAACGGGCTCTAGATGAGATTGCATCAATACCATTTCATCATAATGAGCAGAGTATACGTGTAGTGGAGCTTTTAGAAAAGGATGGAAAGGGTATGAATCTGACGTGGGAGGTCAGAGATGGTATCCTCAATCATCAGACAAAAGGAAAGCCATCTACTTTAGAAGGTGCTATTGTTCGTTTGTCGGATAAAATTGCCTATATTAATCATGACATTGATGATGCCATTCGTGGGCATATTATATGTGAAGAGGAAATACCGAGAGAGTATCGTGAAATTCTTGGTAAATCCTGTCGTGAACGATTGAATACATTGGTTCACGATATTATAATTAACAGTAACGGTAAAAATCAGATTATCATGTCAGACAGTGTAGAAAAGGCTATGTTTGATCTGAGAAAGTTTATGTTTTCTCATGTATATACTAATCCTGTTGCAAAAGGACAGGAGAGAAAGGCAGAAGAACTGGTGATGGAATTGTTCCAGTATTATCAGAATCATGTAGAACTTTTACCGGAAGAATATATATATTTAATTGAAGAAAAGAATCAGCCAAAGGAGCGGGTAGTCTGTGATTATATTGCAGGTATGACAGACCGTTATGCCATTGCCAAATATAAAGAGATTAAGATACCTACCTTTTGGGACGTGCTATGATACTAGGGTCAAAAGGGCATACATTTTGTGTTTACACAAAAATGTGTGACTTTAGGACCCACAAAAACATGAGAAAGTAGCACGAATAGTGCGGATTTCGAATGTTTTTAAGGGTGCGGGAGCATGAAGTGCGCAGCACCCCGTAGGTATCATAGTCTATAAGAAAACTAGAAACGAGGAAAGCTATGTATTATCCTGAGGAAATAGTGGAGGAAGTAAGACAGAGGAATGATATTGTAGATGTAATTTCTTCCTATGTCAAGTTGCAGAAAAAGGGAAGCAATCATATGGGGCTCTGCCCATTTCATGGCGAGAAAACTCCTTCCTTTTCTGTGAGCCGCTCCAAGCAGATGTATCACTGTTTCGGATGCGGTGTAGGAGGTAATGTATTTACCTTTGTTATGGAATATGAGAATTTTACTTTTGTGGAAGCGTTGAAAATGCTTGCTGACAGAGCAGGTGTTAATCTTCCGGAGGCAGAATATTCAGAGGAAGAGAGAAGAAAGGCTGACTTAAAGACCAGATTATTAGAAATTAATAAGGCAGCAGCCAAATACTTCTTCTATCAGTTAAAATCAGAAAGAGGACAGCTGGCTTATAACTATTTAAGAGGCAGAGAACTTTCGGAAGAGACCATTGTAAAATTTGGACTTGGATATTCTAATAAATACAGTGATGACTTATATCAGTATTTGAGAAAGCTTGGATATGATGATGGGATTTTGAAAGAATCCGGTCTTGTAACTATGGATGAAGCAAAAGGGGCTCATGATAAATTCTGGAATCGTGTTATGTTTCCGATTATGGATGTCAATAATAAGGTAATTGGATTTGGCGGCCGAGTTATGGGAGAGGGCATGCCAAAATACCTTAACTCACCGGAAACCAGAATTTTCGATAAGAGCCGTAATCTTTACGGAATGAATCTGGCAAGGATATCAAGGGCAAAGAATATGATTATCTGTGAAGGGTATATGGATGTCATTGCTTTGCATCAGGCAGGCTTTAATAATGCAGTAGCTTCTCTTGGTACAGCATTTACAGGCTTGCAGGCTAATTTATTAAAGAGATATACTAATGAAGTTCTGGTTTGTTACGACAGTGATGAAGCAGGAACAAAGGCAGCACTAAGAGCCATTCCGATTTTAAAGGAAGCAGGGCTGACAGCAAAGATTATCAATATGAAGCCTTATAAAGACCCGGATGAGTTTATTAAGGCACTTGGAAAAGAGGAATTCCAGAATCGTATCGATAATGCTCAGAACAGCTTCTATTTTGAAATTGAAGTTCTGGAACGAAGTTTTGATATGAATGATCCAGAGCAGAAAACCAAGTTTTTCAATGAAACAGCGAAGAAACTTTTGGTGTTTAAAGAAGAAATTGAGCGAAATGTGTATATTGAAGCTATCGCAAGAAAATATAGCATTTCTCATGAAGAGCTTCGCAAGCTGGTAAACCGGTATGGTGCCCAGATTGTTGTAGGAATTGAAAGAGAAGACAGCTATCAGCGGGGAGAAGGGAAGAAGAAAAAGGCAGAGGATGGATTTGCACAGACACAGAAGCTTTTGCTTACATGGCTGATTGAGGATGTTTCGTTGTTTGGCAAACTGAAGGGTATTATTACACCAGATGACTTCAAAGAGGAACTTTATAATCAGGTGGCAAAAATGATGTTTGAGCAGTATGAACAGGATGGCAATGTAATTCCGGCTAAGATTATTAATTATTTTGAAAGCAAGGAAGAACAGACAGAAGTAGCATCGCTTTTTAGTACAAGCCTTCATGAAGATATGAGCAAACTGGAGAGAGAGAAGGCTCTTAATGAAATTGTACAGAAAATTAAGAGAGCAAGTCTGGATTATGATAGCAGTCATGCAACAGATGCAGCACAGCTTCAGGCTGTCATAAAAGCACAGGCAGAATTGCCAAAGTTGCATATTTCCTTATAGGCTGGAAAGAGTATAGGTAACTGTTCTGAATAGTTACAATTATGTAAAACAGATGAAAAGTGTAGGAGGGTCAATTTATGGACGAAAAAATGGTGAAATTTGTGGAAAAGCTCAAAGAGCTACAGGAATTTGCCAAAAAGAAAAAGAATGTTCTGGAAGTAGAAGAAATCAATGAATTCTTTGGGGATATGGAGCTGGAACCGGAAATGATTGAAAAGACCTATGAATTTCTGGAAGAAAAGGGTGTAGACGTACTCCGTATTACAGATGATATCCCGGATGATGATATTATTCTGGAGTCTGAAAATGAAGACGATGAGGATTTAGAGAATATTGATTTATCTGTTCCAGAAGGCATTAGTATTGAAGACCCTGTTCGTATGTATCTGAAAGAAATTGGTAAAGTACCTCTTTTAAGTGCGGAAGAGGAAATTGAACTGGCAAAGAGAATGGAAAAAGGTGATCAGGACGCGAAGAAG
>CAYTGQ010000108.1:0-7323 GCA_964437345.1 uncultured Lachnoclostridium sp. | reverse complement strand
GAACATATATTTTAAATGATATTATGGCTCCAGCTATCGCTGAACCAAGACCAGAAGTTGGTCAGTATGCTCCTAAGATTGTTCAGATTCAGATTGACCCACAGAAGATTGGTGATGTAGTTGGTCAGAGAGGTAAGACAATCAATGCAATCATCGACCAGACAGGTGTTAAGATTGATATTTCAGATGAAGGTGCAGTATCTGTATGCGGTACAGATGCAGACAAGATGGAAGAAGCTTGCCGTTTAATTAAGATTATCACAACTGAATTTGAAGAAGGACAGATTTTAGAAGGTAAAGTAAGCAGCATCAAAGAATTTGGTGCATTTATCGAATTTGCTCCGGGAAAAGAAGGAATGGTTCATATTTCTAAGATTTCCAAGGAAAGAATTAATCATGTAGAAGATGTTCTTACATTAGGTGATAAGGTTAAGGTAGTATGCCTCGGTAAAGATAAGATGGGAAGAGTAAGCTTCAGCATCAAAGATGTTCAGTAAGATATAAGATAGAATTGCAGCTATTTAAAGCAATTTGAAAGAGAATCGAATAAAATAACAGCAAAAAGCACATCCTAATCCAAAAGAATGGAAAAGGATGTGTTTTTTTATGGAAAAAGAAGAAAAGAAATTGGAAGATGAAAAAATATCTGAATATGGGCAGGTGGTATTAGAAAAGGATGATGGTAGAGAAAGAATCCATTTGCTATCTGTAATTGGAGAAATAGAAGGACATGAAGTATTACCTGAAAAGAATAAAACAACCAAGTATGAGCATGTACTTCCACAGCTTGCAGCAATTGAAAATGATAAGAATATAGATGGTTTGTTAGTTATTTTAAATACAGTAGGTGGTGATGTGGAGGCAGGGCTTGCTATTGCTGAAATGATTGCGTCGTTAAGTAAACCAACGGTTTCACTGGTTCTTGGAGGAAGCCATTCTATTGGTGTTCCATTGGCAGTTTCAACAAAATATTCTTTTATTGTTCCAACAGGAACTATGTTGGTACATCCGGTACGCATGGGTGGGATGGTAATAGGTGCACCACAGACCTATGAATATTTTAAGAAAATTCAGGATAGAATTACCGGTTTTATTTCCAACCACAGCAAGGTGTCCCAGAAACGTTTGGAGGAAATGATGATGGAAAATGGAGAACTGACAAAGGACTTAGGAACGATTCTGATTGGTGAAATGGCAGTAAAAGAAGGCATTATAGATGAAGTGGGTGGAATGAAGGAAGCACTTTCAAAGCTTTATGATATGATAGAAGAGGATGGACGGTAATTTTATAGGGAGGTTTTGAAGAAAGAAGGCCATTATACATTCTCTTTCAGACCCGCTTATGCTTGGATGCCCCTCGCAACGGCACATAAGGCTGTAAGACACATAGCCTAAGTGCCGGCGGGCTGCATAACAGTCTGAAATAGAACATATAAAGCCCTTCTTTCGGTTATACTTTACGAATAAAATTACCTGTCTTTCGAGGCTTTAAAAGCTATAACAGAACATTTTTTCGCCTTTAAACTTGCAATAAAAGGAGATAAAAGGTATAATTTTTAAATAGAATGGTATATAATAAATAAGATAGACTTTTTTAACCGAATTAGTTCGTTTTAGGAGGATTACATAGATGGAATTATGGAAAGCAATTATGATGGGGATTATTCAAGGATTGGCAGAATTTTTACCAATCAGTAGTTCCGGTCATTTGGCAATTTTCAAACATGTATTGAATATTGATTTTGAAACTGGCGGAATTGTTTTTGATGTTATGCTGCATATGGGAACACTGGCAGCAATTTTTGTTGCTTTCTGGTCAGATGTAAAAGAATTAATTATAGAAGGCTTCGGGATTCTGGGAGATTTTTTCAAGAATCTTTTTGTAAAAGAGAAGAAGAGCTATAATGAGATTATAAATACAGCATACCGCAGATTTGTTATGCTGGTTATTGTTTCAACGATTCCCACAGGAATTATTGGTGTTGTTTTTAAAGATGTGATTGAACAGGCAAGTGCAACCTTAGTTATACCAGGTATCTGTCTTATTATTACATCAATTCTGTTACAGATTGCTGACAGAGCACCTCTTGGCGACAAGAATTCAGAAACAGTTTCTTATAAAGAAGCCGGTTTGGTTGGTATTGCACAGGGGATTGCAACTTTGCCGGGTATTTCACGCTCAGGAACTACAATTACAGCCTGCCGGGTATTAGGCTTTGATAGAGATTTTGCGGTGAAGTATTCATTTATTATGTCGATTCCGGCTGTTTTAGGTGCAGCGGTGTTAGAACTGAAAGACTTTAGTCTTGCAGGTGTTGGTATGGTAACTTTTGTGAATTATATAGTTGGAACCGTGATTGCAGGTGTAGTAGGTTATATCTGTATTAAAACTATGTTAGTGATTGTTAGAAAGAAGAATTTTAAAGGATTTTCAATATACTGTCTGACGGCAGGAATCATTGCTGTTGCATGGCATTTTCTTGCCTAGGAAGAACTAGAAAAGTATAACATATAGATGGAGGATAAAATGGCTGCGAATAATAAAAACAGCTCAAATACAAAGAAAACAGCTTCCAGAAGCAATGCATCGGGCAAAGCTAAAGCATCTAAAAGTACAGGTAAGAAGACAACTTCTGCAAGAAGGTCAGGGGCTGGAAGTAAACGAAAACAGAATACGTCATTGGAAGTGAATCCATATCAGGATGAGATTATTGTAATAGCCGCATTGGTAGTTTCTATTTTATTTGCATTAAGTACCTTTAATTTGTGTGGAGTATTTGGTGAATATGTTGGAAGCTTTCTATTCGGTGTTTTTGGTGTACTTGCATATTTATTACCATATTTCTTGTTTCTGGTAGTAGCATTCAGTATTTCTAATAGAGGTAATCGTTCTATTCAGATAAAGATAGGTTGTTGTGTAGGCGTTTACGTGGTGGCAATTGCCCTTACACACATGATTACCAATGGTTATGAAGAAGGTGCAGATATTCTGGCATTTTATACAGAATCAGCGGCGGAAAAATCTGGTGGTGGAATTTTAGGTGGAGCCATTGGAACAGGACTTGCCAGTATATTTGGAGAACCAGGTACATATGTAATTTTAATTGGTGCAGGAATTGGGCTTTTAATTTTAATTACAGAAAGGCTTCTGTTCGCCAGTGTAAGAGAGAAAAGTATTCGCTCTAAAGAAATTTACGATGCCCGCAGAGAAGAACAAAGGGCAGAAAGAGAAGCTTATAGAGAACAGAGAACTTTGGAAGCGGCAGAAAGACCAAAAGCAAGAGTATTTACGTTTAGTCAGGCTGATAAGGACGAAATGCTAAATGCACCATTTAAAATTTTTGGTACGGAAGCTGTAGAAGCAAAGGAAACAGTAGCTGAGAGTATAAATGGTATGAAAGAAATTGTGCCTTCGGACAATATGGATAACTTATCTATTTCCAGAGGCGTTTCAGATGTAATTGAAGAGATGACTATTACCAAAGAAACAGTGACTGTAGATGATGAAAGAGCATATACTAATATACCAGTTTATCAGGAAGAATTAAATCAGAAATTTAAACATAGTACAGAAGTGCAGGATGATCTACCAGAAGTAACAGAAGAGATGAAGTCGGAAGCAGACCATTTCTTTGAAAAAGTAGAAAAAGAAATGCAGGAAGAAAAGGCAACAGTTGAAAAAGTTGATACGAAAGAAGAAGTTGCTAAGGTGGAAGAAGAAATTAAAAAATCTGCAACAGTAGAAAAACCAAAGCACGTATTTCCACCTATGGATTTGTTATCCAGACCAAAAGGGGATGGCAAGTCAATGTCTGATCAGGATTTGAAAAATACTGCGATGAAGCTTCAATCTACATTGGAAAGCTTTGGCGTTCGAGTAGAAATGAAGAATGTCAGCTGTGGTCCAACGGTAACCCGTTATGAATTACAGCCGGCACAGGGAGTAAAAGTAAGTAAGATTACAAGTTTAACAGACGATATTAAATTAAGCCTTGCAGCAGCAGATATTCGTATTGAAGCACCAATTCCAGGCAAATCAGCGGTGGGAATTGAAGTACCTAACACACATAATTCAATGGTATATCTTAGAACTCTTTTGGAGAGTCCGGAATTTAAAGAGCATAAGTCTAATATTGCCATTGCTGTAGGTAAAGATATTGGTGGTAAGACAATTGTAACAGACATTGCCAAAATGCCTCATCTTTTGATTGCAGGTGCAACTGGTTCTGGTAAATCTGTATTTATTAATACTTTGATTATGAGTATTTTATATAAGGCTCATCCAGACGATGTTAAGCTGATTATGGTTGACCCTAAGGTTGTAGAATTAAGTGTTTATAATGGAATTCCACATCTGTTAATTCCTGTAGTAACAGATCCGAAAAAGGCTTCAGGAGCACTTAACTGGGCTGTTATGGAAATGACAGAGCGTTATAAGAAGTTTGCTGATTTAGGTGTTAGAGATTTAAAAGGATATAATGAAAAAGTGGCAGTGGTGGAGGATTCTGGTGATGAACGCTTTAAGAAGATGCCTCAGATTGTCATTATCGTGGACGAGCTTGCTGACCTTATGATGGTAGCACCGGGAGAAGTAGAAGATGCAATCTGTCGTCTGGCACAGCTTGCCAGAGCCTGTGGTATCCATCTGGTTATTGCAACCCAGAGACCATCGGTTAATGTTATTACAGGTGTTATTAAAGCTAACATTCCTTCCAGAGTGGCATTTGCTGTATCTTCAGCTATTGACTCCAGAACGATTCTGGATGGCTCTGGTGCAGAAAAACTGTTAGGAAATGGTGACATGTTATTCTTCCCTTCTGGGTTCCCAAAACCAATCCGTGTACAGGGTTCTTATGTTTCAGATAAAGAAGTTGGCGAGGTTGTTCAGTTCCTGACTGAACAAAATGGAACAGTAGAATACAATGAAGAAGTAACTAATAAAATCACAACGGCAGTTACCTCTGATTCAGGACAGGTAAGTGGAAATGAACGAGATGAACATTTCGTAGAAGCAGGAAGATTTGTTATTGAAAGAGATAAGGCTTCTATTGGTGTGCTTCAGAGAGTATTTAAAGTAGGCTATAATCGTGCTGCACGTATTATGGACCAGCTTTATGATGCGGGAGTTGTAGGACCAGAAGAAGGAACTAAGCCTCGTAAGGTAATTATGTCTATGGAACAGTTTGAAGAGTATATAGATGAGTACGTGTAATACCAGGGGCAGAAGGTCATGCGTTTCATGCATGTATGAAAAAGCATGACTTTAAGACCCGTAAAACATGAGAAAGTAGCCCGATAGGGCGGATTGCGAATGTTTTAGGATTATGGGAGCACGCAGTGCGAAATAATCCGTAGGTATTACAAGTAGTTTAAAGGAGAATCAGAATGCTTAGGGAAACCTATGAAAAAATTGTGCAAGGGATTGATGTAAGACAGAACTTAAGCCTTCTTCGTAAAGAATTAAAGGAAGAAAATGGGCGGACAGCTTTAGCATATTTGTTAAGTGGTGATTTTTCTGTTATTGAAGAACTTTTAAGTCATGAAGATGCCAAGACAAGAAAGAATACAGCACTGTTAATAGGTGATTTAAGTGATGACAGACTATTAAAACCACTTTTTGAAGCCTATGAAAAAGAGAATACATTATTTGTCAGAAGTGCTTATTTAACTGCAATGAAGGAATTTGATTGTAGAGAACATCTTCCTACTTTAAAAGAACGGCTGGATGTATTGTCAAAGACTTCCTTGGATGATAGTAATAAAAAGCACATTTTAGAAGAAATCCATGCCCTTTCTGATTTGATTGTGTTAATGGAAGGTATTCAGATACATACATTTATAGGTGCTAATCTGGCTAATGACTTAGTTCTTCTGACAAACCGCAATCATATCAATGTGACGGCAGAGCAGCTTAGAGAGCTGGGAGAAGAAGATTTTAAGGAGTTTGGTGCCGGTGTTATGCTGACCACAGAAAGGTTATCTGAGATTGCCCGAATCCGAACTGTCGAAGAAATTCTGTTTGCAGTAAAAGGTATGAAGAATTGTAAGATGGAACCGGAAACAGCAGCTAAGAAGATTGTAGATGCAGGGCTTGTTGATTTCTTGGAAGAACGTCATGAGGAGGCTGCACCATTTTATTTCCGTATTGAAGTAAAGAGTAAAATGCCATTAGATAAGAAGAGTACATTTACAAGAAAAATGGCAGATTGTCTGGAGCAATATTCGGGGCGGAAGCTTATCAATTCTACATCACGTTATGAAGTGGAGCTTCGTTTAATTGAGAACAAAGAGGGCAATTTTAATATTTTAGTTAAACTGGGTACATTTAAGGATATGCGTTTTACTTATCGCAAAGAAGTGATTGCAACCAGTATTAAACCGGTAAATGCAGCCCTTACAGTAAGCTTGGCAAAGGATTATTTAAAACCTGATGGCAAAGTTTTAGATCCATTCTGTGGCACTGGTACCATGCTGATTGAACGTCACAAACAGGTTCCTGCCAATACAAGCTATGGAATTGATTTGTTTGGTGAAGCGATTGAAAAGGCAAAAATTAATACAGAGGTTGCCCACCAGATTATCCATTATATCAATCGTGATTTTTTTGATTTCAGGCATGAGTATTTATTTGACGAAATTATTACGAATATGCCAATGGTGACAGCTAAGAAAAACGAAAAAGAAATTTATGATATTTACAGACGTTTCTTTAAGAAAGCGAAAGAACACCTGACAGAAGAAGGAACCATTATTCTGTATAGCCATAATCTGGAGATGGTAAAAGAGCTGGCTTTAAAGAATGGATATAGAATAGTTAATCTGTGGGAAATTTCTAAAAAAGAAGGTAGTTATGTGATTGTGGTGAAATAATCTGGTTGCAATCGTGGAAGTAGTCTATTATAATGATTAAAATTGTGCATTTACAGACGGGAATAAGAAGAACGTGTGAAATGCAGAATCTATATAAGAGAGAATACAAAGGACAGGAGTGGATAAGATGATTCAGTTATTTGAAAAAGGTGCTTATTTATTAAATGGCACAGAACTGATTGCAGAAAATGCAGACACTGATAAACAGTTAGAAGCCCGATTTGGTGGTCAGAAAATTGATAAAAAGGAAGCTTCTAAAGGAACAATGGCTTACAGTATTTTAGAAGCCCACAATACTTCCGGAAATATGGACAAGCTTCAGATTAAGTTTGATAAGCTGACTTCCCATGATATTACATTCGTAGGTATTATTCAGACAGCAAGAGCATCAGGACTTGAAAAATTTCCAATTCCTTACGTTCTTACGAACTGCCACAACAGTTTATGCGCTGT
>CAYTGQ010000107.1:0-7378 GCA_964437345.1 uncultured Lachnoclostridium sp. | reverse complement strand
CCTTTGGATAAATCATAGCGGTAAGCTTTTCATTTGCCTCAAAATGCACCTCTAGTTCAAGAGTTTCCGAATTAATATAGCGGTAATACTGTTCATAATCTCCATTCAAAACAACATAACGGCTGTCCAGACATGGGATATATATCTGGTTTTCACCCATTTCATAGTTTACTTCCAATTCTGCTGTTACAAGCTTTATTCCTGCATTTTTAAGACCAAGGGCATCGATTACCGGATTACTGCTGTCCTCGGTAAATCCAAGAAGATAATTATCCTGTCCTGTCCCATCAAAATCATTGGTAAACTTATATTCCAATGCATAATATTGTCTTAGCTTATTACTGCTATTGCCATCTGACCAAGGATTACCGCCTACTGCCTGTGCCATGATATCTGTATTCCAAAGGGCATCTCTGCTAAATGCTGTATAGAAGGTACAGTCATCTATGGATTTCGTTTCTCCATTCATAAAATCTCCAAGCATGTAATATCTGCTATCTACAACTAATACTGCACTCTGCAAATCATAACCAAGGTTATTAGTCACGGTTCCACTATACGCACTTTCTCCTGCCATATCCAACTCCAATGAAACTGTACTTTCTACTGTTCCATTTACCTCTTTCATGGAATCGGCTGAGAAATATGCCGGTTCAAAAGCTCCATGATTACGGATTCCAAGGGTTGTCACTTCCGGACCATATCCTACAGACATATCATATTCTGTTGTACTCTGATCGTAACCATAACTACCATAATAATAATCCATAACCGGCAGTGTCACATCGTATTCTGCAGGTACTGTCACTTCGTAGGCATTGTTATATGGTGCTGTCAGACTAAAGGTCATTTCTTCGCTTTCAATTCCATCTGCTATATGTGCAAATGTAACATACTGAACATATGGCTTGGCAAGTCTTGTATCTGTTCCCATAATATATATTACCAGAGAGAAGACAACTGCAAATACTGGTACAATAATCCATGTAAACTGGCGTTTATCCAGTTTCTTCAACACCAGATATAATAATGGTCCAATTAAAACCAGATAAATCATCAAAGTCACTGTATATCTTCCAACACTTGGAACGCTTTCACTGGTTGTCATTTCCAGACAATTACGAAGCTGATAGAAGTTATTTCCATCCATCTCTGAACTAATCTGGCTTCGTTTCGCATCACTTATATTGTCTGTTACTTTAGATACAATATGCTTACCCATTGTATTCCAGTTGGCATTTTCCAATCCAAGGTCAAAGGTAAACAGCTGGATATTGCCTTTTCCCACTCTTACTTTTTCCATAAGGATATATTCATTTTCTATATAAGCCGGAACACTGTCATCTAAAGAAATATTCAATAATTCTTTTTCGATTTCCTTTGTTTCGGAGCCAAGTGAAATGGAGGCTCCATAAGTTCCTTCCATTGTACCTGTAAGGAAGCCATCGTCAAAGCCTTCCAAGGTCTTGGTCCCTGTTGCTCCGGTTCCAAGTACCAGAGTTCCACCTTCATTTACAAAGCTTTTTAATGCTTCATACTGATTTTCGTTGAAAATACTTGTGTTAAAATCATTAATCACAATAATATCCAGCATATCCAGACTTTTCTTATCTTCCGGAAAATCTTCTGCTTCCATTAAAAAGGTCTTGGTCAGTGTATCTGTAAAATAGCTTAAATCCATATAATTATCAGAAAGAACACCTACATACATTACATCAGTATTGCCCTGTACCGTAACTCTTACATCAGTAGCTTCTCTCTCTTTTTCCCCTTCATCACGAATGGAAACATTCAGTTTTCCAGTAGAAAACAGAACTGGTACTGCCACTTCTACTTTCTTGGTTTCACCTGCTGCAATGGCAAACTCTTTCTTAAACAATGTACTCTGACTTCCAGAACCATTGTTAGGTACTAATACCCAGAGTTCTCCGGCAAAATCCTTTCCATGATTGGTGATTTCTGCCTGCACACCCATATCACGTCCATATTTTGCATATCTGCCATAACCACAGGACACTGACATGGTAAATTCCTTTCCTGTAGCTGTGGTTTCCTCTGTGGTATCTATTGTATTAATCTCATCTTCTTCCTCATCTATTGCTTCTGCTCTTTCTGTTGAAACTACCGTCGTAGATACAGCATTAGCTCCTCCACAGCCACCGAGAATAAAAATCATACTAAACAGCATTAGAGCTGCTAACCATATTTGTATCTTTTTTCTCATAAGCCTCTCCTTTCTGCTCCATTACATTTAATATTACCTCAAAAGTGGTTCCTTCCATTCCACTATCTGCTTTAATTGTTCCATCATGCATCATGATAATTCGTTTTGCAATAGCAAGCCCAAGACCTGTGCCGCCTGTTTTTTCGGAACGTGAATTTTCCACCCTGTAAAAACGTTCAAAAATATAATCCAAATCTCTTTTTGGAATTACCTTTCCATAATTAATTACTGCAATAGAAACATATTCTTCATTACGATTAATGCGAACGCGGATATTTTTCCCATCCCTGCCATATTTAACTGCATTGCTTATAAGATTGGAAAACGCTCTCGCCAGCAGATCGCCATCTGCCATAATCATAATACTGCTATTGCTGGTTGAAAATTCATATTCCAGCCCCGCATCCTGAAATGCCGGATAGAATTCATCTATCATCTGTTCCATCAATTTAACTACATCCAAGGGTTCAAGATTAGGTTCTACCTCTCCCTGACTTACCTTGGTGTAACTGAATAAATCCTCTATAAGTTTTTGTAACCGCAAAGATTTATCATAAGCAATTTCCATATAATGGTCCTTAGTTTCTTTTTCCAAATCCGGATTTTTTACCAGCAAATCCAGATATCCGATAACCGAAGTCAGAGGAGTTCGCAAATCATGTGCCACGTTGGTAATCAGATTGTTTTTGATTCTTTCATTCCTTCTCTCATTTTCCATAATAAGGCTGATATCCAGTGCCATACTGTTAAGCTTTTCCCCTATCAGTGCAAATTCATCTTCTCCATCAATCTGTACTCGTGTATTCAAATCCCCCGCTGCTATATTTTCAATTCCTGTTGCAATTTTAGCCAGAGAAACATATAGTCTCTGGGACAATATAAGAAAGAATATCACAAAAAGAACTACTCCCACTAAAAAACAAATGCAGAGAAAAATCAAAAGGTCTGGCAAAGCAATTCCCATGCCCATGAAATCATCCTTGGGTGGTGGGCCAAAGCTGCTATTTGCATTATCTGCTATGCTGTTCATGTTGTAGCTAAAGCTTCTTGCATTATCCAATGAATCCTTCCTTATATAGCGGCTGAAAGCACCAAGCTGATATAATACAAATATTCCTATACCTTCTGTCAGAACAGTTAAAAACAAGCTGGCAAAGGTATGCATAATAATTTTAAATCGAAAGCTTTTGGTAAAGCTAATTTCCTTACTTCTCAATCTTATAACCCACTCCCCATACAGTCTTAATTATCTGGGCATCTCTGGAATTCAATTCCACTTTTTCACGAAGACGACGAATATGTACCATTACTGTATTATTTGCCTCGTACATCTTCTCATTCCACACCTTTTCAAAAATCTCTTCTGTACTGAATACTTTACCCGGATTGCTGGCAAGAAGATATAAAATATCAAACTCAATCGGAGTAAGCTTTACATCTCTTCCGTAAGAAATAACCTTGTGATTTTCTTTGTTAATGGAAAGATTTTCAAGGAAAATCTCCTTTGAAGCCGGTGCTCCTGAATTAGGATTAAAGGTTGTGTAACGGCGCAGCTGAGATTTTACCCTGGCAGTCAGCTCCAGTGGGTTAAATGGTTTAATCACATAATCATCTGCCCCACTGCTAAGTCCTACAATCTTATCTAAATCCGTTGACTTGGCACTCAGCATAATAATTGGAATCGTGCTTGTTTCACGAATCTTTTTACACATTTCAATCCCATCAATTCCCGGCATCATTATATCTAAAATAGCAAGCTTAATGTCCTGCTCTGCAAGAATTTTAAGTCCTTCTGTGGCATCATATGCCTTAAAAACTGTATATCCATCACCTACTAAGTGAATTTCTACTAAATCCGCTATTTCTCTGTCATCATCTACAACAAGAATGTGGAGGTTTTCTTTGTTTTCCATACCAGCTTGTTCCCTTCGTTTTTATAATAATACCAATTATATACTATTTTTATTGAGAGTTCATCCATCCCATTTTAAATCTCTTTTCTTACATCTATAAATATAACATATTGACGTTTCTCTGTCCTTACGAAAAGCTTAAGTTATCTTAAAAAATAAGCTGACAACAAAAGAACTCTGCCTTACAGCAGAGTTCCTGTTATATAAATTACTAAATATACAATTGTAAGTAATCCACTGAGCACTCCTCCGAGCACCGGAAAACGCATATGGATATCCTTCTTTCTGAGTGCCGCAAATGCAAGTGCCACTCCGGCTATGGACAGGATAAATGCGAACACATTCATTAAGCCTGCTATTTCTCCAATATTCCCTCTACTCTGCCAAGCCATATAGCAGCTGACTAACAGTGTCACAAGAGCCATCAGTCCCAATCCAAAAGAAATAATTCCCTGTATTGGATGTGTTTTTACTGAAAACTTATATTTTCCTGCACGGGCTTTTTGTGCCCTCCTCGGTATCCTTGGTCTTCTTCTTTTATTTATCATCATGACATTCCTCTTTTTCCTAGTTTCTTAAATAACCATCGACATAATACATAGAACGTATACCCCAACGTTCCGCCTAATGTATTCATGATTATATCATCTACATCAAAAATTCCTACTTGGAATATCATCTGAAGGATTTCAATTACTAAGGTTGTTTCTAAGCTTAATAGCAATACATTAAGCGCCTTTTTGTTTTTTGGGCTGATAATCGGAAGTATAAAACCAAATGGAACAAATGCTACTACATTCATCACAATATTGATAAAGAAATACTCGAAATTACCATGTTCTAAACACCAAAAGCCTCTGCTAATTTCCTGAAACAAATTTAAGTTATACTGGTACAATGTACCATCTGTACGATGAAAGCCTTCACTGAAAAACAGAAAATACACCATAACTGCCATGTATATAAGAAAAAGAAGCCAACTGCCTTTACGAATAAGGTCTTTTTGCTTTACTGTAAAAGCCAATATTTTCACTCCTATCTTATGATTCTAATAAAACAGTTCAGCTGTTCGCTTAAGCTTATAACTGAACTGTTTCATTATATACGAGATAGTTTCCGGTGTAAAGAGGAATAAAGTGAAAAATCATTAACATAGAGGAATCTAAGGTTCTTTCCCATTCATCAAGAGTTACGAATTTTTCTCCATCTTCCGCACGGCAAACAATGATTTTTCTTCCTGCGATTTAATCTAAATCAAAAGCGTGCATTGGCTGTCCAAATTCTTCCATAACGTAGTTTGTAATATCTACGATATTATTGATTAGACGAATTCCATATGCTGCAAGTCTTCTCTTCATTCATAAATTTTATTCTAACCATTATTATAAAAACTATCAAGAAGTGTTTTATATCATTCTTATACAATCATAAATATCCCTAATATTATCACAATAATAAGTCGGCACAAATTCTGTATCCTTCAAATCCTCCGGCTGTGCTTCTCCTGTAAATACCACTGCTGTATCTACATTGGCATTGATGCCGCAGGCAATATCTGTATAAAGACGGTCCCCAATTACTAACACATCCTCTGGATTACAACCATTATTCTTCATTGCCATTTCTACGATAACAGGATTTGGCTTGCCGATATATTTTGGCTGACGCTTGACTGCTTTCTCTATCATATCGCAAATTGCTCCACAATCGGGTACGAAGCCAAAGCCTACCGGACATACTAAATCCGGGTTGGTTGCAAGATAGTCTACTTCTCTTGTCTGTAACAGTTCGCAGATTTTTGTAAGCTTTTCATAATTCAATTCATTGTCAAAACCAACAACTGCTGCCTTTATTCCATCTTCTAACTCTTCTGTTACATGAAGTCCAAAGCTTCTTAGTTCTTTAATGAATGAAGCTGTCCCAAGAACAAATAATAAATCCTCACCATAATTTTCTCTCAAATACAATGCTGTTGCATAGGATGCTGTCAAAAAGCTTGTCTCATCTACCGGAATTTCCCATTTTTCGAATTTAGTAATATAATCTGCAATGCTCTTAGTGGAGTTATTGGTGATAAATACATATTTTCCACCATTTGCATTTACCTGCTGTAAGAAATTCATGCTTCCATCAAATAATGTGCTGTCGAAGGAAATTGTTCCATCAATGTCTAATAAAAATAACTTCTTATTTTTTATCTTTGTACTTATCTGTTCCATGCTCTCACCTTCTGCCCCATTCAGGGCTATTTTTATTATGAAACCCTGCCAACACTCCCTTTTGAGAACGCTGGCAGGGCTATATTTATACTCTTTTATTTATTTTTTATAATACGATTTACTGCACTGAAAATACCTCTGATGGAAGCTCTTGTGATATTAGAGCTGATACCTACACCATAAGTTTCTTCATTGGTTTCTACATTGAGAAGGTGGATATACGCAGCTGCCTGTGCACCGGAACCGGAGCGAAGTGCATGCTCGGAGTAATCCAATACTCGGATTTCAAATCCAAGAACCTCTTCCAAACCTCTCTGAACCGCATCAATTGGTCCGTTACCTTCTGCTTCAAAGGTCTTTTCCACTCCATGATCAGTATAGGTTAATGTTACATGTGTATTTTCATTACCTTCTTCATCACTTAAGTCGTCAATCTTACATTTTCTGAAATGTAATGGTTCTTTTGCTTCAATATAGTACTTCTGGAATTCTTCCATAATCTGTTCCGGAGCAACTTCGCCCTGTACTTCAGAAATTCTCTGAATAATATCAGCAAATTCCTTGTGCATTCCCTTTGGAAGTCTGAAGCCAAAGTATGTATCCATGATAAAGGCTACGCCGCCTTTACCGGACTGGCTGTTGATTCGAACGATTGGTTCATATTGTCTTCCAACATCTGCAGGGTCAATTGGAAGATATGGCACTTCCCACCATTCCTGATTTCTTTCCTGCATTGCATGAATGCCTTTGTTAATTGCATCCTGATGCGAACCGGAAAATGCTGTAAATACAAGCTTTCCAGCATATGGATGACGAATGTGTACCGGAATCTTAGTACATCTTTCATATACTTCAATGATTTCGTTGACATTTTCAATGTTCAGTTCCGGATTAATTCCCTGAGAGAACATATTGTAAGCAATATTTAAAATATCTACATTACCTGTTCTTTCACCATTACCAAACAATGTTCCTTCCACACGGTCACAGCCTGCTAATAAAGCAAGCTCAGAAGCTGCCAC
>CAYTGQ010000106.1:0-7408 GCA_964437345.1 uncultured Lachnoclostridium sp. | reverse complement strand
ACCTTCGTAAAGGTTATATGTACATGGTAGACGTTATGACAGACCCAAGATGGCAACGTTCTTACGGTACATTTGGTGAAGATACAGAATTAATCTGCAAAATTGCTGAGCATATGATACCAATTGTTCAGGGTAGTGAAGATGGTGTAACTACAGATGGTGTTGCTTTGACTATGAAGCATTTCCCAGGTGGCGGTGCCCGCGAAAACGGATATGACCCACATTATGCAGCAGGACAGTGGAACGTGTACCAGACACCAGGCAGTTTAGAAAAATATCACCTTCCAGCCTTCCAGATTTCTGTAGACAAAAATGCGGCAGCTATTATGCCATACTATGCAAAGCCTGCAAAAGAAAAGAGTGCAGCTCAGGTCGTAAATGGAAAAGAAATCGAAATGCAGCCATTTGGTTTTGCTTACAATAAACCATTGATTGACGGACTTCTCCGTAATGAGATGGGATTCAAGGGATATATCAACTCTGACACAGGTATTGTTCACAACATGTGCTGGGGTGTTGAAATGTTAGATAAAGCAGAACGTATCGGTTTTGCAATCAATAACGCAGGTGTAGATGTAATTAGCGGTAACTTTGACCATGTACTTGGTATGGAAGCTTACAATCGTGGAAAGAACGATTATTATGATACACATGAAGTGCCAGAAGGCTTTACAAAAGAGCAGTTAATTCTTACAGATGAAGCGTTAAATCGTGCAGTTTCCCGTACATTAAAGGGAATGTTTGAATTAGGATTATTTGAAGATACTTACCGTGATGCCAAGAAGGCGGTAGAAGTAGCTGCTACACAGGCTGATTGGGATAATGCAATGGATGCACATCGTAAGAGTGTTACCCTCCTTAAGAATGATAACGTATTACCACTTACAAAGGACAAGCTGTCAGGTAAAAAGGTCTATGCAGAAGCCTTCCACCAGCTTCCGGAAAAAGGCGAAGAGCTTACAAAGGGCTTAAAGGAAATGCTTAGTGATGTAACATTAGTAGATAATCCGGCAGAAGCAGATTATGCTATTTTAATGCTGAATCCAAAATCAGGTGCATATTTTAGTGCAACAAAAGGATATTTGGAATTAGACATTTGTGAAGGCAAGGTTGTAGCAGATGTAGATGAGCTCTGCCGTCCAATGGCTGAGACTCATGAAGAAACTACACTTTCAGGAGCAAAACGTATTCCGGAAATCGCAGCAGCAGTTCATGCAAATGGCGGTAAGGTAATTGCAAATGTAAACGTAGTATTAGCATGGTTACTTGGAAATGTAGAACCATATGTAGATGCATTGACATTAGGATATGACACTTATCCATCTGCTACACTGGATGTATACTTTGGAAGATTCTCGCCAGTCGGCAAGCTTCCAATTACGCTTCCAAAGAGTGATGAGGTTATTAAGGTAAATGCAGATGGTGTATGTATCAGTCCTAATGATGTGCCAGGTTATGATAAAGACCAGTATATGCCGGCAGAATTAAAGGATGAAAATGGAAAAGCATATGCATATCGTGATGCGGCAGGCAATTACTACGAACTTAACTTTGGATTAACATACTAAGATTGAGAACAGGTGTGGTTACTATATGGAGAAAGTCTTTAGAAAACGTTATTTTTTAAAGAGAATATGCAGCTTTATGCTAGTGATAGGCATGTTGGGCATGCTTATCTCGAATCATTCCGTTGCAGCGGAAAAACGCACTGTTAAAGTGGCATTTTTCCCAATGCAGGGGTACCATTATATAGATGAAGATGGCAGCTTTGCAGGAATGGATGTAGAATATCTGGATGCACTTTGCGAATATACCAACTGGAAAATTGAATATGTGAAATGTGACAGCTGGGAAGAAGCTCTTAAGCTGTTAGACGAACAGAAAGTGGATTTGGTTGGTTCGGCGCAGTATTCAGCAGAAAGAGCAGAAATATATACTTATGCAGATCTTTCCAGCGGGTATACCTATGGAGTGATTGCAACCAATGAAGATAGTTCTATTGCTTATGAAGATTTTAAGGCGATGAAGGAAATTACCTTCGGTATAGTGAAAAACTATGTAAGAAGTGCGGAATTTTATCAGTATCTGCTGGATAATGGCATTAGAAAGCCTAAAGTAGTGGAGTATGAGAACACAGCTAAGCTGCAGGAAGCACTGGATAATAGAGAGATTGATGCGTTGGTTCATACCTTTACGGAAATTGAAGAAGGTCAGCGTCTGGTTGGTCGTTTCGCACCAAGGACATTTTATTATATCAGTCATAAGGATAATGAAGATATAATGCGTGAGCTGAATCAGGCAATTGCTGATTTGCAGATGGCACATCCGGAGCTGGTAACAGACTTGATGAATGAGTTTTATCAGAGCCGTTTGGACAAAACTGTACTTCTTACTACGGAAGAAAAAGAATATATTGCATCAATAGAAAAAATTAAAGTAGGTTATCTGGAAGATAATTTTCCGTTTTCTTATGAGAGTAATGGAGAGTTTAGCGGGCTTACGAAAGCAATGATGGAGGAGAGCCTGCTGGCACTGGGGATTCAGTTAGAATATCAGAAATACGCAACTCAGCAGGAAGCGGAGGCAGCATTACAAAACGGTGAAATTGCAATTTTATCTTATTGTGCAGGAACAACAAGCTTAAAAGAAAATTCTGATATTGTCCTTCTTGATGAATATGCAGAAGTACCATTGACACTCGTTATGAAAAAAAATAAGAATTTTGAGAATGTTGATGTTTTGGCAACTACGGCTGAGTTTGCAGAGTATGCAGGTAGTGTTATTAATACCTCTGTAGAGATATATGATACTCAGAGAGAGTGTTTGCAGATGGTTGCAAGAGGAAAGGCAGATGCTGCTCTTTGCGATGGTTATTTGGCAGAATATCTGTTAAGCAGTGAACTGCAGTATAGTGCATTAGATATTGAGAATGTATTAAATAGTAATTATACAATTCATATGGCAATCTGTGAAAACTGCAGCGGTGAACTGGCAGGCATATTAAAGAAAAATGCATTATCCGTTGATGCCAGAGTAATTAATGAATATGTTCTGAAAGAGAGTAATCATTCTTTTGGAAGTATCAGTCAGTTTATAGATGCTTATAGTCTTCCGATTTTTGTAATATTGCTTTTTATTATTGCACTAATTATTATAGTTGCAACTCATATAATTGGGGACAGTAGAAAGATACAGAAATTAATGTACAAGGATACTAATCTGGATATCTGGAATCTGAATTACTTTATTTACAAGGGAGAAATTGACCTGCTTCCAGAAAAAAGAGAAAAATACGCGGTGGTTTGTCTGAATCTTGTACAGTTACGTCAGTACAATATTATATATGGCTGGAGTGAAGGCGAGAAAATATTAAAGCTGATAGCAGCTGGTCTTATAAAGTGCGTTGAACCGGAAAAAGAAATCTGTGCACGAGCACAAGGTGACAAATTTGTATTGTTACTGTTGAAGGAGGATTGGGATGCATTTTTGCATCGTCTGGAAGAAATTCAGACAGCCATTGAGGGCGAGATTTTTGAGGCGACAGAAAATCATCTGCTGACTCAAATGGGGGTTTATCCAATGTCTGAAAAGGACTATGACCTTCGTTTGGCAGTAAATTACGCAACACAGGCACTGGAAGCTATAGGAGAAAGTACTTCCAGTGAAATAAAAGTATATGATGAAGCTTTTGAAGCAGCAATTAAGGAGCGTCATGAAAGAGAAAGATTGTTAGAGGCTGCAGATACGAATAAGGATTTTGTGGCATATTATCAAAGTAAAGTAGACATTCGTAATGGCAAAATTGTTGGGGCAGAAGCACTGGTACGTTTTCTTGATCCGTCAGCAGGTGGAATGGTAAGAACTCCATGGTTTTTTGTGCCTTATTATGAAAAAACAGGAAGAATCATGGAAATTGACTTCTTTGTATTAGAAGAGGCTTGTAAGCTGCTGAGAAAAAGATTAGATGAAGGAAAAGAGGTTGTGCCAATTTCCTGCAATTTTACCCGAATGCATTTTACCCGTGGCGGTTTCACAGAAAAATTTGAACGGATATTGGATAAATATCATATTTCCAAGGAACTTATCGAGGTTGAAATTACAGAAACTCTGGTTGTAGAAGAATTGCAACAGCAGGTAATCAGAGAAACCTTGGAAGAACTGAAAGAAAAAGAAATTCATCTTTCTATAGATGATTTTGGATCAGGTTATTCATCCTTAGGAGTATTTGAGCAGATTCCGGCTTCGGTTGTTAAATTGGACCGTTCTTTCTTCCTGAACCAGAAAGACCGCGGACGACAGGTTAAAATTATGCGTGGAATTGTAAGACTGGCTGAGGCACTGGATGCAAAAATTGTCTGTGAAGGTGTAGAAACAGCAGAGGATGTTGCTTTAATGGAAGAGATTAAGGCATATGTTGCACAGGGTTATTATTTTTCTAAACCAATTCCGGAAGCAGAGTTTGAAAAAAAGCTAGATGCACAGGAATAATTATAGATTTTTTGAATAGTTATGAAAAAATATACACGAGGTATATGGAGTTGTGTTACACTGATAATAGTGATTTTAATATTTTACAGGAGGTAAAAAAATGAAAATTCGTAATGTAGTAGTTGGGCAGTCTGGTGGACCGACATCAGTTATTAATTCCAGTCTTGCCGGAGTTTATGAAACAGCAAAGGCTTTAGGTGCACAGAAGGTATATGGTATGCGTCATGGTATTCAGGGCTTCTTGGAAAGAAGACTGGTAGATATGGATGAGAAAATCCGTACAGATATCGATGTAGAACTTTTAAAACGTACACCATCTGCATATTTGGGTTCCTGTCGTTTTAAACTTCCGGAAGTAAGTGAAAATAAGGCAATGTACGACCAGATTTTTGAAATCCTGGGTGAATATGAAATTGATGCATTTTTCTACATTGGCGGAAATGACTCCATGGATACAATTAAAAAACTGTCCGGTTATGCAGCGGAAATTGGAAGCCCAATCCGTTTCATGGGAGTTCCAAAGACTATTGATAATGACCTTGCAGTAACAGACCATACACCAGGTTTTGGTAGTGCAGCTAAATACATTTCTTCTGTAATGAAGGAATTAATCCGTGACGGTCATGTATATGATAATAAACAGGTTACAATTGTTGAAATTATGGGACGTAATGCAGGCTGGCTTACAGGAGCAGCAGCACTTGCAAAATGTGAAGACTGTGAAGGCGTTGATTTATTATATCTTCCAGAGCTTCCATTTGACGTAGATAAATTTGTTGAAAAAGTTGGAAAATTATTAGAAACAAAGAAAGCACTTGTAATTGGCGTTTCTGAAGGTATTAAGACAGCAGAAGGAAAATATGTATTTGAATTAACAGCTCATACAGAATATGTTGACTCTTTCGGGCATAAACAGTTAAGTGGAACAGCTCGTTACCTTTCTGATTTAATTAGCCAGAAATTTGGCTGCAAAACAAGATGCATCGAGCTTGCAACACTTCAGAGATGTGCAGGACATTTTACCTCACGTGTAGATATCACAGAAGCATATCAGGTAGGTGGTTCTGCAGTTAAGGCAGCCTTTGAGGGAGAAACAGGCAAAGTAGTGGTATTAAAGAGAGTTTCCTCTGACCCATATATTTGCACAACAGATATTTATGATGTACGCGAAATTGCTAACGTCGAAAAGAAAGTTCCACTTGAATGGATTATTAACGATGGTACATATGTAAGTGATGAATTAGTGAACTATATCCGTCCATTGATTCAGGCAGAATTAACACCAGTTATGATTAAAGGTCAGCCAAGACATATTGTGGTGGATATTGATTAATTCGTAAGAAATAGAATTGCATAAGGACAGTCTGAGAGCATCGCATAAGCGATGCTCTTATTGTAGTGCTGAAAAATTAAATTGGAAAAAGATGTAAAATATAAAATTTACGCAAATTATCAAGAAAGAACTTTTTAAAATTGTTATACTATAATTACCAATTGGTGAAGGAGAATCAGCATGCAGCAGCTTCAAATATTAATGAGGGCTTTGGACTATATTGAAAATAATTTTTCTGAGTCTCTTAAAACAGAGGAGATTGCAGAATATTGCCATTGTTCCAAGTCTTCATTAGAGAAAATTTTTAGGTGTATTAATAATATCAGTGTACATGATTATGTTGTAAGAAGGAAAATGACAGTGGCAGGGAAATATCTGTTGGAAAAACGGGAGACAACTATTTTAGATGTAGCCTTGGAATATGGATTTTCCAGTAATGAAGCATTTTCCAGGGCATTTAAATCTGTCTGGAATGTGACCCCATCCCAGTTTCGGGAAAGAAAACATACAACTGTCCTGTTTCCTAAATATGTTGGATATACTGATATGGAAAAAGGAGAAAATGATAATATGAAGCGTAAAAATGTAGATATTAGTGAATTATATGATTTGTTTTTAGAGCGAAGAGAATGTTATTTCATATGCTGCGATATTCAGGATTTGCTGGGATTTAATAATATTTCCAGAAAAGCAGGGGATTTGGCGATTTTAGAAGCATTAAAACGTATGGAAGAGGTGGCAGGAGAAGATGATTTTGTATTCCGTATTGGAGCAGATGAATTTGTAATGGTAACTGGAAGCAAAGAATTATCCTATGCAGACAATGTAAAAGAAAAAATACTTGAAATGAATGATAAAACTTTTACCTATGAAGATGAGCAGTTACCATTATCACTCTATACTTCAGTTTTGAAGCTTTCCGGTAATGAAATGCGTTATAAAGAACTATTTGATAAATTACATGAAACGATTTTAGAAAGCAAGAAGAATTAAGGTATAAAATTCCTACATTTACAGATACTAGTTATAAATAGCTAGAAATTGTAAATGGAGGTTTTTATATATGAAAGCAACAGGTATTGTGCGTCGTATTGATGATTTAGGAAGAGTGGTTATTCCAAAAGAAATTAGAAGAACTTTAAGAATTCGAGAGGGTGACCCCCTGGAAATTTTTACAGACCGCGAAGGAGAAATAGTTTTAAAGAAATATTCTCCAATTGGAGAACTGAGCCAGTTCGCAACCCAGTATGCAGAGGCTTTGGCGCAGAGTACAGGGCATATTGTGTGCATTGCAGATAAGGACAGCTTGATTGCAGTTGCAGGTGGTGGAAAAAAAGACCTGATTTCCAAGCCAATCAGCAAAGAGCTGGAAGACTGCATTAATGGGAGAGAAAGCGTGCTGGCAGCAGGAGGAAGTAAAGGATACCGAAAGATTACTGATCAGGATGAAGCTTATACTTATGAGGCTGTTAGCCCAATTATCAGTGCCGGAGATGCTGTAGGAGCAGTAATTCTGCTTACTAAGGAAAACAAAACAGAATTCGGTCAACTGGAGGCCAAGCTTGCGGCCACCGCATCAAGTTTTTT
>CAYTGQ010000105.1:0-7478 GCA_964437345.1 uncultured Lachnoclostridium sp. | reverse complement strand
GGCATTGCAATGAATAATCCCTTATCACCTTCAATTACTTTAATGTCATGTACTACAAAGATGTCGTCTAAGGTGATGGAGACTACTGCCTTCATCTTGCCTTCTTTAGCTACTTTTCTTACTCTGACATCGGTAATTTTCATTTGCGACCCCCTGTGTGTTATAATACGTATCTTTCGTTCTTTTCGATAACGATTCTTGGATTTCCTTCTTCGCCAATGTAGCTGGAATTAGCTCGGATAGTGTCCCTACTTTCAACAATACAATTTTCAAGGTGCGTATTGTCTCCAATGTATACATCATTAAGAATGATACAATTCTTAATAGTACAATTGTTTCCCACATATACCTCACGGAATAAAATGGAATTTTCTATGCTACCATTAATAATACAACCACTAGAAACCAGACTATTCTTTACGGATGAACCTGGATTGTATTTTGCCGGTGGCAAGTCTAACACTTTGGCATATACATCTGGATACTGTTTAAAGAAGTAATCTCTGATGTCTTTCTTCAAGAAATCCATATTAGTATTAAAGTAGGATTCCACTGTAGAAATATTCTTCCAATAACCATCCATTTCATATGCATATATTTTTTTCAAACCTTTATAACGGATTAAAATATCCTTTACAAAGTCAAAGCGTTCTTCCTCGATTGATTTTTCTAACAGTTCAATCAGCTGTCTTCTACGAATCACATAAATACCTGTAGAAATCTTATCGTTCTTTGTAACGATTGGTTTTTCTTCAAATTCTATGATTCTTCCATTGTCATTTGTCAAAACTGTTCCAAAACGACTAGCATCTTCGCCCTCCGGAAGCCTTGTTGTTACCACTGTGATATCTGCACGATTAGCAATATGCTTACTAAGTACATCATTATAATCTAATTTATAAACACAGTCACCAGAAGCAATCACTACATATGGCTCATGACTGTCTTTTAAGAAATCAAGGTTCTGTGCCATAGCATCTGCTGTTCCACGATACCATGAGCTATTCTCCGTCGTAATCGTTGGAGTTAATACAAAAAGTCCACCCTGCTTTCTACCAAAATCCCACCATTTGGAGGAATTCAGATGTTCATTCAGTGATTTTGCATTGTACTGTGTCAATACGGCAACCTTCTGAATATGAGAGTTAGACATATTACTCAGTACGAAATCAATTGCTCTATAGCTTCCTGCTACAGGCATAGCAGCATTGGCTCTTTTATTTGCCAACTCTTTCATTCTTTTGCTGTTACCACCTGCTAAAACAATTCCCAACGCTCTCATTATAAGTCACCTGCCTTATCAATGGTTTCTCCACTTTCCAAAATACCATTTGGATAATCTTCCGGTGTAGTCTTTCCGGAAATAGCTGTATTCTTACCAATCTTAACTCCACCTGGAACTATAGAATCTTCTCCAATTGTAACAAGTCCAAAGGAATAAATATGTGGTTTCAGCTTATTTGGAATATCCTCGCCTACTCCAAGAACACAATCATTGCCAATCACAACATTCTCTGCAAGAATTGACTTATCTACAATAGTTCTTTCTCCAATGCTGGCCGAATTCATAATGATAGAATCTCTTACAACTGCCCCTTTTGCGATTGTTACACCCGGACCAATAACAGAATTATGTACTTCACCGTAGATTTCAGCACCTTCACCAATGATTGCTTTATCTATTACTGCCTCCTCTGAAATATACTGTGGCGGATTCTTTTCTGCCTTTGTATAAATCTTCCAGAATTCTTCGTAAAGATTAAACTCCGGAATAATATCAATTAATTCCATATTGGATTCCCAATAAGATCCAAGAGTTCCTACATCTTTCCAGTATCCATTATATTCGTAAGCAAATATGCGGTCGCCTCTCTGGTGGCAATATGGAATAATGTGTTTACCAAAGTCACAAGATGGCTGATCTTTTAATGTAATTAATGCTTCACGAAGTACAGGCCATGAGAAAATATAAATACCCATGGAAGCCAGATTGCTTCTTGGCTGTGGCGGCTTTTCCTCAAATTCCATGATTCTCTTATTATCATCTGTAATAACAACACCAAAACGGCTTGCTTCTTCAATTGGAACCGGAATAGTTGCCAACGTAACATCTGCCTTGTTAGCTTTATGGAACTTGAGCATTACCTCATAATCCATTTTATAAATGTGGTCTCCGCCCAGAATTAATACATATTCCGGATTATAATATTCCATGAATTCCAAGTTCTGGAAAATAGCATTGGCTGTTCCTGTGTACCACTGACTATTCTCAGTCTTTTCATATGGTGGAAGAATTGATACCCCACCTACATTTCGATCCAAATCCCAAGGAATACCGATTCCGATGTGTGTATTCAGGCGAAGTGGCTGATACTGCGTCAAAACACCTACAGTATCTACGCCCGAATTAATACAGTTACTCAATGCAAAATCTATGATTCTGTATTTCCCTCCAAAGGCAACTGCCGGCTTTGCAATGCGGGAAGTCAGAACACCAAGTCTGGAACCCTGTCCACCTGCAAGCAACATTGCAATCATCTCTTTTTTTATCACGCAATCTCCTCCTGTCGCTATGTATTCTTCTACGCTAAGTATACCACCTTTTTTTGTAAAAGTGAATGGATTTTCCTGCTTTTTTAAAAAAGATTTGTGTTTTTTCCTCAATTGGTTATAATAACTATTAATAGGACTATAAATATAATGTTAGGAAGTGTCATATATGTATCATATTGATTTTCAAAAGCCAATTCATGTCCACTTTATAGGAATCGGTGGCATCAGCATGAGTGGATTTGCTGAATTATTACATACGATGGGATTTAAAATAAGTGGTTCTGACAGAAACGAAAGCAAAATTACCCAGCATCTGGAGAGTCTTGGTATTTCCGTTATCTATGAACAGACTGCTGCTAATATTACACCAGATCTTGATTTAGTTGTTTATACTGCTGCCGTTCATCCGGATAATCCGGAATTTGCAGCTGCAAAAGCTGCCGGAATTCCTATGCTGGACCGTGCAGAACTGGTCGGACAGGTAATGAAGAATTATTCTTCTTCCATCGCTGTATCAGGAACCCACGGAAAGACAACCACAACTTCTATGGTTTCCCACATTATGCTGGCAGCTGATTTGGACCCTACAATCTCTGTTGGTGGAATACTTCAGGCAATCGGTGGTAATATCCGCATTGGTAAATCTGGCAATTTTGTAACGGAAGCCTGTGAATATACCAACAGCTTTTTAAAGTTTTACCCAACTACCGGAATTATTTTAAATGTAGAAGCTGAACATCTGGATTTCTTTAAGGATTTAGATGATGTCCGCAACTCCTTCCATCAATTTGCAAGCATAATTCCGGAAAATGGTCTTCTTGTTATCAACGGTGAAATTGATAATTACGACGAACTTTTAAATAATATTAACTGTCGAAGTCTTACCTATAGTACAAAGGATGCTTCCTGTGACATTTTTGCAGACAATATATCCTTTGATCAAAAAGGTAACGGAACCTTCGACTTAGTTGTGAAAGGTGAAAAATGGGGAACAATTCACATGAATGTAATTGGAATCCATAATATTTCCAATGCTTTAGCTGCTATTGGTGCAGCCTTGGATTTCAATGTTACATTTGAGCAGATTACAGAAGGTCTTTCTAATTTCTATGGAACTGACCGCCGTTTCCAGTACAAAGGTGAAGTTGGCGGTGTCACAGTTATTGATGACTATGCTCATCATCCAACAGAAATTGAAGCAACCTTACAGTCTGTAAAAAATATTCCTTGCCATACTTCATGGTGTGTATTTCAGCCGCACACCTATACCAGAACCAAAGCTTTCTTAAAGGATTTTGCTAAAGCACTTTCCTTGGCAGATAAAGTAATTCTGGCAGATATCTATGCTGCAAGAGAAACCGATCCCGGCGATATCTCTTCTCTGGATTTGAAGCGTGAGCTGGAAGCTTTAGGTAAAGAAGTATACTATTTCCCATCTTTTGATGAAATTATTGACTTTTTATTAGAAAATTGTACTAACGGTGACCTGTTGATAACTATGGGTGCCGGAAACGTTGTAACTGTTGGAGAAACTATACTTGGCAATTAATTATCCACATTATCCACATTCTTATCAACATTTTGTTGACTATAAGAATGTGGATTTTTTGTGGATTATTTTTCCATTTTTGATTTTTTTATTCAATTTGTTTTTCCTTTTATTTTCACTGTTTTCTTCCCTCATTCGACAAATTTCGACTTTCGTTTTTGTAAAAATACCCACATTATCCACATTATCCACTTTTTCTTTAGATGCCCTCAGCCCTTGAAAATAGGCTATTTCCTTATTTTTTTTTATGTGTTATACTAAGGTGCCGGAGTAAAAGTGGTGTGTATACATCACGATATCCGAATATTGGGCAGGATTGTGAGAGTGCAACGCAAGAAGCAATCCGTCAGGCATCTTTTCACACTGAAATGAGAGAGGTTATTATGGATAAAATTTGTTTACATTCTGTTTCAGAATCAGTTACTACAACTGTTTCTAACGCATTTATTGATTATTATATGCCACAGGCAAATGGAAGCTATGTAAAGGTATACCTCTACCTTTTACGCTGCCTTTCCAATCAGCCCGAGGATTTTTCTATTTCTTTTCTGGCAGACCGTCTGGAAAATACAGAAGCTGATGTGCTTCGTGCATTGAAATACTGGGAGAAAATGGGCCTTCTTTCTATTACGGAGGATGCCGCTCACTCCATTTCTTCTATCACCATGACCAATCCGGCAACAAAAGAAGTATCCGGTAAAGCTTTAAATACTCAGGCAGAGCTTTCTGCTTCCAAAACAGAATCAATTCCTTCTGTTACAGAGGCTTCTTCTTATCATGCACCGGAGCGTCCTTCTTATACTAATGCCCAGATTGCCGAACTAACCAATAACGATGAAATCCAGTGGATTATGAATATCATTGAAATTTATCTGGAACGTCCTTTGAAGCCAAAGGATGTACAGTTAATTCTATATTTATATGATTCTGTAGGCTTTAGTGCAGAACTGATTATGTACTTATACGAATACTGCATTTCTAAAGGTAAAAAGAATTCTTCTTACATAGAAACTGTCGCTCTTTCCTGGGCAGAACAGGGAATCAGCTCTGTAGAACAGGCTGAAGAAGCCAATGCATTGTTTAATACTAATCATTCTGCTGTCAGCAAGGCTTTTGGTCTGAACCGTACACCGGGAACAATCGAAAAGCAGTACATTGACAAGTGGGTAAGTAAATACAGCTTTCCTATTGACATTATTGTAGAAGCCTGCAACCGCACTCTTCTAAACACCCAGAAGGCAGACTTTAAATATGCTGATAAGATTCTGGAAATCTGGTATACCAAGGGTGTGAAATCTCCGGATGATATTAAGCGTCTGGACAGTGAATTTAATGCTAATAAAGCATCTAAGGCCGGCAATGGCAGTACTGGTAACACAAATAACTCCGGACAAGCAGTTCCATCCAAAGGCTCTTCCAACCGCTTTAATGCCTTTCCGCAGCGTAATTACACACAGGAAGATTATGCAGAAATTGAAAAGCGAATGCTTGCCCGCAGATAAAGGAGTAACCTATGGCACTGAAAAATTTTCAATACAACCGTCTTTTACAGCAGTATGACGAAACCCAGTTTCACAATCGCCATCTGGAAGAAAAGCGTTATCAGGAGGTTCTTTCTGTTGTTCCTGAAATCGAACAGATAGACCGTGAAATTGCTTCCAATGGTATTGCATATGCTAAAATGGCACTTATTAATAAAGATATTTCCACCGCTGAACTGGAAACCACCAATCGGCTTCTGATTCAGAAAAAAGAACAGCTTCTGGTTGCTCATGGATTTGCCAGAGATTATCTTGCTCCTATTTATACCTGTCCGGATTGTAAGGATACAGGTTTTATTGATGGCGAAAAATGTCACTGCTTTAAGCAGGCAATTATTGATTTTCTTTACCAGCAGGCAAATTTAGGTAATATTTTAAATCATGAAAACTTTAACCATTTCCGTTTTGATTATTACGCAGACGAACCTGTAGACCCTTCTCTTGGGCTTACGCCGCAAGAAAATATCCAGCGAATTGTAAAAGACTGTCAAAAATTTATTGCTTCTTTTGAAAATTCTTACGATAACATTTTAATATATGGGAATACTGGTGTTGGAAAGACTTTTTTGATTAACTGTATTGCCAAGGAACTTCTGGACATGTCTTATACTGTTGTATACCTGACTTCTTTCCAGTTGTTTGACATTTTAGAAAAACATACTTTCAGCAAGTCCATGGAGGAAAAAAATGAAGCCGACCACCAGTTTGAACACATTTTTGACTGTGACCTGCTGATTATTGATGATCTTGGTACAGAAACGGTAAATAGTTTTGTCGCTTCCCAGCTTTATCAGTGCATTAATGAACGCCATTTAAATGAAAAATCCACTATTATCTCTACTAACCTTTCTTTTGATGACATAAAGAATCGTTATAGTGAACGTGTATTTTCCAGAATTGTAAGTAATTACAAACCTTTTAAAATTATTGGCACTGATATTCGTCTAAAATAAACAAGATTAAAATATTTAATGAGTTATCGCTTGACGAACTTTTCTAGAAATGTATAATTAAAATTAGTCAGATAATGCATTTTTTTGTCGAAAAACTGCATATTAAATACAACTATTAATTCAATGTAATTTACGGAGGATTTTAACATGTCATTACAAGACAACTTAACGAACACAATACCTGTAGGTACTCTTGGAATCATTGCTCTTGAAAGCAGCAAAGAACTTGGCCAGAAGGTTGACAATTTTATTGCTGAATGGAGAGCTGAAAGAGAAAACGAACACAAATCCACTATCGCTTTCGCTGGTTACCAGAGAGATTCTTACCTGATTAACGCTTCCTGCCCACGTTTTGGTTCAGGTGAAGCAAAAGGTATTATCAAAGAATCTGTTCGTGGTTCTGACCTTTATCTTTTAGTTGACGTATGTAATCACAGTCTTACTTATTCTGTATGTGGTAAGACAAATCATATGTCTCCAGATGACCATTATCAGGATTTAAAGAGATTAATCGCTGCTGTAGGCGGTAAAGCTCGTCGTATCACTGTTATTATGCCTTTCCTTTATGAAAGCAGACAGCATAAGCGTAGTGCGAGAGAATCCCTTGACTGTGCATTAGCATTACAGGAATTAACTAACATGGGTGTAGAAAGTATCATCACTTTTGATGCTCATGACCCTAGAGTTCAGAACGCAATTCCTTTAAAGAGTTTTGAAACAGTTCAGCCTACTTACCAGTTTATTAAGGCTTTACTTAAAAATGTACCGGACATCAAATTTGATGCTGACCATTTAATGGTTATCAGTCCGGACGAAGGTGCTATGGGACGTTCCGTATACTATGCCAACATCTTAGGTGTTGATATGGGTATGTTCTACAAA
>CAYTGQ010000104.1:0-7483 GCA_964437345.1 uncultured Lachnoclostridium sp. | reverse complement strand
CTTCATCATGTATAACAAGATGAGCTATTTAGATGATTGTATTTATTACTTTAAGCTTGGAGCGACGTACTCCTCCGGACGCTGGGGATTGGGGGTCATAGAGGAGGTATTAAACTGGTTGGAGCTGCAGCCATATAGTATGCCGTTGACGAATGGACTTTTGACTATTTTCTTTATTGCGCTTATGGCGGTAGTGTTAGTGCGGATGCTTGGTATCAAAACTTCGTTAGCAGCAGCTTTGATAGGTGCATATATGGTAGTATTTCCGACCGTAACATCCACCTTTTCTTATATGTTTACAGCACCATGGTATTTCTTTGCAGGGCTTCTTATGGTGTTGGCGGTTTACTTGGTGAGAAAGACAAAAAAAGCTACTGTACCGGCAATTCTTATGATTGCTTTCGGTATGGGAATTTATCAGGCATATATAGGAGTGGCTACGGCTGTTTTTGTAATTGTGTTGATATGTGATGCAAGAAAACGAGGCTTTGCAGAAAATATTGCAACGGCTATCCACTACCTTATCACCTTGTTATTGGGAATTATTTTGTATTTTGGACTGAATAAATTTTTCCTTTGGTTTACGAAGACAGAACTTTCTGATTATCAGGGAATTAATGGAATGCTTAGTATGTCTATTGGCAATGTCTTAAGTGGAGTTTTTGAAGCTTATAAATTATGGCCAAAGCTGACACGTTGGGAAATTGTAGGGATATCTAATACGAATCTGATTCAGTTTCTGTATGCGGTATGTTTAATCCTGTTTCTTGTATTGGGCTGCTTGCATATTGCTCAGATTCATAAAAAGAGAGAAATTTTAAATACGTTATATAGTGTGGTTTTGTTTATATTAGTGCCACTTTCTTTAGGTGTGATTTATGTAATGACAGCATCTTCAGAGGCATATGTACATACACTGATGGTTTATAATCTGATATTTATACCAATTTATCCGCTTGTGTTGTTGGAAAATCTGGATACAAGTGCGTTAAAAGAGGCGCTAAAGAGACCGGTAGGCTGGCTTCGGAAAGCAGCAGTGGCTGTGATTGGTGTGATGGCAATTTTTTATGCAGGATTGGATAATGCTGCATATTTAAAGGCATATCAGCAGCAGGAAGCTGCCATTTCCTATTATACGACACTGGTTACACAGATAAAGTCGGCAGAGAATTATTCGGATACCTTACCAGTGGCGTTCGTGGGTAATTTAGACGGACAGGATAGTTCCATTTCAAATCAGGCGGAGTTTGATGAAATTCAGATTCAAGGCTATCATGCGAATATGAATACGATAATTTCTTATTATACGACACCGGAATACATACAGTTACACTGTGGTTATTATTTTGTATCAGCAAACGATATGGAAAAGGTATATGCATCGGAAGAGGTGGCACAAATGCCTTGTTATCCAAAGGATGGTGCGATTCGGGTAGTAGATGACATTGTGGTTGTTAAATTTTCAGATGTTTACTAGATTTGGAGCATAAGAGGAAATGGAGAATTGACATAGTATATGCAAAAGAGAAACATAAAAATAGATATTTTGAGAATAATGGCATGTTTTATGGTTGTCTTGATTCATGTTTCTGCTCAAAATTGGTATACGGAAAATCCGGCTAATACGAGCTGGCTTGTGTTCAATTTTTATGATACCTCTGCCAGAAGTGCAGCGTTACTCTTTTTTATGATAAGTGGAAAGCTATTTTTGGAAAGAGAGAAAGCACCGGATATTGGAAGATTATTAAAAAATAATGTGGCAAAGCTGGCATCTATCTGTGCGGTGTGGGCGTGTTTATACGCAATCGACCGCTTGGGATTTTGGGTAGCGTTAGCGAATCCTATGATGTTATTGGAGAACGCTTTTTTTACAGGAACCTTTCATTTGTGGTTTCTGCCAAATATGATAGGTTTGTATTTGCTGGTGCCATTCTTATTTAAGTTAAAGACTTATAAAGATGGAAAATTTATTCGATACGGATGTATCGCATTTGTGATTTTTATTTTAATAAAAACCGTATCAATCGGAATTTCAGTCTCTGGTATACCGGCAATTCCAAATACCAGAACGTTGGATTTCCTTGGGTATCTCGGATATTTCCTGACAGGATATTATTTATCTACGAAGGACACTTCGCATATCAAAAAAAGATATTTGTTTTTGGCATATGCGATTGTGGTAGTAGTGACAGCCGGTTTAAATGCGGCATATTCGATTTCGGTGGGTAAGCCAACAGAACTTCTGTATAATTATTTTTGGATTTCGACTTATTTGGAAGCGGTACTTATTTTTGTTATCTTTCAGAATATGAACGAGACAGCATGGATGCGAAAATATGCAAAGCCGATAGTGGCGGTGTCTGAGTGTACATTGGGCATTTATGTGTTGCATGTATATGTAATGGAGTATCTGGATTTTGTAAAAGGATTCGATACATCAATATGTGAACCGATAACGGCAGTGCTTTTGGTGACAAGTGTGATATTTGTAATTTGTCTTGTGATAGTAGCGATAATGAAACAGATTCCGATTGTGAAAAATTGGGTTGTATAAAAAAAGGAACTATTAAGAAAAGAGAAGGTATATGAAGGAACAAATTAAGCAGTGGATAAAAAATTTGATAGGAAATCTCCTTTGGGTTGTATCTGCCGCGATGTGGGGACAGTCACAGTACTGGAGACCGGAATATTATCGCAGGTCGATATATCTGGCGATAATTGCGGCAATGGTGATAGCGACCTTTGGTGGAAGTATTTTTGGGAAGGTACGCAAAGCTTCTAAGGGCACTTGGCTTCTTGCAGCAGCAAATACCGCAGGAGCAGTATTGTTTCCTATAAAGTATCTGGAAGTAGAAGTGTGGATTTCTGTGTCAGCTTCGTGGTTTGTGTTCTCTCTTTTGGTAATTCTGTATGAGTATATAAAAGAGAAGCTGGCAGGATTATTCTCAGATATCGAGAAAAAAGAGTGGATTGTATATGGTGGGGTTGCCTTTGTATATTTGGCATTTCTGATATTTACATATTGGAAAACACAGGCGTTTTATGGAACGTGGCATAGTGGAGACATCATCTATACAGCAGATTGTATGAGTCTGGTAAGTAGAAATGCGTATTTGCAGCTTATGCATCATGAGAATGACTTAAGACAGCCGTTGTTTGCAGTGTTTGCAACACCATTTATGGGATGGGGCTATTTGCTGTCTGTCGTATTGGCATCTGTGCCGTATGTACCGGGTATGTGTATAGCGATTCCGCAAATGCTTTTACTGTTGTTGACATTATTTATGCTTATGAAGCTGATGAAAATGAATCAGATGAACCGTATGGTTTTCTTCATTTTTATTTGTCTGATGTATCCGACCATTCTGTTCTCGATTATGATGGAACAGTATGTAGTGGCGGTATTTTGGGTAGTATTCTATCTATATTCGTTGGTTGTTAAGAATAAAAAGGATGATCTGGCGTTAATTGGTGCAAGTGGAAGCTTACTTACCAGTGCAGCATTAGTAGTTCTTAGTGAAGAAACAGAAAAATTCGACTGGAAAAAGTACATCGTTCGTATTTTTGAAATCGCAGGAAAAGGTGTGTTTGCAATGCTGTTTTTCTGTCGTACGGATGTTATTTTTACTGTCGTTGATAAGATAAATTCCCTCAAGCAATTTACCGGAGAAAGTGTACCGGTAAGTGAGAGAGTGTTGCAGTATATATATTTTGTAAGATCCTGCTTTATCGCACCGGCAGCAAGACCTACATGGGAGTTACACGAGCAGCTAAGCTGGCAGATGTACAAAGTAGAAAGTATTTCTGTTGTGGGCATGCTTCTTATCGTATTGGCTGTGGGTGGTCTTGTGATAGGGAGAAAGCAGTTGTTGACAAAGATTTGTGGATTCTGGATTTTACATTCGATAGTAATGTTAGGAATCTTAGGATGGGGAACAGCAGAGAATGGATTGATATTGTATACCTTCTATTATGGATGGGCGTTTTGGATTCTGGTATATCAATGCATCAATCATTGGCTTACTAAGTGTAAACCTCAGATAAAATATGCAGTATGGGCCATTATCCTATTACTGCTGGTGATTATGAATGGAAAGGGATTTTTGGAACTTCTTATTTTTGCAAGAACCAATTACCCGGCATAGGAGGAACCATGAAGAAATACATACGATTAATGCGCGTTCATCATTATATCAAGAACTTGTTGATTTTTGGACCAATCTTTTTTGCGGGCAGATTGTCTGAATCTAAAATGTGGAGGGATCTTTTGCTGGCATATATCGCTTTTTGCATGGTGACTTCTATTGTATATGTGGTGAATGATATTAGGGACGTAGAGAAAGACCGCCTGCATCCGACAAAGTGTAAAAGACCAATCGCGTCCGGAGAAGTAAGTATAAAAAAGGCCGGTATGCTAATTGGAGTATTAGGAATAATTTGTCTGATATGTATTATTGGCGGTGGGTTTACCTTAGATAGCTGTGTTTATATGCTGGTATATTTTGTACTAAATCTACTCTATAGTTTTAAGCTGAAAAATTATCCGATTATAGATATTGCGATTGTAGCAAGTGGATTTTTACTGAGATTATTATTTGGTGCAGCAGTTACAGGGATTGAGATTTCCAGCTGGCTGTATTTGACGGTTACAATGGCGGCATTTTATTTCGCACTTGGAAAAAGAAGAAATGAAAAAATGCGTCAAAAGGATAGTGATACCAGAAATGTGTTAAAGTATTACAGTTCTACATTTTTAAACAGTACGATGTATATGTGTCTGTCCATGACAATAGTTTTTTATTCATTGTGGACAGTTGAATGTGCAAAAGAAAGAAACGAAGTGTTATTTATATGGACGGTACCGATTGTGCTGCTGATATGTATGAAGTATTGTTTGGATATTGAAAACAACTCGGATGGAGATCCGGTTGAAGTGCTGACTCACGATTGGATTTTGCTGGCATTATGTGGAGTGTGGGCATTGATTCTAATAGGAATTACTTACTAAATATTTTATTGGGAGAACGGAATGCTAAAGGAACTGAAAGAGCAGAGCAGGTTTTTTTTGAAGAATAAGTGGTTTGTGTTAATGCTATGCATTTCTGCAGTAGCGGGTTATACGTATTTATTCACACATGGAACTTGTGGAATCGATGATATTTCCATTGATTTGTATTTTGGGAGAGGTATGGGTGTTGCAATTGGACGTTGGCCATACTATCTAATAAATAAGATTATTCCGATTGCGGAGTATACACCATTTATAGGTGATTTTGTTACGGTGTTGGTGTTAATGGTAGCAGCGGTTGCATGGTGTGCTTTGCTTCGGATGCTGATTCCACAAGAGATTACAATTTGGGCATATATCGTGTTTTGTGCAATGTTTATGGACTACTCCATGAATGCAGATGTATTTGTATTCTACTTACAGAATGGTTTGGGATGGGTGCATTTGTTTGCGGTGTTGTCACTGATTGCATTCTTATACCTATATAGGAATCAGGTGGCATTAAAGAAGCAGATTTTGATTCGCTGTGGTGTGCTTGTTATGTTGACCTTGGCGATTAGCTTTTATGAATCGGCTGCCAGCATATTTTTATCAGGAATTATGGTGGTTATGCTAATAGACTTGTTTGTGAAAAAACAGGAGTCTTCTTTTAGAGGTAAGCAGTTTGTTATGGCAATCTTCTTTGCTGCCAGATATTTAGTTTATGCCATGGCAGCCAGACGCGTAGTGCGAGCAATCCTTATGAGAGTATTTTCTATTCCTGCATACACCTTTTATAGAAGTGTGTCTAGTATAGAATGGCTTACAAAAGGCGGAATTCAAAATATCTGGAAAAATATTAGTACATTATTGGCTCGGATTTTTTGTGATTATTTTGCCATGGGCGCAGTGTATTATCCCATTTTAATATTTACCATATGTTCGCTGATTTTTATTGGAGCGCTCATATATTTTTGTTGGAAACGAAAAGACGGACTTATGTTGCTGACCGGATTGGGAACCTATGTATCCATGTTTGTGCTTTGCTTAATAGAAGGAGACACCATGGCTTATCGTGCGTGTCAGATTTTTGTGATTTTTGTGGCACTGGTGTTTTTTGCAGGAACAATCGCTTTAGAAAAAATGAAAAAATGGCCACGAGTATGTGGAAGTGTGGTCATTACATTGGCGGTGCTTTATTCTGTATATGATATGAATCAGTGGTTTGCATTAGATTATGAGAAAACAGAGTATGAAATGCAGGTGATTGATCAAATTGCGGCAGATTTAAACAATGGTGCGTATAATGTGCAGGAAAAGCCTTTGGTTGTTGTTGGAGACTTTGAACTTCCGGACGAGATTTACCAGCAGTATTGTATCTTAGATACAGATTTCAGATGGGAGTTTGTAAAGGCGTGTGTAGAAAATGCGGGTAGAAAAGTGGAAGAGGAGTACTGCTATGCCCAAAATTATAGTTCTGTTATAGACTGGAGTGTACAGGCATTTGCCATGTATGCCGGTTATAACCGACCGATAAGACAGCTGTTTGAGTACAGAGGATACCAATTTGAATGGGCAGATGCGGAAACAATGAAGCAGGCATTCAATACCTATTATCCATTGGATTGGGAGATTTATGAGGGTATGGGAATTGAAACTTACAAAGAAACCTATGGTGATGCAACACAATTTCCGGAAGGCGGATATATAGAAGAAACGGAGGATTGCATTATTATTCGTTTATAAAATAGAGGATATAGTTTATGCGAATTTTTAAAAAATACAAATTTTTAAGGTTCGGAGTGGCAGTTTGCGTATTAAATATCGTGGCATCCTTTCTTATTGAACCGGCAAATGGGTCCAGTGAGACTATGTGGAAAGAGTACTATCAGGAGCAGGAGATAGATACCATATTTGTTGGAGCTTCTGTGTGCTCAGCAGATTTAGCACCGGATATATTTGATGCGCGTTTGCAGGTAAATTCCTTTAATATGGGAACACCTGCACAGGAAATTGAACAGACAATTCGTGCGCTTAAAGTTGCCCTTGAGGAACATGAGATTGAGACAGTAATATATGGAATGGGATTCTTTTCTCTACAGATGGAAGGGGGAGAAGAGCCGGAAATGACATTTGTGAAAGCATTGTCAAGGGAACAGGGCGGTTTAAAAGGCTTAAAGACGAACATAGAATATTTGTTTTCAGAGGATGTAAAAACCAAGGAAATGTCAGTGAGATATTTTTTCCCGTGGACCTATAATTGTATTGATTACACGATAGAGGCAATTTCCGCTAATATGCAGGAGAAACTGAATACTACCATAGTGGAGGCTGATATGGAATCTACGGAACGTAGAAACTGGAGATTGGAAAAAGGATTTCGCCCTTTTACCGGAGTCGTTGATTACGCTACGTCCTGGAGCATGAATTCTTATAGGGTTTATAAACAGGAGTTTGATAAGGAGTCTATAAGTTATTTTAAACAATTACTGAAAT
>CAYTGQ010000103.1:0-7574 GCA_964437345.1 uncultured Lachnoclostridium sp. | reverse complement strand
CCTATTATCAATATTGCTCTTCCAAAAGGACGTCTGGGTGAAAAGGTTTACAACATGTTTGAAGCAGCTGGATTTGAATGTCCATCCATCAAAGAAACGAATCGTAAATTAATTTTTGAAAATCAAGAGCTGGGTCTTCGTTTCTTTTGGGTAAAACCTTCCGATGTTGCTATATATGTAGAACGTGGTGCTGCAGATATTGGTGTTGCCGGAAAAGACATTTTATTAGAATACAAACCAGATGTTCATGAGCTGCTGGATTTAAATATAGGAAAATGCCGTATGGCAGTTGCTTCCAAAAAAGACTTTGTTGATGATATTTCCAAAACTCTTCGTGTTGCAACCAAATTTTCTAATATTGCCCGTACTTATTATAGTGAAAAATGTCGTGATATTGATATTATCCATCTCAACGGTTCCATAGAAATTGCACCAATTTTAAATCTATCTGATGTTATCGTAGATATTGTGGAAACGGGTAAAACTTTACTGGAAAATGACCTTATACCATATGAAACTATTGTTCCTATCAGTGCAAGATTAATCGCTAATAAATCTGCTTACAGCTTTAAAGCAAAAAGGATTGAAGAGATTAAACGAGGATTATCCGAACAGGTTAAAGATTAATAATTATTTTGTTTTAATAATTTAAATAGCCATAACTGACAGATTGTGAGGAAATTATGATTAAGATTATGAAATACGGAGAAGTGTCTCCAGAAGAAATTTTTGCAAGAGGAGAAAGCTCCTTTGATGTTGCAGATGTAGTTTCTGAAATTATTGAAAATGTAAAGGCAAATGGTGATAAAGCACTTTTTGAATATTGCGAAAAATTCGATAAAGCAAAGCTTTCTTCTTTAGAAGTTTCTGCGGAAGAAATCGAAGAAGCCTTCCAGCTTGTTGAACCAAAATTCATCGAAATCATTAAAAAGGCAGCAGAAAATATCCGCCAGTTTCATCAAAAACAGGTTCGCAACAGCTTTATTATTAATGAACAGGATGGCATTATTACCGGACAGAAAGTAACTCCTATTGAAAAAGTAGGGCTATATGTTCCAGGCGGCACCGCTGCTTACCCTTCCACAGTTCTTATGGATAGTATTCCCGCTAAAATCGCAGGCTGCGATGAAATATGTATTACAACCCCTCCATCCGCTGATGGCAAAGTAAATCCTGTTATTTTAGCAGCGGCCAAAATTGCAGGTGTTGACCGCATTTTTAAAATAGGCGGTGCTCAGGCAGTTGCTGCTTTGGCATATGGAACAGAAACTGTTCCTAAAGTAGATAAAATTGTCGGTCCTGGTAACGCCTTTGTTGCAGAAGCAAAAAGACAGGTGTTTGGACGGGTATCTATTGATATGATAGCTGGTCCTAGTGAAATTCTTGTAATTGCTGATGAAAACAGCGACCCACGTTTTGTTGCTGCAGACCTTTTATCTCAGGCAGAACACGATAAAATGGCAAGTGCAGTTTTAGTAACTAACAGTGCTGAGTTAGCCCAGAAGGTCAGTGACGAAATTGAACGACAGCTTGCACTTTTACCTCGTGAAGAAATCGCACGTACTTCCATTGATAACAATGGAAAAATTATTATTGCAGAAAACTTAAATGATGTCATTGACGTGGCCAATGAAATTGCACCAGAGCATTTAGAGCTTTGTGTCGATAATCCATTTGATTACTTAGATAAAATCAAAAATGCAGGCAGTATTTTTATGGGACGTTATTGTCCGGAAGCACTGGGAGACTATTTTGCAGGTCCTAATCACACATTACCAACTTCCGGTACAGCAAGATTTTCAAGTCCGTTATCTGTAGATGATTTTGTAAAGAAATCTCAGTACACTTATTATACAAAAGATGCACTTTCCAAGGTGGCAGAGGATGTTGCTTTCTTTGCAGAGAAAGAAGGACTTTCCGCACATGCAAGAAGTGCAACTGTCAGATTTGAATAATTATAACAAACTTAGTTACAGCATGAGACTATTATCTATTTTTTCTGTTCTTTGAAATGAGTGATTAAAATGAGTAAATTTTTAAATGAAAATCTTCAGAAGATTGAAGCTTATACCCCTGGCGAACAGCCACAGGACAAAAAATACATAAAACTAAATACCAACGAATCGCCTTTTCCTCCATCTCCTTCTGTTATTAAGGCAGTTAATGAAGATGAGGTGAAGGACCTTCGTCTTTACTGTGACCCGGAATGTAAAAAGTTGAAAAATGCTTTAGCTGACCTTTATGGTGTAGGATATGAAAATATATTCCTATCCAACGGCTCCGATGACATTTTGAACTTTTCCTTTATGGCATATGGTCACAAGGGAGCCGCTTTTGCAGATATTACTTATGGATTTTATAGTGTCTTTGCAGAGCTTTATGGTATTGAACCTGATATTATTCCTTTAAAAGAAGATTTTACTATTGATACGGAGCGCTTTTGCAATCAGAATAAGCTTGTTGTAATTGCAAATCCTAATGCTCCTACAGGTATGGAGCTTCCACTTTCAGAAATTGAAAAAATCATTGTTTCCAATTCTGAAAGTATTGTAGTGGTAGATGAGGCTTATGTTGATTTTGGTGGTACTTCTGCTGTTCCACTTACTAAAAAATACAAAAACCTTCTTGTCTGCCAGACCTTTTCCAAATCAAAAAGTATGGCAGGTGCAAGACTTGGATTTGCCATAGCAGACAAGGATATTATCGCAGATCTTGAAAAAATAAAATATTCTACGAATCCATATAATATCAATCGTTTAACCCAGGCAGCAGGTCTTGCTGCAGTGGAAGAAAACGACTATTACTTAGAAAATTGCAAAAAGATAATGGAAAACCGTGACTTTACTGCCAATGGGCTTAAGGAACTAGGTTTTACCATGCTTCCATCAAAAGCTAACTTTATTTTTGCCAAAACCGATAAATTAAGCGGAAAAGAACTTTACGAACAGTTAAAAGAGAATGGAGTCCTTGTCCGTCATTTTGATAAAGAACGTATTAAAGATTATAACCGAATTACCATAGGAAGCCATGAAGAAATGGAGATTTTTCTTGCTAAAGTAAGGGAAATTCTTGGAGAAAAATAAATCCGCGCAAACAACAAACAATGAAAATGTAAAACTTCAAATTGGAGGTTAATATGAGAATTGCTGAAATTACCCGCAAAACCAATGAAACAGATATTACACTAAAGCTTAACCTTGACGGAACAGGAAATAGTACAATTAACTCCGGCTGTGGTTTTCTTGACCATATGCTCACTTTATTTGCCCGTCATGGAGGCTTTGACCTTACTGTAACCTGCAAAGGTGATACAGAGGTTGATTATCACCATACGGTTGAAGATATTGGAATTGTCCTTGGCGATGCCTTCAAACAGGCATTAGGCGATATGCGAGGCATCACCCGCTATGGAAGCTTCTTGCTTCCTATGGATGAGGCTCTGATTCAAACTGCCGTAGATATTTCCGGAAGAAGTCATTTAAGCTATAGTCTAGAAATTCCATCTTCCAAGGTTGGTGACTTCGATACAGAGCTTACAGAAGAATTCTTTTTAGGTTTTATCCGCCATGCGGCAATTACTCTTCATATCAGACAGCTTGCAGGCAACAACTCTCATCATATTATTGAGGGTACATTCAAATCCGTTGCCCGCTCCTTAAAAGAAGCTGTTCACATTAATGAAGCAAATAAGAATGAAATTCCTTCTACTAAGGGAATTCTTTAAAATAACTACTTTTAAATCGAAACGACTCAGAAAATATTCAAAAGAAGTTTCTTAAAAAGGAGTGCTATAGATGATTGCAATTATAGATTACGGAGTGGGCAATTTATTTTCCTTGTCTTCCTCCTTTAAAGCCATCGGTGCCGATACAGTTATCACCGGTGACGTAAATATAATAAAACAAGCTGACAAATTAATATTACCAGGTGTAGGTGCTTTTGGTGATGCTGCCAAAAAGCTTTCCGCATCCGGTCTTGATGTAATTATAAAAGAGCAGGCTGCAAAGGGGGTTCCTCTTCTTGGTATCTGCCTTGGAATGCAGCTTTTATTTGAAGAAGGCTATGAATATGGCTGTCATAAAGGCTTAGGTCTCATACCTGGACAGGTTGTTCCAATGGAAGGAGATCTTCCTGAACATTTGAAAATTCCACATATTGGTTGGAATGCCCTGCATTTTGTAACCCAAGCCCAGCAGAAAAATCCACTTTTTCAATATATAAATGACAAGGATTGTGTGTATTTTGTACATTCCTATTATGCAACAAATTGTGATGATTCCTTAATCGCCACAACAGAATATGGCAAAGAGCTGACTGCTGCCGTTGCTTACAACAATATTTTCGGCTGTCAGTTCCACCCTGAAAAAAGCGGTAATGTAGGACTTAATATTTTAAAAGCCTTTTGCGAATTATAAAATACTCTTATGCATTTGAGAAATGGAGATTTGATTATTATGAAATTATTTCCAGCTATTGATTTATATGATGGTAAAGCAGTTCGCCTTTTGAAAGGTGACTATAACCAGATGACCATTTACAGTGACAATCCAATTGAAATTGCTCGCGACTTTGAAAACAAAGGGGCAAAATATATTCATCTCGTAGATTTAGAAGGTGCCAAAGATGGTACTACTCCTAACCTACATATTGTAAAACAAATTGCCAATGAAACAGATTTATTTACTGAAATTGGTGGCGGTATCCGTTCAATGGATACAGTGAAGGCCTATCTGGAAAATGGTGTTGACCGTGTTATTCTTGGTACAGCAGCTGTCAACAATCCTGAATTTTTAGAGGAAGCCGTAGCTGCTTACGGTGAACGAATCGCCGTTGGCGTTGATGTAAAAGATGGTTATGTTGCTATTAAAGGATGGATTGAAAAATCCCAGTATACCTGCTTTGAATTCTGTGAAAAAATGCAGAAGCTTGGTGTTAAAACATTAATTTGTACGGATATTTCCAAAGATGGAGCTATGCAGGGAACCAACCGCGACCTTTACCGTCAGCTATCTGAAAAATTCGATATCGATATTACCGCTTCTGGCGGTGTTTCCTCTATTGAGGATATCAAAGCTCTTAGAGCACTTAATCTTTACGGCGCTATCATTGGAAAAGCTTATTACATCGGTGCCATTGACTTGTGCGAAGCATTAGAAGCTGCGATATAAATTTCTATAGAATTAGCTTTAGAGGCAGTAATGCAGAATTGCCTTGGAATGGAGGCTTAGATTAAAATGATTACAAAACGAATAATTCCATGCCTTGATGTGAGAAATGGCAGGGTTGTAAAAGGGGTAAATTTTGAAAACTTAAATGATGTTTCCTCCCCAGTGGAACTCGGTAAATATTATAGTGATTGTGGTGCTGATGAACTGGTCTTTTATGATATTACAGCCTCCAGCGATGGCAGAAAATTATTTACTGATATCTTAAAAGAAGTAGCTTCTAATATCTTTATTCCACTCACTGTAGGCGGCGGAATTAATACCATTGAAGACTTTGACCGAGTATTAAAATGCGGTGCTGATAAGGTAAGCGTTAATTCCGGTGCCATCAAAAATCCAGATTTAATTACAGAAGCCGCACAAAAATATGGTAATCAATGTGTCGTTATTTCTGTTGATATCAAACGTGTAGACGGTGTCTTTCATGTATTTGCCAAAGGCGGCAGAGAAGATACTGGAATGGAAGCCATTTCATGGATTAAAAAATGCGTTGCTAACGGTGCCGGTGAAGTTGTTGTTAATTCCATTGACACAGACGGTGTCAAAAAAGGCTTCGACCTTGAAATGTTAAAGGCAGTCTGTGAAGCTGTTCATGTACCAGTTATTGCATCTGGTGGTGCCGGTTCGGCAGAAGATTTCGTGACCTTATTTAAAGAAATTCCAGATATTGATGCCGGATTAGCTGCTTCTATTTTCCATTTTGGAGAAGTACAGATTTCCGATTTGAAGAAATTACTTCATAAGAATGAAATTACTGTCAGATTATAAGAAATACTCTCTGAATTTCTACAAAGCTATAAATATAATAAAGGCTCAAAATCTTAGAACGTATTATAGAAAAGAGGAATTTAAAATTATGTTAAATATAGACGAATTAAAATTTGATGAAAAAGGGTTAATTCCTGCTATTGTAGTTGACGCAGAAACTAAGAAAGTATTAACCCTTGCTTATATGAATAAAGAAAGCCTTGGTATCTCTTTAGAGAAAGAATTAACCTGCTTTTTCAGCCGTTCCCGTCAGGAATTATGGTTGAAAGGAGAAACCAGCGGCAACTACCAGCACATCGTTTCTATTACAGCAGACTGCGATAAAGATGCCCTTGTGGTAGAAGTAAAAAAAGATGGTCCGGCTTGCCATTTAGGAACGGATTCCTGCTTTACCAATCCGGTATTTGAAAAGGAAGGAACTTCTGAAGAAACAAATACTGAATTTTCTGTAGACGGTCTGTATGAACTTTTAGAAGGAAGAAAGAGAGACCTTCCAGAAGGCTCTTACACTACTTATCTTTTTGAAAAAGGTATTGATAAAATCCTTAAGAAAATCGGTGAAGAATCAACAGAAGTTATCATTGCTGCTAAAGCAGATGATAAAAAAGAAACTATTTATGAAATTGCAGATTTAGCATATCACGTTATGGTAATGATGGTTGAAATGGGCATTTCCGTGGAAGATATTAAAAATGAATTAGCTTCTAGACATGTTATTGACCATAAGGTAAAACAGGAAAAAATGACTGGTGAATAACGATTCATATTTTTATCAGTTATATCGAATAAAATAATTCTAAAACAAAAACCGGAGTTCCTTATAAAACAAAGGATTCCGGTTTTTACATTTTATAAACCACTTAAATCAATTTCAAAAATTGTATTCTGCTTTATCTGGCTATTTTCATAACGATTCTGTCTTCCATTTTCATCTAATCTTTAACCATTCAATTACATCCATTTGACATCCCCCTGCAAATATGCTAAACTACAAAATATGTTGAATATGAACCATTTAAAGGCAATGAATGTGCACAGTAGTTATACATTTACTTCCAGAGAGAGCAGGTCATCGGCTGAAAACCTGTTTAAGTCAAGAATGTATAAATGAATTTCACACAGGAGCCGCTTGGGTGAACTAACAGTAGCCAAAGACGTAATACTGCACGTCACGCAGTCCAATGAGAGCCCACTTTTAAAGGTGGGAATTAGGGTGGTAACGCGGATTTTATTCGTCCCTTTATAACAAAGTCAGTTCGTTTTTCGGGCTGTCTAATTGTTGTATAAAGGGATTTTTTTATACCTAAAATGTCCTTTATACAAAATTCACCTCAAAAATAGCAAAGGAGCAAGCACAATGAATGCAAATTTAGAACAAATTAAGCAGGAAATTATTGCAGGTGCAGATAATTTAAATTCTTCCAAAGAAGTATATGAATTTAAGAAACTGTTCCTCGATAACAAAACCGGTAAAATCGGTCTTCTCATGAAAGAAATGAAAAACATCCCAAAAGAAGAAAGAGCTGACTACGGTAAAGGTGTCAACGAATTAAAAGACTGGGCTCTTGATTTCTTAGGCGA
>CAYTGQ010000102.1:0-7589 GCA_964437345.1 uncultured Lachnoclostridium sp. | reverse complement strand
AAAAAGTTAAGAAAAAAAATGGGGATATGAGTATTCCATTAAAGCGAACACAGGATATTCTTGGCTTTTTGGGTGAAAATCGTAAAGAAGGCCAATTCCTCTGCGGTTTCTCTATGGAAACAGAAAATATGTTAGAAAACTCTAAAGCTAAATTAGAAAAGAAAAAAGTAGACATGATAGCAGCCAATAACCTAAAAGATGAGGGAGCGGGATTTGGAACCAGTACCAATGTAGTGACATTAATAACTAAAGATAATGTAAAAGAATTACCTTTAATGAGTAAAGATGAAGTTGCACATAGCATTTTAGATGAAATAAAGTCCGAGATGTAATTAAATGCACATTTAAGGATAAGGTAATTTAGAGACTATATATATACAAAATGAATAGAAACATTAAAAGTTAAAATAGAATATTATGAAGTCAGCAGACCTCTTCCTGCGTCCGTTTAGCCACTCATAAAAAACTTACTAAATATTAAGAAATATTGGTTTACTTTTTTGGTGAAAAATGATAAAATTACTATACTGTGGATTAGTGTGGTAAAAAATGCATAATTAATACATTTATATAATAAGGAGTGAATTGGATGATTTCAAATCAGATTCTTCAGAGCACTATCGAAGGGTTAAAGGCAATTACAAGAGTTGATATCTGTGTTATGGATACAGAAGGTAAGCCTCTTTGCAGTACTATGAATAATGTAGAGGAATATGAAGGTGCAGTGCAGGCTTTCGTTGAGTCTCCTGCAGACAGCCAGGTAATGCAGGGATATCAGTTCTTTAAAGTATTTGATGAACAACAGCTGGAATATGTTGTGCTGGCAAAAGGGGACAGCGAAGATGTTTACATGATTGGTAAGGTTGCATCTTTCCAGATTCAGAACCTTTTAGTTGCTTACAAAGAAAGATACGATAAAGATAACTTTATTAAGAATCTGCTGTTGGATAATCTCCTTCTGGTAGACATTTACAATCGCGCCAAGAAGCTCCATGTTGACACTGATGTGAAACGTGTAGTATTTTTAATTGAGACTAAGACCGAAAAAGACAGCAATGCACTGGAAACAGTTCGTAGTCTTTTTGCTGGTAAGACAAAGGATTTCATTACAGCAGTTGATGAAAAGAATATTATTCTTGTAAAAGAAGTAAAAGAAGGCGAAACATACAGCGACCTTGAAAAAACAGCTAAGGTTATCGTTGATATGCTTAATACTGAGGCAATGACTCCGGTGCATGTGGCATTTGGTACAATTATCAATGAAATCAAGGATGTTTCCCGTTCTTATAAAGAAGCCAAAATGGCATTAGACGTTGGAAAGATTTTCTACAGCGACCGCAATATTGTTGCATACAGTAATCTGGGAATCGGACGTCTTATTTATCAGCTTCCAATGCCTCTTTGCAAGATGTTTATTAGGGAGATTTTTGCAAACAGATCTCCAGACGATTTCGACGAAGAAACTTTAGTTACAATTAATAAGTTCTTCGAAAACAGTCTGAATGTATCTGAAACTTCCAGACAGTTGTATATTCACAGAAATACATTGGTTTATCGTCTGGATAAGCTTCAGAAGAGCACAGGCTTAGACCTTCGTGTATTTGAAGATGCGATTACATTTAAGATTGCATTGATGGTAGTAAAATACATGAAATATATGGAAACGTTGGAGTACTAGACAAGAGAGGAAAATATAAATAGTCTATGGATAGAAATGCAATTATAACATTAGACAATGTATCAAAGACATACTCTGCAGGGGTTCCAGCCCTGCAGGGTGTGTCTTTGCAAATTGAAAAGGGTGAATTTGTATTTATTGTAGGTAACAGTGGTTCTGGTAAGTCTACTCTGATTAAGCTGCTTTTAAAAGAGCTTGATCCGACTTCTGGAACCATTACTGTTAATGGTCAGGAATTAACAACTATGAAGCGAAAACAGGTGGCGAAATACCGCAGAGGACTTGGAGTTGTATTTCAGGATTTCCGTCTGTTAAAAGACCGTAATGTGTTTGAAAATGTCGCTTTTGCCCAAAGAGTAATTGGCAGAAGCAATTATACAATTCAAAGACAGGTGCCTGCAATTCTGGCGATGATGGGATTGTCAGAAAAGCTTATGGCTTTGCCGGGACAGTTATCCGGTGGTGAACAGCAGCGTGTGGCAATTGCAAGAGCACTGATAAATAAACCGGGTATCTTACTTGCAGATGAGCCTACAGGTAATCTGGACCCTAAGAATTCATGGGAAATTATGTCCCTTTTAGATGAAATTAATAAAAATGGAACTACCGTTGTTGTAGTTACACATAACCGGGAAATTGTAGATGCCATGCAGAAAAGGGTTGTTACAATGAGAAACGGACTTATTATCAGTGACGAGCAAAAAGGTGGTTATTCGTATGGAAAATTTTAGTTCACTTGGTTATAGCATCAAGCAGGGCATGAAAAATATATATCGCAACAGAATGTTTTCATTGGCTTCTGTTGGAACCATAACAGCCTGCTTATTTATGTTTGGAATTTTTTATTTTATTTTGAGTAATTTCCAATATATGATTCATAATGCAGAAAGCTCTGTTGCTGTAACCGTATTTTTTGATGAAGGAATTACAACAGAACAGATTACAGCTATTGGAGAGCAGATTGGCATTCGTGAAGAAGTGGCAAGCTATAATTTTATTTCTGCAGAAGAAGCATGGGAAGATTTCAAAAAAGAAGTATTCAAAGACCAAAAGGATTTGGAAGAATCCTTTGGTGATGATAATCCATTGGAGGATTCGGCTTCTTACCAGATATATCTTAATGATATTTCCAGACAAAGTGAGCTGGTAGAGTATCTGAAACAGTTAGATGGAGTGCGTCAGGTTAATAGTTCTGATACTACAGCAAGCAGCCTGACCAGTTTTAATTCTTTAGTTGCTTATATATCTGCTGCTATCATTATTATTTTACTGGCAGTAGCTGTGTTCTTAATCAGTACAACAGTAGCAATGGGGATTTCTGTCCGCAAAGATGAGATATCCATTATGCGTCTGATTGGTGCGACGGATTTTATGATTCGTTCCCCATTTATTGTAGAGGGAATTGCTATTGGTCTGATGGGGGCAATTATTCCTTTGGGCATTTTATTTATAATTTACAATCAGGTAGTTGAATATATTGCAACAAAATTTAGCCTGCTTTCTAACATTCTGACTTTCTTAAGTGCAGGAGAAATATTTAAAACTTTAGTGCCGGTATCCTTATTATTAGGAATTGGAATTGGTTTTGTCGGCAGTTACATGACTGTCAGAAAGCAGCTTCATAAATGTTAATGACAGATGGGAGTTTATCAGTACATCTGAAAATGGGAATAATATAACAGAAATACAAAAAGGAGGAAACCATGAAGCTTTACAGAGGAAAAAACTGTAAAAAGCAGTTGTTGTATATACTTGTGGGAGTATTAATCTGTGGCTCTGTTGTAGGAGCATTTGGTGGAAATAAAGCCTCCGTAGCCGTGCAGGCGACCTCAACAACCAGCATTAATGAGGCAGAACAGCATAAGAAAGAACTGGAAGAGAAGAAGAAAGAGATTGAAGACAAGATTGAAAGTCTGGAAGAGAAAAAGGATGACCTCCTTGCTTATGTAGAAGAATTAGATGTGCAGCTGGCAGAAATCCAGGCGGATATGGCAGAGCTAAATAAGAGAATTGAAAAAGTAGATAAAAAACTGATTAAGGCAGAACAGGATTTGCTTGAAGCTGTTGAACAGGAAGAAAAACAGTATAACTCTATGAAGCTTCGCATAAAGTATATGTATGAAAATGGCGATTCTGATTATATATCCTTGCTTATGGAAGCAGAAAGCTTTGGAGACTTCTTAAACCGTACAGAATATATTGCAAAGATTTCGGAATATGACCAGAAAAGTTATGAAAACTATAAGGCTTTAAAACAAAAGGTTGCTGATTCGCAGGCTAAGCTGGAAGAACAAAGAGCAGAGCTTGGCAGTCTTCAGGAAGAACTGGCTTACGAGGAAGCAACTGTGACACGACTTCATGAAGAAAAGGCAGCAGAGATTGCCAGATATAAAGAAAAAATTGAATTGGCAGACAATGAGGCAGCAATTTTCCAAAAGAAAATTCAGGAGGAAGAAGAACGTATTGAAAAGCTTCTGGAAGAAGAAAGAAAGCGTATTGAAGAAGAAAGAAGAAAACAGGAAGCAGCTAATGGTGGAGCGGCTTCAGGACAGATAAGTGCCAGTGGATTTATATGGCCATTGGAGGTTGCAGGAAGAATTACATCCTATTTTGGCAATCGTGAACAGCCTACAGCCGGTGCAAGTACCTATCATAAAGGAATTGATATTGGTGTTCCGACAGGAACTCCGATTCTGGCAGCAGCAGATGGTGAGGTTGTAACTTCAAAATATTCTGTTTCTGCTGGTAATTATATTATGATTTACCATGGAAACAGCACCTATACGGTATACATGCATTGCTCTGCTTTATATGCCTCTGCAGGACAACAGGTAAAACAGGGAGATAAGATTGCAGCCGTTGGTTCTACGGGATATTCTACAGGACCACATTTGCATTTTGGAATTTCTATAAATGGTGAGTACGTAAATCCGTTGAATTATGTAAGTCAGTAGCTCACACATTGGTGATGCTGTGGAATTGCTGTATTGCCAATGGTGTGATGTGAACTGGAATTGCGTTATAAGAAATGGGGAATGGATAGTATGAACAAAGGGTTTTTTAAAGGTGTTTTGACAGGGTTTTTAATGGGAGTTGCCGGATGTGCAGTAGTAGGTTTGATTATGCTTAATAGTGGCAACCTGATAAGCATGATTGGAAATAGTGACTCTGCAAAGGAAGTCGCAAAAATAATACAGAAAATTAATTTACTGGAGCAATACATTGATACTTATTATTTGAATGGAACAGAAGAAGTGGAAATGAGTGAAGGTATTTACAAAGGACTTTTAGATAGTCTTGGTGATCCTTATTCTGTTTATTACACAGAAGAAGAGTATGCAGACCTTCTTGAAAAAACCACTGGAACATACTGTGGAATTGGTGCAGTAGTAAGCCAGAACATGGACACAGGAATTATTACCATTGTTGAGCCTTACGAAGAAAGTCCGGCAGCAGAAGCGGGGATTTTGCCGGGAGATATTATTTACAAGGTAGAAGGCGAAGAAGTAACTGGCAAGGATTTGACTCAGGTTGTATCTGTTATGAAAGGCGAAGAAGGAACGGATGTTGATATAACAGTGCTTCGTGGTACTAAATATATTGATGTTACAATTACAAGAAGACAAATCGAAATTGAGACGATTGATTATGAAATGCTTGATAATTCTATTGGATACATTGAAGTGTCCAGCTTTGACGGTGTGACAGATGAGCAGTTCAGAGAAGCCTTGGAAGATTTGGAAAAACAAGGCCAAAAGGGCTTGATTATTGATCTTCGTGGCAATGGCGGAGGAAGATTGGATACAGTAATTAATATGTTGGACCGCATGCTTCCAGAGGGTGTAGTTGTTTCTACCAAAACTAGAGATGGTAGTGGTGACACATATGAATCCACTGCTGAAGAACAGTTTAATAAGCCTTTGGTGGTATTAATTAATGCAAACAGTGCCAGCGCTTCAGAAGTATTTGCCGGAGCTATACAGGATTATGGAACAGGTAAACTGGTAGGTACAACAAGTTTTGGAAAAGGAATTGTTCAGACAGTATTTACTTTAGATGATGGTTCCGCGTTAAAATTGACAACTTCTGAATATTTCACCCCAGCTGGACGTAACATTCATGGAGATGGATTAACACCAGATGTGGAAGTAGAATTAGATGAAGAGCTACTTACAAAGCTTACAGTAGAAAAAAATGAAGATAATCAGTTACAGGCAGCAATTGAAGAAATCAAAAAAGAATTAGACTAGTGAAATAAAAAGTAAACTCCCATATAAATGAGCACTTAAGTCATTTATATGGGAGTTTTGTATAAGTAGGCTTATCCTTCATTTTTTACTTGTATTATTTTCCATTTACCACTGTTGTATCTTCCAAGTACCAGAGCAGAACGAAGAAGCTGGTCTAAGCTGAAAGCAGCCCATGCCCCATAAAGTCCGAAGCCCATGTTAACAAGAATAATGGCAGTAATAGGACGAACCAAAAGCACTGTAAGGAAAGTGATAATAGCGGTTGTTTTGGTATCGCCTGCCCCGCGAAGCCCTCCGGCAGTAATAAACTGGGAACTTTGGAATGGCTGGGTAAAGGCAATAAACAGCATAATCTGACCACCGATACGGATAATTTCCGGGTCACTGTTATAAAGACCAACAATGTCTCCACCAAAAAAGACAAAGATAACTGCCAATAGAATGGCAAAGACAAAGCCGATGGTTCTGGTTCGGTTGCAGTAAGCCTGTGCCATATCAGTACGACGTTTTCCAAGAGATTGTCCTACCAGAGTAGTGGCAGATACGGCAAATGCCTGTCCGGTCATAAAGGATAATGCCTGAATATTCATACATACCTGATGGGTTGCATATGCCGTTGTTCCAAGAGAAGTAATGGTCTTAGTAAAAATAATGATTCCGGCACGCATTAAAAGCTGTTCCAACATGGCTGGAAGTCCAATGTGAAGCACATTTCCAAGAATCAGTTTATTTGGCTTAAAGCCTAACTTGAATTCTAATTTTAAGAAACCATTTCCACGGATTAACACAGTAAGAGCCATGATAAATGCCACAAATTGACCAAGAACCGTTGCAAGAGAAGCACCAGCTACCCCCAATTCAGGAAAACCGCAATTACCATAAATTAGTAACCAGTTGAAGATAACATTTACAATGTTAGCAATCATATTGTAAATCATACAGGTTTTAGAATCACCAACAGCACGAAGTGAGGCAGTAATTGTACTGGTCAGTGCCATGGTTAAGAAACCAATCATCTGAATTTGAAGATACTGAGTAGCCCACTGGGTAACAATTTCTTCCGTAGAACCCATGAAAAGAATCATTGGGCGGGCGAATACTGTTCCAAGAATGGACAAAACTACAGTCAGACAGAAAGTCAAAAGTAATCCTTGTCTGACAATGCGGTTTGCCTGCTCTTTGTCACCTGTTCCTTTGCTTCTGGCAACCAGTGCAGTAATTCCTGTGTTCATGGAGATAAAAGCAGCCATAAGCAGGAATTTTGGTTGTGTAGTTAATCCTACAGCGGATAATGCCTGTGCACCAATGGAAGGATTGGCAGTTCCGCCCATGGAACCAACCATCATTAAATCCACCATGGAAGCCAGCTGTGTTAATAACAATTCAATAAAACTTGGCCAGGCAATACGGATAATGTCCTGATATAATTCTGTTGATTTCACTCCTTCGGGGAGGGTATTAGTAACCTTAAGATCACCGGAAACAGTTTCTTCACCATAAGGAAGACGGTCAAGGGTGGTCCGTAATCTTTCGTTTGCTTGCATAATATTTGGATACCTCTTTTGTAATAGTCTTTTTTATTATAATGCAAAAAACAGAGTTTGACAAATTGCGGTTTGTCGCACTAACGATAATAATTAGGCAGTCTGGAAATATATATT
>CAYTGQ010000101.1:0-7736 GCA_964437345.1 uncultured Lachnoclostridium sp. | reverse complement strand
CAACAGTCCAGGTGGTTCTGTAACAGCTGGTATGGCAATTTATGATACGATGCAGTACATCAAATGTGATGTTTCTACAATCTGTATCGGTATGGCAGCCAGCATGGGTGCATTCCTGTTAGCAGGTGGAACAAAAGGCAAGAGAATGATTCTTCCGAATGCAGAAGTTATGATTCATCAGCCATCCGGTGGTGCAAGAGGACAGGCAACAGATATTAAGATTGTTGCAGACAACATTTTAAAGACTAAGAGAAAATTAAATGAAATCCTTGCTGCAAACACTGGAAAACCATTAGAAGTAATTGAAGTGGATACAGAAAGAGATAACTATATGACAGCAGAAGAAGCACTGGCATATGGTTTAGTAGATAGTATTATCACAAAAAGAGATTAGACTAGGAGAAAGATATGGCAAATCGCAATGATGATAGAAAGCAATTGAGATGTTCTTTCTGTAATAAAACACAGGATCAGGTGCGTAAGCTGATTGCCGGTCCTAATGTATACATTTGTGATGAATGTATCGAAATCTGCTCCGAAATTATTGAAGAAGAATTTGATGAAATGGAAGAAACAGCCGAAGGCATTAATCTTTTAAAACCAATGGAAATCAAAAGCTTCTTAGATGAGTATGTCATTGGACAGGATGAAGCAAAAATCGCACTGGCAGTAGCTGTTTATAATCACTATAAACGTATTACTGCACAGAAGGATATGGATGTAGAAATTCAGAAAAGTAATATTATTATGGTTGGACCAACAGGTTCCGGTAAAACATTCCTTGCTCAGACACTGGCTAAGCTTCTCAATGTACCATTTGCAATTGCAGATGCAACTACATTGACAGAAGCTGGTTATGTAGGTGAGGACGTAGAGAATATTCTGCTTAAAATTATTCAGGCGGCAGACTACGATATTGAACGTGCAGAGCACGGAATTATCTATATTGATGAAATCGATAAGATTACAAGAAAATCTGAAAATACATCTATTACAAGAGATGTTTCCGGTGAAGGTGTACAGCAGGCACTTCTTAAGATTTTAGAAGGAACTGTTGCAAGTGTTCCTCCACAGGGGGGAAGAAAACATCCTCATCAGGAATTTATTCAGATTGATACAACAAATATTTTATTTATCTGTGGTGGTGCATTTGATGGTCTGGAAAAGATTATTGAAGCCCGTACTGGTAAGAAATCTATCGGTTTCAATGCAGAAATTGCAGATAAAGAAAAGAGAAATGTAGGAGAACTCTTTAAAAAGGTTCTTCCACAGGACTTTGTCAAATTTGGCCTGATTCCGGAATTCGTAGGACGTGTTCCAATCAGTGTGGGATTAGATTTATTAGATGAGAAAGCTTTGGTTCGGATTTTGACAGAGCCAAAGAATGCTATTGTAAAGCAGTATAAGAAGTTATTTGAACTGGATGGTGTTGAACTGGAATTTACAGAAGAAGCCATTGCAGAAATAGCCCATCGTTCTTCTGAACGTAAGACAGGTGCCAGAGGGCTTCGTGCCATCATGGAATCCGTTATGATGGACGTAATGTATCGTATTCCTTCTGAAACAGGGGTTTCTAAGTGTATTATCACTGGCGAAGCTGCCAGAGGTGAAGGAGAGCCGGAACTTTTGTATTCAGTAGAGAATAAGACAGGTAAGTCCAGTGGGAAGAAATCGTCTTCCAAAACAACTGGAAATGAAATAGCTTAATAGCAAGTGACAACACGCTTCGTGAGTTGTCTTATTGTAAGAGAAGGGATTTCTTTTATAGAAATCCCTTTTTAGACAATTTGCTAACTGTTCAGAGCCACATAGTGTTTTTGAGAGAGGCTGAATAGTTATAATACACAGGAAAGGTATGATAAAAATGAGTGAGAGCATATTACAAATGCCTGCAGTAGCACTTCGCGGAATGAATGTGTTACCGGGAATGCTGATTCATTTTGATATAAGTAGGAAAATGACCATAGCTGCCATTGAGGAAGCTATGATAGGAGAGCAGAAGGTATTTATTACTGCTCAGATAGAAGAAACGATAGAAAAACCAGAGAGAGCAGACTTGCACAGTGTTGGAACTATTTCATTGGTAAAACAGTTAGTGCGTTTGCCGGATGAAACTCTGCGTATTATGGTAGAAGGCTTAGAAAGAGCTACCCTTTTAGAATTAGATGTCGAGAAAACATATATGGAAGCAGTGGTAAAGGTAGAGAAAAGCGATACACGTTTTTCTGTCATTGAAGAGGAAGCCATGATTCGTCAGTTAAAAGAACTGATGCACCTTTATGCGGCAGCCAGTGGAAAAAGCTCAGCGGTAACTTTAAAACGAATTGCAGAAATTAAAAGTATTGTCCGCATCATAGATGAAATTACGGCGAGTATCCCTATTTCCTTGGAAGAAAGACAGGCAGTTTTAGAAGAGATGGATATTAGAAGACGTTTTGAGTATCTGTCTGTTCTGTTGACCAAAGAAGTAGAAATTATGCGAATCAAACGTGAATTTCAGACAAAGGTAAAAGGTCAGGTAGATAAGAATCAGAAAGATTATCTGCTCCGAGAGCAGATGAAGGTCATTCAGGAAGAGCTTGGAGAAGACAGTGGAGTAAGTCAGGCAGATAAATTTGCTGAAAAAGTAGATAAGCTGAAAGCACCAAAGGAAGTAAAAGAGAAGCTCCATGAGGAAATAAAAAGAATGAAGATGGTATCCTCCAACTCAGCAGAAAGTGCAGTAATAAGAGGATATGTAGAAACTCTTTTGGCATTGCCATGGGATAAAGTTAGCAAAGACAATAATGATATTGCCAATGCAGAACGTGTACTGGAAGAGGACCATTATGGTCTTAAAAAAGTAAAAGAACGTGTATTGGAATTTCTGGCAGTACGCTGTCTTACAAAGGAATGTGATACGCCAATTATTTGTTTGGTAGGGCCTCCGGGAACAGGAAAGACGTCCATTGCCCGTTCTGTAGCAAGAGCATTAAATAAAAAATATGTGCGAATCTGCCTCGGTGGTGTCAGAGATGAAGCAGAAATTCGCGGACATAGAAAGACTTATATTGGTGCGATGCCTGGAAGACTTGCTGCAGGACTTAAGACAGCAGGAGTAAAGAATCCATTGATTCTGTTAGACGAGATTGATAAGGTAAGCAGTGACCATAAAGGGGATGTTTCTTCTGCTTTGTTAGAAGTGCTTGATAGTGAGCAGAACAGCCATTTCCTTGACCATTATGTGGAAGTTCCAATGGACTTATCTAAGGTTCTGTTTATTGCAACAGCTAACTCTGCACAGACCATACCAAGACCACTTTTAGATCGTATGGAAGTCATCGAGGTCAGCAGTTATACAGAAAATGAAAAGTTCCATATTGCCAAAGAACATTTGATTCCAAAGACCAAAAAGAAAAATGGATTAAAAGATAAACAGCTTTCTATTTCAGATAAAGCTTTGGAAGAAATTATCCGTGGTTATACCAAGGAAGCAGGAGTTCGTACGCTGGAAAGAAGACTGGGAGAAATCTGTCGAAAAGCTGCAAGAGAGCTTCTTGAGACAGAGCAGGCAGCAAATAACGCTTCTGGAAAAGAAAGTAGCAAGGCAGCTGCAATGACCAAAGAAGAAACTACAGCTGTAGATAAGAAGAAAAAAACAGTAAAAGTTACCCCTAAGAATCTGGAAAAATATCTTGGCAGAGTAAAATATACTGCTACAGAAGCCAATAAAAAGGCTCAGGTTGGTATTGTAAGAGGTCTGGCTTGGACAAGTGTTGGCGGCGATACATTAGAAATCGAAGTTAACGTAATGAGAGGTAAGGGAGAACTTAAGCTTACCGGAAAGCTTGGCGATGTTATGAAGGAATCGGCAATGACAGGATTAAGTTATGTTCGTTCTGTTGGTGAAAAATACCAGATTGCAGAAGATTTCTTTGAAAAACATGATATTCACATTCATATTCCGGAAGGTGCTGTACCAAAGGATGGCCCTTCAGCAGGAATTACAATGGCAACAGCAATGCTTTCTGCCATTACAGAACAGAAGGTAAGAGCAGAAGTTGCCATGACAGGTGAAATTACCCTTCGTGGAAGAGTTCTTCCAATCGGAGGCTTAAAAGAAAAGATTCTGGCGGCCAAAGCAGCCAAAATCCAGTTGGTACTAGTACCAAAGGATAATAAAAAAGATATTGAGGAAATGGAAGCTGAGATTTTAGAGGGTATTTCCATTGAATATGTAGAAAATATGGAGCAGGTACTAAAACATGCTCTGGAAAAAAACTAGTGTAAAAAGTTCGTTTAATATAAAAATAGTACCAAAAGGGAATTAGTAGAAAATTTTAGGAAGGAGAGCAAGAAAAACATGCATGTTAAATCAGTGAATCTGGAAACAGTCTGTGGTATTACAAGTACATTGCCGGAAAACGATAAGATGGAAGTTGCATTTGCAGGGAAATCCAATGTTGGGAAATCCTCTCTGATTAATGCGCTGATGAACCGTAAGTCCTATGCAAGAACATCCCAGCAGCCGGGAAAGACACAGACCATTAACTTTTATAATATCAATGATTTACTTTATTTCGTTGACCTTCCGGGATACGGATACGCAAAAGTTTCCCAGGAAACCAAAGTGAAATGGGGAAAAATGATTGATAACTACTTGAAAAACTCCAAACAGCTGCGAATTTTATTCTTGCTGGTAGATATCCGCCATGAACCAAGCCAGAATGACGTAGATATGTATAACTGGGGTATCAATTATGGCTATAACCCAATCGTTATTGCCACTAAGTCAGATAAAATCAGTCGTGGACAGCTTCAGAAGCATACAAGCATAATCCGCAAAAAGTTGAACTGTATCGAAGGAACACCAATTATTCCATTTTCCTCCCTGAACAAATCAGGAAGAGATGAGGTTTGGGAGTATATCGAAGATATGCTGGAATACTACCAGAGCGAAAGTGAAGAAATATAGGGCTTCGCAGAGGGCGGTTCATAGTAAACTCCAAATTTGATTTTTCGAGGCAGGTTTTATTCAAGGGAAGGGTGACAAATAATTTTTCTTGCAACGCTTACGAACTATAAGAATAACTAAGGCACTTGATTCTAATAGTTCTATGTTGTCTATCGAAAAATTATCTGTCACCCTTCCCTTTAACGTTAAACTTTGCTGAAAAATCAAATATTTACATTTTGTAAAATGCCTCTTTAAAATGAGTATTTCCATCGAACTGCAAGGATATTGGAAATTTCATGACTTGAATTTATGAAATTTCCGATATCTTATGTTAATAACTTAGTCCGTCATCAACATTTTCATAAGGTATGCGTAAATATTCTGACTCTTGTTTTTCCAACTATTGCAGATTGCAATAGCGTCTTCTTCTGTTGGAACACTTAAATTAATTTCCACAATCTTACTATCCATTTCTTTTACAAAGCAATGGGCAATATACTCGCCTTTCTTAGCTTCATAGTAATCAGAAAGAGTAGACACTTCTTCTCTAAGCTCGTAAGCATTTTCTTTCAGATAATCAAGAATTTCTTCTTTGATGGCATCGGAAATTTCTTTGTTAAAGAAGCTTAAGGTTTCTCTTCCTTCTGGTGTGATTAAGAAGTAGGAGCTGTTGCGGATGGTTTCACCTTTGATTAACCCGGCAGTTTCCAGTTCATTAATTGCAGTCTGGATATTGAAATAATTGGTGTATTCCTTTTCTAGAATCAGATTGGATAACTGGGCATTTGTAAGTGCAAAGTCTACCTTATCCAGAATAAATAATATAATTAATTTATATAAAGTCATAGCATCTGTTTCCATAATAGTTCCTCCATTTCACAATAATGTATCTGGTATATAAATTTTATTTTATAAAGCATGTTTTCATATGGAATAACAGCTTAAGGTTTTTCATAAAGTCGTCCCTGCCAGCTGTCACGAATCTTTAATTCTTTGTTAATCTGGTTCATGGAAGCTTTTTTGTTACCACTCCAAAGAGGCGCAAGTAAAAGCTTTTTAGGCCCATCGCCTGTAATTCGATGAACAACTATATGCTGTGGAAGGTGCTCCAGACAGTCGATAACAAGGTCAGTGTACTCTTCCATGGAAAGAGTGTGGAACTGGTCAAGATAATCAGCCAGGTCGGTTCCTTTCAGAACATGAAGCAATTGGAGTTTAATTCCGTCCACGGGCTTACTACTAATGTAGTCAATGGTTGCCAAGATATCTTCTCTACTTTCAAAAGGAAGACCAAGGATTGTGTGAACAATAACCTGAAGGTCACGAATTTTCAATTCAGTAACTGCTTTTTCGAATACAGAAAGAGGATACCCTCTTCGGATAAATTCGGCTGTTTTTTCGTGACAGGTTTGTAATCCTAATTCTACCCAGACTGGTTTTATCTGATTCAGTTCGGCCAATAAGTCCAAAACATCCTTGGGCAGACAGTCTGGTCTTGTACCAATGGATAATGCTACAATCGAAGGATGAATGATAGCTTCTGTAAACAATTTTCTTAGATAATCCACTGGGGCATAGGTATTAGTATAAGATTGAAAATAAGCAATAAATTTATTGCCAGTAGTCTTGGCTTTCTGAATACCTTCAATAGCATGGTTAATTTGCTCGGTAACAGAGGTACATCTTGGTGCGGCAAAATCACCAGAACCTCCGGCACTACAGAAGATACAGCCTCTTGTATCAAGCTTCCCATCACGGTTAGGGCAGGTCATGCCACCGTCTAAGGCTATTTTATAGACCTTTTCACCAAAGGTTTGTTTTAAATAATAATCTAACGAATAATATCTTTTTTCGCCCCAAATTTTCTTTTCCATTCTTCATACACACTTTCAATGAGGTGAATTGTATTGTGATTTCAATACTTAGGTTATGATAACACTACGGTCTTTGTTTTTCAAGAAAAAAAGCTTTGCAATTCTCACAATTGAGTGTATAATAAAACTACCGTGTAAATGAATCCAGTTACCATATCAGGAGTTTCTAAATATATTGTAAATTCTTAATAAAATCCACAAATTAAAGGAGAACATATGAATAGTAAGTATGAAGCAATGTCATTGACAGAATTAAAAGCGGTGGCAAAAGAAAAGGGTTTAAAAAATATTTCTACATTGAGAAAGCATGAATTGATTGAACAGCTGACTTCTTCAGAGGAAAAAGCAGCTCCAGCAGAAAAAAGAGAAACAAAAGAGAGAATAGAACAGACTGAAAAAACAGAACGCACATATAAGACAGAGCGTACAGAAAGACCGGAGCGTGTGGAACGTACAGAACGTGTAGAACGTACAGAACGCCAGGAACGTGGAGACAGGGTGGTGAAGACAGAATATACTGTCAGTGAATTAGAACAGCTGGATAGCGGTGAAACCAAAGAAGGAATTCTGGAGGTTATGCCAGACGGATATGGATTTATCCGTTGTGACAACTTCCTTCCGGGGGAAAATGACGTATATGTGTCACCGGCTCAGATTCGTAAGTTCAATTTAAAAACTGGTGATATTGTTGTAGGTAACACCAGAATCAAGAGTCAGAATGAAAAGTTCAGTGCACTGCTTTTCGTGAAGTCTGTAAATGGCTTCCATCCGGTAGAAGCACAGAGACGTAAGAAATTTGAAGATCTGACACCAATTTTCCCAGATGAAAGAATTCATCTGGAGACACCAGGTTCCAGTATTGGAATGCGTATGATGGATTTGATTTCTCCAATTGGTAAGGGACAGCGTGGTATGATTGTATCACC
>CAYTGQ010000100.1:0-7851 GCA_964437345.1 uncultured Lachnoclostridium sp. | reverse complement strand
ACCACGTTGTGATAAGTGTATGAAGATTTGTCTTCATAAGATGCCTGAATACACAGACTTAACAGAGGATCACTACAGTGCATGCTGGTTATTACAGAAACAGGCATTAGAAGGAGGCAACAATGGCAAATAAGTTAGTAGAAGTACAGAACCTTAAACAGTATTTCCCTGTTGCAAGTGGTCTGTTTAAAAAGAGTTATGTAAAAGCGGTTGATGATGTTTCCTTCACAATTAATAAAGGAGAAACATTAGGTCTTGTAGGTGAATCCGGTTGTGGTAAAACAACAACAGGTCGTACTATTTTAAGACTTTATGAACCAACAGGCGGAAAGATTATTTATGATGGTGTTGACATTACTAAAGTAAATATGCTTCCTTATCGTCGTAAGATGCAAATTGTATTTCAGGATCCATATGCATCCTTAGACCCTCGTATGAAAGTCGGTGACATCGTAGGTGAGCCACTGGATATTCATAAATTGTATCCTAATAAAAAGGATCGTGATGACAAAGTCATCCAGATGTTAGAAACAGTAGGATTAAATAGCGAGCATGCAAACCGTTATCCTCATGAGTTCTCTGGTGGACAGAGACAGCGTATCGGTATTGCAAGGGCCCTTGCTATTGACCCAGAGTTCATTGTATGTGATGAACCGGTATCTGCTCTTGACGTATCCATTCAGGCGCAGGTAGTAAATATGTTTGAAGAGTTACAGGATAAGATGGGATTAACTTATCTGTTTATCGCTCATGACCTGTCTGTAGTAAAACATATTTCAGATCGTATCGGCGTAATGTATCTCGGAAAATTAGTAGAGCTGGCAGACAGTAATACATTGACTTTCCATAGCTTGCATCCATACACAAAATCATTGATTTCTGCGATTCCAATTCCGGATCCAAAAATCAGCAGAGAAAACAAGCGTATCGTTTTAGAAGGCGATGTGCCAAGTCCTTTGAACCCTCCAACAGGATGCCGTTTCAGAACACGTTGTCCATATGCTACAGCAAGATGTGCAGAGTGTGAACCGGAATTCAGAGAGGTTGAAACAGGTCATTTTGTGGCTTGTCATAATTTGGAGGACATCAACTAAGGTGTTTATGTTGAATTTGCTGTTGCACAGTGTGCACTGCAGATAAATGTAGCAACCATATATAGTAGCTATATACAGTTTTTACACTTATCTGTAGCGTACGTTGTGCCAGCTATATCGACATTTACATAAAATATTTTTCAGGAGGAAGAGTACTATGAAAAAGAGAAACTTAGCATTACTTTTAGCTTCTGTATTAGCTATGTCTACACTTCTCACAGCATGTGGTGGTGGAAATAGCGAAAGTACTGAAAGCGGAGAAACAACAACTGAAACAGGATTCACATTCACAGCATGTGTAGGTAGTGAACCAGACACAATTGACCCAGCACTTAACAGTGCAGTAGATGGTGGTATTCTTTGTCACCATGCATTTGAAGGTCTTATGATCCATGATACAGATGGTGCTACAATGATTCCAGGTCAGGCAGAAAGCTATACAATTAGCGATGACCAGTTAGTTTACACATTCACACTTCGTGAAGGTTTAAAATGGAGCGATGGTTCTGCACTTACAGCTAACGACTTCGTTTATTCTTGGAATAGAGCAATTAGCCCAGATACAGCAGCAGACTATGCTTATATGTTCGAATCTATCGCAGGTTATGAAAGTGGAACACTTGATGTAGTTGCAACAGATGATAGAACATTAGTTGTTACATTAAATGCAGTAACACCTTACTTCTTAGAATTATGTGCATTCCCTACATTCTTCCCAGTACAGCAGGCTGCAGTAGAAGCTAATCCAGATGGATGGGCTACAGATCCAGCTACTTATGTAGGAAACGGACCATACAAATTAGTTGAATGGGTACACGATTCTTATATGTTATATGAAAAGAATGAAAACTACTGGGATGTTGATTCTTTAGGACCAGACAAACTTCAGTTTGTATTAATGTCTGATGATAGTGCTCAGTTAGCAGCATATGAAACAGGCGAATTATTAATGATTGATAGCGTTCCTACAGATGAAATTGCAAGATTATCAGCTCAGTCTGATTTCTACAAAGAAGGTCAGTTAGGAACATACTATGTTTCTTACAATACACAGAACGAATACTTAAGCAATCCATTAGTACGTAAAGCTTTAACACTTGCTATCGACCGTGATTACATCTGTGAAGAAATCGGTCAGGCAGGACAGGTTCCAGCAGGTGCGTTTGCTCCTATTGGTTTAACAGATGCTGATGCAAGCAAAGAATTCCGTGAAGTTGGCGGAGATTACTATGATCCATATGATTATGAAGCTAACTTAGAACTCGCTAAAGCTGCTTTAGCAGAAGCTGGTTATCCAAATGGTGAAGGTCTTCCAGTATTTGAATATTTATACAATGAAGGTAGTGGACATGCTTTAGTAGGTCAGGCACTTCAGAGTATGTGGGCTGAAATTGGTGTTAACGTTGAATTAGTATCTCAGGAATGGGCTACATTCTTAAATACACGTAAAAACGGTGAATACGATATCGCTCGTAATGGTTGGTTAGGTGACTACAACGATCCTATTTCTTTCTTTGATATGTGGATTACAGGTGGTGGAAATAACGATGCTCAGTGGTCTAACTCAGACTTTGATGCATTAATCTCTCAGGTTAAGGCTTCATCTGATCAGGCTGAACGTATGCAGTTAATGCATGAAGCAGAAGATATCATCTTTGATGAATGGATGCTTTGCCCAATTTACTACTATGTTGATCTTTATATGTTAAATGATAGTGTAGATGGAGTATTCTCTTCTCCACTTGGATTTAAGTTCTTCAAATATGCTAGCGTAGCAGAATAAGATTTGTACAGAGCCAAGCAAATTCACAAAAACATATGAGGAAATACGAAGTATTTTCCAGTAGGCTTGGTGTATGAAATAGTGTATATAAAGAGCAGGGTGTGCGACATTGTCGCATGCCCTGTTTTTTGCTTTATAGGAAAGTTCGTCCTATAAAGCAAAATGCTCCGCAAGGAAGCGCACTCGCGCGTAGGGAATATGTCGCAAAGGCGACCGCGCTCGTCACTCGCTAGGCGAGGAGAGTTTCGCAAGCGAAACTCTTTGTTCTATGTAGGGCATAAGCCAGTCTGAGATACTTATATTTCAAGTTACTGCATTGTAAATAATGTCAAAAAAAGTAAAAAAATAAGGAAATTAGAAAGAAAGTGTGCTATAATCCAATGTGAGACTATATTGTAATGACTAAAATGAGAGACAAGAGGGGAATAGTTTATGAGAAAAGTTTTTTCTAAAAAAAGTGTTTTGACTCTGTTAATTCTTGCCTGCCTGATTGGGGGAATTTTAGGCAAGACAAGTGCAGTAGCAGCAGGGGAAGAGGAAAAGCGAATTTTATTTATCAGTTCATATTCTTATAGCTGGCCCTCTGTGCCATTTCAGATTGAAGGAATACAGTCTGCATTGAGCAGTGAGATTAATTTAGAATTTGCATTTATGGATACAAAGGCAATTGATGATGAAACAAGCAGAGATTTGTTTTATCAGAGTCTTAAGTATCGGCTGTCGATTGTGGAGCCATATGATATTGTTATCGTTGGTGATGATGCAGCATTAGAGTTTGCAACAACCTATAAGGAAGAACTGTTTGCCAATATCCCGATTATTTTTGAGGGAATTGATGATGTAGAACGTGCCAAAGAAGCAGGTGAAGATCCACTCATTACTGGTATTGCAGAACAAATCGATTATGGAAAAAATATTGAAATTGCACTGAAAGTGAATTCAAAAGCTAAGAAAGTTGTAGCGATTTTAGATGATACAATTAGTGGAAAGGGATTGCAGAAGCAGTTTTATGGATTAAAAGAGGAGTATCCTAAATTAGAATTTGGTGAAATTAACTGTTCAAAATTGAATCGTAATGAGTTATGCGATCAGTTGATGCGTGTTTCTGAGGATACTATATTATTGTTTTTAATTTTTACAGAAGATGCAGATGGTAATATGTATACAACTAAGGAAGGGGTAGAGTTGATTACTAAATATTCTTCTGTTCCGGTATATCGCATGGTTCAGGTAGGAATGGGAGAAGGATTACTTGGGGGCTATATGGTTTCACATAAACAGATGGGAGCTATGGCTGGCCGGATGGCAATGGATATACTGAATGGAACTCGGCCTTCAGAGATTGAGGTTGTTACGGAAAGTCCATGTATTTATTGCTTTGATGAACTGGTAATCAATAAATTCGGGATAGATAAGCTGTTATTTTCCAGTGAAACTGTTTTTCTGAATCAAGCAGAAGTAGGATTCATGGATAGCGTTAGTCCTAGAGTCTCTTTGATAATTAGTATGGTGCTCGCAAGTGTTCTTGTAATAATTATGATAATTTATGTTTCCAGATGGATACATTATAATAGAATGAAGAAGCTTGCTCAGCAGTTAGACCCATCTTACAGTCACGATACATTGACCGGAATTCGAAGCAGAATGGCATTTTTGGAATCATTACAGCGTAGACTGATTAATAAAACACCGTGTGCTGTTATCATGTTTGACATTGATGATTTTAATAAGATTAATGATGAACTGGGACATTCTGTTGGAGATGTTCTGTTGCAGCAGGTAGCTGCCAGATTGAAAGAGTTGGAAAATAATAAGTTTAAATGTTACCGTCTGGGTGGTGATGAATTCGTAGTCATTGTAAAGAGTGGTGATAAAGAAATTATTGGAAAATATATTAATGCTATTCATGAAATTTCCCATACTGCTTTTGAGTTAGAGGGAAAAGAATATATTGTGCAATTCAGTATAGGTGTTGCTATTTATCCAAAAGATGGTAATGAGGTGGTTGAGTTAATTAATAATGCAGGTGTTGCCACAGCTCAGGTAAAGAAGTTCGGAAAAGACGGTTTCTGTTATTATGGAGATTTAGGAGAAACGATATAGGAAAATATAGAAGTTTTTGTAGATTTCTAAAAATAGGGCTTGCAAAATAAAAAAAGATGATGTATGATAATAGCTGTTGGTGAAAAGCCAATGGCTAACATGGCCTGTTGGTCAAGCGGTCAAGACGCCGCCCTCTCACGGCGGAAACAGGGGTTCGATTCCCCTACAGGCTGTTTTCTCTTAATTTCATAGTATCCACGAGGAGATTTTGCTTATATAAACAAAATTTCCGTGGAAAACTCAGAAGTGCTGGAAACCCTACAGATGTGGTTTTTGGCATTTTTTATTTGTAGCTCAACGAGTTCTGAACTTGCGATAACACCCAAATAATGCTATGATTATTGTATAATACAATTAGGACAAAGGGGGTTAACATGAAGATATTAAGTGTAACAGCGCAAAAGCCTGACAGTACAGACAGCGGTGTATATTTAGCAGAGTTAGTAAAAGAATTTGAATTTTAAGGACATGAGCAGGCAGTTATTGCTGGTGTTTATGAAACAGATATAATACCTTTTTCGAAAAATATTGCATTTTACCCATTGTATTTTAAAACAGAAGAGGTTCCGTTTGCAATTGCAGGAATGTCTGATGAAATGCCTTACGAAAGCACTGTGTACGGGCAGATGAAGAAAATACCTTTAAAACGGGATTATATTAAAGAAAATATTCAGAAGCTGGATAAGATATTTTCACTTCATGAGGAACAAAAAGAGACAATTATGTCTGTTTATGACATTCCTGCTGAAAAGATAGAAGTGGATAAGCTTCCAGAACTTTCAAAGGTATCGTGGGAAACTATTTGTCATATTGTTATAAATGAGGTAAACTAAAATATACGCAAAAAAAGGTATTTTGTGTTATATAGGAATTATCAGATGCAGGATAAAATGAAAAGTGAGGAATGAAGTATGAAGAAAAAAGTAGTAGGAGTGATTTCGGCGGGGCTGATAACCGCAGTTGTTGTAGTTGGTGCAGTTTTTGCATTAAATGGAGTTGGGATTTTCACAAGTCGTCTGAATGATATTAAAGGACAGCTGGTTGGTAATTCCTTTGAATGTCAGTTCTATGACAATTATGGAGAAGAATTTTTAACCGTAAGTGGAGAAAAAATCAGTTTAACTGGAAATATTGTAAAAGAAGCTCAGATTGATTCAGAAGATGGAACAGCAGTTGCAGCTTACAGTCTTTCTTCTATTGTTACAATTAATGTAGATGGGAATCAGATGCAAAGCTGTGGAGATACAATTATTTTCGAAGAAGAGGGACTTGAACCAGATGTTAACTTTCAGTTAGAAGATATCGAAAGTGAAGCAAACGGAATTATTGTTGATAATACAAGTGTTTCTACGGTGGTTAATAAGTATAAAAACATGTTTGGAAAAGGTCAGGTTGTAGTAATTCAGAGTCAGCTTGGTGTACCAATTTGTGCATATAGCGGCAACAATGTATACTGGGAAGTAAGAGAAGACCTTCCAAAAACAACAAAACTTATGATTGATGGAAAAGCATTATATATTCACAGAGCAAATTTCCAAATTATTGATAAAGATTTAATTGACTAATATAAACCTTGAATTTTCGTATTTATAACACTTCCCATAATATAATTTATATGTCGGATACTTTTTTATACGATTTTTTCATACTATACTTTTGAAGGCAGACTTTATGGTGTTAAATTTTACTTGCAACCTAACGGACGCAAGAACCTCTAATACTTTGATTTTTTGCCTTGATTGTGCCTCGCTCTCAACGAAACTCACAGGGTGAGGTGGCTCATGGTCCTTGTAGCGGGCCTTTGCGTACACCGGTCCTTGGCACCACGGTGTCAGCTGTTTTGATTTTTAAGTTGACGCTGTGGTGCCTAGTACCGCTGTAGTACGCAAGTGCAGCGGGAGCAGCCGCGAAAGGACCTGAGGCCACCGACACCCTGTTCAGACACGTTTCCGCGAGGCACGTAGCAAAAAATCTTAAAGTATAAGAGGTTCTAAACGTCCTACGTTGTCTATCGTAAAATTCAACACCATAAAGTCTGCCAGCAAGCAAGGTAGTGGTGAAAAAATCGTATTTAAAGATTTTCATATAAATTATATTATGGGAAGTTGTAAAATACGAAAATTCAAGGTAAAAAATGCTTGCATTTATTAAAGATAAGTGTTACACTAATTAGGAAGATGATACTTGTAGACTATGAAGAGTGGACGAAAGTCCACTCTTTGTGTGTATGTGGAAAGTTTTAAAGCAGGCACCAGTGATTTGCAGTTTAGAAAAGAGGTAGAGAATGAGCAAAGCAAGAGATTACGAAGAACGGACAGAGCAACTGTTGCAGCCAATTATTGACGCGAATAATTTTGAAATTGTTGATGTGGAATATGTAAAAGAAGGTGGTAATTATTTCCTTCGTGCTTACATTGACAAAGAAGGCGGAATTACCATTGATGACTGCGAATTAGTGAGCAGAGCTTTGAGTGATTTACTTGATCAGGAGGATTTTATTCCGGACAGCTACATTTTAGAGGTAAGCTCTCCGGGACTTGGCAGACAGTTGAAGAAGGATAAAGATTTTAACCGAAGCATTGGTAAAGAAATCGAAATTAAGCTGTATAAGCCTGTGAAAATTTCAGACGGAAAGAAAGAAGTATCAACAAAGGAATTATTTGGTGTACTGGAAGCTTATAATGACGGAAAGCTGACAGTCAGTTTAGACGAAGATGAAACAATTGAATTACTTCGTACGGATATTGCCATTGTTAAGCTGGCATTAGATTTTTAAGGTAAATATAAATTATAAATATAAATAACTATTCAGAGCCAGTCTCAAAAACACTGCGTGTTTTCTCGATGTGGCAGTATCCATTAAACGTCAGT
>CAYTGQ010000099.1:0-8082 GCA_964437345.1 uncultured Lachnoclostridium sp. | reverse complement strand
CGTATGAAAGAACGTAAGAAATACGGTCTCAAAGCTGCTCGTAGAGCTCCACAGTTCTCAAAGAGATAAGCAAAGCAGTTATCTGCGAACAAGACGCATATACAGAGCCCCAGAATGTTTGCATTCATGGGGCTTTTGTTATGCATCTTTTGACCCCAACATCATTATATATAACCGCAAATTATATTATTTATTAGAAATTTTTGGCGTTTATTTGGTGCTAAAAGTTGCAATAAGACAGAAAATGCTATATAATGACAGACGGTAATTTTAATTATGGGTGGGTAAATATTGAATTCATATAATGTATTTATATTTTTCACAGAGAGAGGATAAAATATGTTAGAAAAGATTTTCAAGTTAAGAGAGAATAACACAAATGTAAAAACAGAAGTAACAGCCGGAATTACGACATTTATGACAATGGCATATATTCTGGCAGTAAATCCAAGCATTCTTAGTTCAACTGGAATGGATGCGAATGCTGTTCTTATTGCAACATGTCTTGCTTCCTTTATTGGAACTGCATGTATGGCTCTTATGGCAAATATGCCATTTGCTCTTTCAGCAGGTATGGGTCTTAATGCATACATGGCATACACAGTTGTATTAGGTCAGGGAATTTCATGGCAGATGGCACTTTTTGCAGTATTTGTAGAAGGAATTATCTTTATTATTCTTTCACTTACTAATGTACGTGAAGCAATTTTCAATGCAATTCCAATGACATTAAAACAGGGTGTATCCGTTGGTATTGGTTTATTCATCGCATTTATCGGTTTACAGAATGCAGGACTTAGTGTAGATGCTTCTACATTAGTTACTATTACAAGCTTTACAGAAAATTTCAATACAACAGGTATTTGCGCTTTATTAGCAGTAATCGGACTTTTAGTTACAGCAATTCTTCATATTCGTAAAGTAAAAGGTGCTATTTTATTTGGTATCATTATTACATGGGGACTTGGAATGTTATGCCAGTTAGTTGGAATCTATGTTCCAAATCCAGAAATGGGTGCTTACAGTATGTTCCCAGCAGCTATCATCAGTACAGATTTTTCTGCATTAGGAAAAACATTTGGTCAGTGCTTTAGTCTTGATTTTAGTTCTGTAAGTATTTTTAACTTTATTGTTGTAGTATTCTCATTCCTGTTTGTTGACTTATTTGATACATTAGGAACATTAATTGGTGTTAGTACAAAAGCAGATATGTTAGATGAAGAAGGTCATCTTCCAGCTATTAAACCAGCTTTATTATCTGATGCGATTGCAACTTCTGCAGGAGCAGTATTAGGAACTTCTACAGTAACAACATTCGTAGAATCTTCCGCTGGTGTTGCAGCTGGTGGTCGTACTGGTTTAACTGCTATGACAACAGGTGTTTTATTCCTGTTAGCAACACTTTTCTCACCACTATTTACATCAATTCCTTCATTTGCAACAGCTCCTGCATTAATTTTCGTAGGATTCTTAATGTTTGAAGCAGTTGTAGACCTTAAATTTACAGAAGACAATTTAGAAGAAGCAATTCCAGCATACCTTTGTATTATTGCAATGCCATTATTCTACAGCATTTCAGAAGGTATCTGTATTGGAGTTATCTCCTACGTTGTTTTAAAAGCAGCTACAGGAAAAGCAAAAGAAGTTACTCCACTGATGTACATACTTGCCATCCTGTTTGTACTTAAATACGTATTCTTATAAAATGATACTAGGATCAAAAGGTTATGTGTTTCATGCTTACATGAGACTAAAGTACTTTTATGATTGCTTAAATGATACATTACCCTCAGGCAGTAAAAGCTGTCTGGGGGTATTTTTGCATTATGCACTATTATTCGGCTTTTTGCCAAGAGTTGGAGTAAAAGTTATTATTCTGTATTTTTCTAAGAAACTATGGTATTTTATAATACTTTAAGATATCCTTTATTGATGTTTGAAACTTCTTATGATATGCTTTAATTATCATATAATCGAGAAGGAGGATTTTATTCCAATGAGAACTAAATCTTTATTAACAACAGCTATGTTTGCAAAACAGGGTGAAGCCTTTGCACATGTTGCACTTCCACACACATGGAATGCTTTTGACGGACAGGATGGTGGAAATGATTACTGGAGAGGTATTGGAACTTACACAATCGACCTTCCAAATCCAACAGAAGGCAAGAAACAGTACATTGAATTTCAGGGTGCTAACCATGTTGCAACTGTATACTGTAATGGACGCGAATTGGGAACACACAAAGGTGGTTTCTCTACATTCCGTTTTGATTTAACACCTGCTATGAAAGCAGAAGGTAACGTTTTGACTGTTGTAGTTACTAATGCAAAGAGTGATATTTATCCACAGAATGCAGACTTTACATTCTATGGCGGCTTATATCGTGATGTAAATTATATCGAAGTAGCAGATGCTCACTTTGATTTATTAAAAGAAGGTACAGATGCTGTATTCGTAACACCACATGCAGCTGGTAAGACTCGTGTTGATTTATTCCCGGTAGATGCTTGTGGATGTGGAGTATCTGTTGTATTAAAAGACGCAGAAGGTAATGTTGTTGCAGAAGGTAAAGAAGATGCTGCAGAACATACAGTAGTAAAATTAGATGTTGAAAAGCCACATTTATGGAATGGTATGGCTGATCCATATTGCTACACATGTGAAGCAACAATTACAAGAGACGGTGAAGTGGTTGATACAGTAGTTGTTACTTATGGTTACCGTGGTTTCCATGTTGACCCTGAAAATGGTTTCTTCTTAAATGGCAAGAGCTGTCCGCTTCGTGGTGTATCCCGTCATCAGGACCGCAAGGACAAAGGCTGGGCTATCTCTAAAGAAGACCATGAACAGGATGCAGCGTTAATTAAAGAAATCGGTGCAAATACAATCCGTCTTGCTCATTATCAGCATGACCAGTATTTCTATGATATTTGTGACCATACAGGTTTTGTACTTTGGGCAGAAATTCCATTTATCAGTCAGTTTATTGATTCTGATGAAGCTTATAACAATACAATGGATCAGATGACAGAGCTGGTTGCACAGAATTACAACCATCCATCTATCTGCTTCTGGGGAATTTCCAACGAAATTACAATTGCAGGTGAAACAGAAGCTCTTTACCAGAACTTAGCAGACCTGAATGCATTAGTAAAAGCAATGGATCCTAGCAGATTAACAACTATGGCTGAAGTTTCCATGGTTCCTATGGATTCTGAACACGTATATATTACAGATGTACTCAGCTACAACCATTACTTTGGATGGTATGTAGGTGAAGTAGAAGACAATGGTCCATGGTTAGACAGATTCCATGCATTGAATCCGGACAGACCACTTGGTGTATCTGAATATGGGTCAGAAAATGTTCTTATGTGGCATTCCACAGAACCGGAAAATCATGACTACACAGAAGAATATGCTTCTTACTATCACCATGAAATGTTAAAGACATTTGCTACACGTCCATACCTTTGGGCTACACATGTATGGAACATGTTTGACTTTGCTGCTGATGCTCGTGATGAGGGCGGCGTAAAGGGTATGAACAACAAAGGTCTTGTAACTTATGACCGTACAACAAAGAAAGATGCTTTCTATATTTACAAAGCATACTGGACAACAGAACCAATGATTCATGTTTGCGGTGTTCGTTTCGTTGACCGTGCTCCAGAAGAGAGAACAGTAACTGTTTACTCTAACTGTCCAAAGGTTACATTAGTTGTAAATGGTGCGGAAGTAGCTACTTTGGATGTAGTTGACCATGCAGCAGTATTTGAAAATGTTCCATTAAATGATGGACCAAACACAGTTACAGCTAAGTATGAAGACGTTAAGGCTAATGAAATTACATTAAATGGTGTTGCTGAACACAACTATGCTTATGACCTTCCTGAAGGAAATGAAGGTGCTAACTGGTTTGATGATCCAGCAGCAGTGGAAGCTAGAAAGGCTAAGAAGCTTAACTGTCCAAAAGGCTTCTACAGCGTAAAAGATAAGATTAGCGTATTAATGCAGAATGAACAGACAGCAGCAATCTTAAAAGAAGCTATGGCAGCAGCTATGAGCTCTAGTGCAATGAGCATGATAGACAGCGATAAAGGAATGGGCAAGGAAATGCAGGATTTCATGAATATGATGACTCTCAATAACATGCTTAAGATGGCTGGCGGTGCTATTACAGCAGACCAGAAATATGAATTAAATGAAAAATTAAATAAGATTGCAAAATAATAAATCTAAAAGTAAATAGTAATAAGAAATGATGAAGAGCCTGTCTTTGTGATATTGTGAAAATATCCGGGACAGGCTCTTTTGGCAATAAAGCAGCTCACAAAACAGGCTGATGTTTGTTGTCTAGTTAAAATCCATAAGTTGCGTTAAATCTATAAGCAAAATGTGGTTATCGTGTTCAGCTTCTTTTTGAACCGTATCGGTGAAACCAGATTTTGAAAAAAGAATAAACCAAGTGTTTATACGGTTTTTGTTGAATATATCTGCCTTTTCTTTTAAATCTGAAAGTACGGATAAATCCAGCTTCTCATTTTTCCATTTACATTCGCAGATGAGATAGTTTTTGCCTTCATTGGCAATTAAATCAATTTCAACCTGAGAGTGTGTGGAAGGATTGGTTCCCCACCATCTTCCAAGGGTAGTGAAAAGAAATGGTAATTCGCCTTTTGCATTTTTGCTATAAAGATAGTCGGCACACACTTTTTCAAAAACCAGTCCCATGTAATGGTTATAATCTGTTTCAATTCGTTTTGACCATACTGCCTGCATGGCACCTGTTTCTATTAAAGTTCGGTTGGAAAATACATAACGATACCAGAAACGGAACATAAAGTCTGATATGCCATAAATGGTTTTTCTGGAAGTTTCTTTTTCTCCAAAAGGAGTTTCGTTATCACTTCCTAAAAAATAATTATTCTGTTTTGTAAAGTGCTCCTTTTACGATTGCCATAAGCTTTGCATCAATTCTTGATATTCCTCTGTTCCATACCACCATTTGCCATCTTTGCTGTTAAAAGTAGCTTTATCAGCATTTTTATAACCCTTTACCGTTTTTTCAGTTAGTCCTGGTGTTGTCACGGTTGCGAAACCGATAAGTTTTTTGTTTTTGCTAAGGTCTAAGCTCTTAATATTTGAACAGTAGTAGAAGTATAAATATCTTAAATCTGTACATTTGTTGATTTTAACGTTGGTAATATCGCTGTTATAGACATATAAAAGCTGCAAGCCTGTATATTCGTTTAAATTTAAAGTTTTCATGCCTAACTCAGATACACTTAATTCCTTTAAAGTGGTTTTTGCCTTTGGTAAGGTTAATTTTGGTGTCCCATCATTCCCGTAAGCTGTAATTTGGATAGCATTCGGACATTTAGAAAGGTTGATGCTTTTGAAGTTTTTGTTTGTGTAAGTTGCTTCTACTTGTATAGAGTTGGCAGTCGGTGAAATTATCGTGATTTTTTTGGAAGTAATTCCTCTAACATCAATGTTATGCAGCCTTGGGTTATTCGAGCAGTCAATTCGGGTGCCGCTATACTGAATAAGGTGAATAGAAAACAAATTTGTAAGATATTCAATACCTTCAAGGCTTGAAACCTTAACATGAGGCTCATAGTATGTTTTACCATCTTTCGTTTTCTTTACGCTGGCAGTATAAAGTCCTGAAATATCATAAATTTCGCGAGGGTCTAACCAGCCGTCCCCATTTTTGTCATAGATATGAGAAATGTAGCTGCCATCAATAAAATTTAGTTGCTTACCGCCTTTTTTTAGCAACTTATACATTCCGGGGAAATTGGTTTTGTTGATTTTAACATATATGATTTCAGATATTTCGCTCCAACTACTATAATTATAACCATTTTCTATATAACGGACACGAGCATAGAATCTGCCACCATTTTCTCCGAAGTCTGCAAGAGAAAGAGTGAGAGAAGGTTCGGAAACAGTATAAGTTTTTGCGTTGGATAGGTCAGCATTTGCTGAAAATTCTACTTCATAAGTGATTTCGGAATTGCTGCTATAATAATTTGGCATCCATGTTAGTTTGGCTTCTCCATTTTCATTAAGAGAATAGTCATCGGAGTAAGCCTCTGCAATGACCGGTGCATCACTATGAGAATAGGAAAATTCATTTTCGTATTCAGAGTAAAAACTTGAATTTTCGGAATTATATTCACTTGCCTGTCCAACCTGTGAACTAAAGCATATGCAGCTTGCACAGAGAAATGTCGCAAATAAATATTTCAAGTTTTTGTGTATCATGTTATTGACTCCTTCCTGATGTTCTGCTATTCGATTCAAAAACTTTGGATTTTGTGAACTCTTTACATATTGTTATTTTAACATGAATTGGAAAGGTTTACAATTTTTATTAAAATTTTGTAAATTAGACACATTTGGCAAAAATTGTCCAAGTTTATATGGAAATTGTCCACGCAATAATAAGAAAAATGTGATAGTATAAATATATCTGCGTAGGAAATAGACAGAAGAGAATGACATCAGTAGATGAATAAATTTGATTTAGTAACAGAAGTAAAAATATATTTTAGGAGGATGATACCCATGAGAAATGTCATTAACTTTAATGAAGGTTGGAAGTTTATTCAGGAAAACGTTGGACTTCCAACAGCTTACCCAACAGATTGGACAGATGTTACATTGCCACATTCTTGGAATGCAGTAGATGGTAATGATGGAAATGGTTCCTACGACAAAGGAAGCTACTGGTATGCAAAGACTTTCACAACACCAAAACAGCCATTAGCAGGCGGACGTACCTTTGTAGAAATTCTGGCAGCAGGACAGCAGGCTACAGTATATATTAACGGAACAGAAGTAGCATATCATGAAGGCGGATACTCCATTTTCCGTGCAGACCTTACAGATTACTGCAAAGAAGAAGGCGAAAATCTCTTAGTAATCAACTGCAGTAATGAAGATAAGACTAACGTATATCCACAGCACGCAGACTTTACATTCTACGGTGGACTCTATCGTGGGGTTAACTTAATCAGCGTTCCTAATGCACATTTTGACTTAGAATACTATGGCGGACCTGGTATCATGGTTACTCCAAAGGTATGTGAAGAATGTGGAGGAGCTCTTTTCGAAATCGAAACATTTGTGAAGAATGTAGATGAAAACTTTACAGTTCTTTACAGCATCGTTGATGAATATGGCGAAGAAGTTGGTTATGCTTGCCGTCCGGCAGATGCAACAAAAGTTTCCATCTATGTTCCGGATGCAGTAAAATGGGATATCGACAATCCATATCTTTATACAGTAACAGCATTATTACAGAGAAGAAATGAAGCTTACGATGAAATCAGCACACGTGTTGGTGTAAGAAGCTTCTCCTGTGACCCAGAAAATGGATTTATCCTTAATGGTGTAGAAACTCCACTTCGTGGTGTATCCCGTCATCAGGATATTATGTACAAAGGTAATGCACTTACTTATGAAGATCATTTAAATGATGCATTAATTATCAAAGAATTAGGCGCTAATACAATTCGTCTTGCTCATTATCAGCATTCACAGGATTTCTATGATGTCTGTGATGAATTAGGTTTTGCAAACTGGGCAGAAATTCCATTTATCAGTATCATGAGCAAGGACCCTAATGCTCATCAGAACTGTATCAGCCAGATGAAAGAATTAGTAGTTCAGAACTACAACCATCCATCAATCTTCTTCTGGGGAATCAGTAACGAAATCTTAATCGGTGGTATTTCTGAACAGTTAGTAGAAAATCATAAAGAATTAAATGCACTTGTAAAAGAAATGGACCCAACACGCCTGACAACAATTGCACATGTATCCTTTACACCGGTAGATGGTCCAATGCATTACATTACAGATACAGAAAGCTACAACCATTACTTTGGATGGTATGGCGGAAAGATGGAAGACAATGGTCCATGGCTTGATAACTTCCATGAAAAACATCCAAATATCTGCCTTGGTGTTTCTGAATATGGCTGTGAAGGTATTATTACATACCATGGTCCAGAACCAAAATGTAAAGATTACAGCGAAGATTATCAGGCACTTTACCATGAACA
>CAYTGQ010000098.1:0-8201 GCA_964437345.1 uncultured Lachnoclostridium sp. | reverse complement strand
CGGAGTCGGCCACCTCCTGGTCGGTTGCCATGTTCTCGATGTCGGCGGCCTTGAGGTAGTCGGCCTCGATGGTGGCGACGCGGGCGACTACCGCGGCGTTGTTGTCGTTTGCGACCTTCTCGGCTGCGGCCTGGGCCTCGGTGATCTTGGTCTCAAGGGCGGTCTTGTCAGAGCTCTTGAGGTAGTCGCCCTCGATGGTGGCGACGCGCTCGCCCATGGCGGCGTTGTTGTCAGATGCCAGCTTGGAAGCGGCCTCGGCTGCGGCCTGCGCAGTAGCGGCTGCGGTCGCGTTGGCCTGCTCGGCGGCCTTGGCGCGGTCGATCTCGGCGGCCAGGTCGGCAGCGGCCGCACGGGAGGTGTCGGTCGGGTGACGGTGGTCGCCGCGAGCGAAGCCGGCCTCGGTGCCGACTGCCGCCTCGCCGTCCATCAGCGGTGCGCTAGTGGAAGCGGCTGCGCCCTCGGGAACCTGGTCGATGGTGATGAAGCCGGAGTCGTTCTGGACGTCGCTGGTCTTGGTCGGGACGACGACGTTGACCTTGCCCTCGGAGACGGTCAGGGCGGAGCCGTTGACCTGGACCTCCTCGATGACGTTGGCTTCGGCGCCAGCCTCGACGCCGTTGATCTTCTCAAGCAGCGCGTCGGTCAGGTCGTTCTTGGAAAGACCCTTGCCCTCCTCCTGCTCGACGAACTTGCCGTTAGCCCAGTCGCGGATAACCGCTACGCCGGACTGGCCAAGATACTTCTTTTCTTCTGCCATAGGAATTACCTCCTTGTTATCTTGACCAGCCCCCCTTTGGGGCTGGTCATGTCCTTAGTTGGTGCCGATTACTCGGCGTCGATGAGCGCCTGCACGGCCTCGCGCCACTTAGCGGGCACTTCCTCGATGGTGAGCTTGCCGCGGGTGATGCGGCCGTAGTAATACTTAGCCATGGGTTACACCTCCATCTCGGCGATGATCGCGGCCAGCTCCTCGATGGCCGCCGCCTGCTCCTCGACCTGGGCTTGCAGGTCGGCGTTCCTCGCCTTCTCGGCGATCAGCTCGGAAGCGAGGGCGTTGACCGCCGCTCCCGTGCCGTCCTCGTCGTGGTAGCACACGAGCGTCACGCTGCCCGTGTTGGCGTCGACCATGACGGACTGCTTGGCCCAGCCGATGTACTCCTCGGCCAGGTCGCCCGCGTCGGTCGTGACCTTGACGTGGGCGGTGTCGATGGCGAGGGCCTCCTCAGCCGTGCAGTTGAGCACGAGGAAGAGCTGGTTGCCCTGGGTGTAGTTGTGGGTTGCTTGGATGCCGTTGATGAGCATGTTTTTCCTCCTTACATTCCTTCTATCAGTCTCGTGAGGTCCGCGTCGCCGTGGTTCAGGTAGCCCAGAACCGACGCGATCACGCCCTCGCGGTTGTCCACCCCGAGCCTGAGCGCGGCGCGCAGGTGCCTGACGCTGCGCCTCGACTGGGGCTTCCTCACGTTCACGGTGGTCCCGCCCTCCCGCTTGCGGAACCGCGCCTTGCAGAAGACGACGGGCCTGCGCACGGGGACGAGCCTGGTCTTGGACGGGTGGACCGTGAGGCCCAGGCCCTCGGCCAGCCGCACGATCTCCTCCTTGGCGGCCTTGGCGCGGGCCTTGTCGGCGAACACCGCCAGCCCGTCGTCCATGTAGCGGTGCATACCGACGCATCCGGGCAGCCTCGCCACCGCCCGGTCCATCGGGTCGGGGTAGTACGTGGCGAGAAGCTGGCTCACGTGGCTGCCGAGCTCCAAGCCGTCGCCCTGCCCGGTCACCGTGGCGACGAGCGCCCTGACGCGGGGGTCGGGCGTGAGCGATTCGACCGCCTTCATGAGCCGCGCCCTCGGGATGGACGCGAAGTAGCCCTTGAAGTCGTACTGCACCGCCCAGCCGTCCCAGGGCGCGGCGTCGAGGATTCGCCTCACGTTGCCGAAGGCGTAGGACAGGCCCTTTCCCTCGATGCACGCCGAGCTGTCGGGCGACATGGCCCTCAGCACGGCGGGCACGAGCACGTGGTCGCAGAGGCACCGCTGCACCACGCGGTCGCGGAAGCTCACGGGCAGGATGTCGCGGGGCTTCCCGCGCTCCACGATGCGGAACCCCCTCGCCGGCGTAGGCCGGTACGTCCCGCCGTGGAGCTCGCGGTGGAGCTTGGCGCAGTTCACCAGCCTGTCGGCCATGAACATCTGCACCTGCCTCTTCCACCTCGTCCCCCTGGCGCAGACGCGGGCTGATTCCATGAGGTGCGCGAGCGTGAAGCAGGCCGCGAATGATTCGTTAGGTTCGTCTCGCATGACGGGAAGCACCCTCCTTCTAAAAATCAACAAGCAGTCTTCGCCTCTCGGGCTACTGGGTCAGGATCCCCCGTTGACTTGGAGAATCAGGGGGCGACGCCGTTGGAGTTGCTGGCATTGTTGTTGTTCGCCGTGCCGTCCGAGTTCACGTTGCGGAAGTTCGTGGAGCTGTTGACGGAGCGCAGCCACCAGTTGCTCGCAGGACCCCTCGGGCCGCCTAACCATCAGGATGCTCCCCCGCGGCCTGCCTCGCGCCCGCGTCCTTCTTCATCACGCCGCGTATCAGGCGGCGCTCCTCCTCGATGTCGTTTGCGAAGCCGAGGAAGCGGTTCTCGTTCGGCTCCTTGCCGCTTCTCAGGTCGTGCTCGTAGAGGATTTCCAGCAGGTAGGCCACGTGGTCGAAGCAGCCTATCGCCTCCAGCAGGTGGCCCCGCCGAAGCTCGTAGGTCGCGTCGTCCTTCACGTAGACCCTGTTGGCCGACTTGACGTGGTAGACGCCCTCCTGCGCGTAGTCGAAGAGCGCCCTCACCATCGTCGCGCTCATGCGCTTGGGCAGGCCGTTGGCGAAGGCCAGCACGTTCGCGGCGATCTTCATGGCCGTGTCTATGTACTGCATGGAGCTCTCGCCCCTTCGGGATTTCGGGACCGACATCGTGTTCCTTTCGGTGCACCCGCCCGAAGTATCGGGCGGGTTAGGGGATTGCTAGATGCAGAAGCAGGGGGCGACGCCGTGGGAGCCGCTGGCATCGTCGTAGATCGCCGTGCCGTCCGAGTACACGCTGCGGAAGTACGTGGAGCTGTAGACGGAGCGCAGCCACCAGCCGCTCGCAGAGGAGCCGTTGTTCTTGATCTTGCTGTTGCCGTCTGCGAAGTATGCGAACTGGGTTCCCGCAGAATCGTATGACGAGCTGCCGAAGACCTCTTTCTCAGAAGCCAACCATAGCTTGTCTGAGCAGGTCGATAAGGACGAGCCGCTTGCCGTGTTGTAACTCACCGTCGTCGTGGCGAGCGCGGACTGCACCTCGCTCGGCAGGCCGGGGAGCAGCGTCCCGGAGAGGAACGTGCGCATCGCGGTGGAGGCCCAGCCGCCCGTCGTCGTGTTGGAGCTGTTCATCTGCTGCGTGGTGACGATCTTCTCGCTCTGGAAGGTCATGCCGGCGGTTCCGGTGGACGTGGCGTTGTGCCCGACGGCGACCACCACGAAGGCGAAGCTGCCGTAGCTGCCGACGGCGAAGCTCTTCTTCTTGCCGACGAGCGACGAGAAGGAGGAATTGTTCGCCGCGATGACCGCGCTCGCCGCCTTCGCGTTCGCCCAGAAGTTGGCGGAGTCCCACCAGGCCGTGAGGGCGGAGGAGTCCGCGGCCACCGCTTTCATGCAGGACGCGTCCGCCGAGATCGTCGCGCCCGCCGTCGCGTTCGCCATGAGGGCGGGCGCGTAGCCGGCGTTGATGCCGGCGAGGCAGAACGTCGCGGACCTGCTCGCGATGCCCATGGCGGTACTGCTCGACGTAACCGCGTCCATCGCGACGCTGCTCGAAGTCACGGCTGACAGGGCGGTATCGCTCGCGATGACCGCGTTCATCGCGGTAGCCGACGCCGCGACGATCTCCATAGCACCTGAACTGGCCGCGATGGCCGTCATAGCCGCCTCGCTCTCGCAAGCCTGCGAGAACGCGGCGTCATCGGCGACAAGCGCCTCCATGGCGGCGCTCGACGCCGCCACCGCGTTCATAGACGAGGAATCTTCGAGGAGCTGGGCCAGCGCCTCGTCGTCTGCGTACAGCTCCGCAAACGTGGTCACGCCGTAGGTGCTGCAAATGTAGGTGGCGGCGGCGAGGTCCGCGACGGAACTGGACGTAAGCAGCTCGTACAGCTCCTCGGCGTTCTTGTCGGGGTTCTCCTTGTCGTAGGAGAGCACCACGGCAACCGCCGCGGGGTTCTCCGCGAACGCCTTGGCCTGCCCGCCGTCGGCGAGGATGGACCTCAGCGCATGAACGCCCTTCCGGTAGTTCCCCTTCAAAAGGTACCGGAAGTTGATGTAGTCAACTTGACTCTGTTTCATTTACTCATCTCCTCCGTATTCGATTGCCATGTACTTGACCTCCACGGCGTCCGCGGTGGTCTCGGAGCCGCCGCCCGTGAGGGACGCTGCGGTGAGCACGTTGAACGCGGACGTGTGGTTGGTGTACGAGAGCGCCATGACGTAGCGGTTGGTGCTGCTCGGGGTCTCGGCGCGGTAGAGCGTCGTCTTGGATGTCGACAGCTCCGCCGAAGCGCCGATCAGGAGCCTGTACATGAACGACTCAGCCGTGACGCCCTTGACCTCGACCGTGAAGCCCTCGGCCGCGCACGTGACCATCGGCACGCCCTCGAAGGGCTCGGGGAAGGCGAAGGTGTTCCACCCCGCCCCCGCGTTGGCGAAAGCGCCCGTCTGCACGTTGAAGTCGTCGAGCGGCCTGAACGGCGACGAGTAGATAACGGGCGTCTTGAGGTACAGCTCGTTGCTCTCGTTCTTCCCGATGGTCTCGTCATCTGGCGTGCCCGCGTTGTAAATGTCGATCTGGTGCTGCTCGTAGCTGACCACGCCGCCCTCGACGTCCTTCTGGCTGTCGAGCCAATCGGAGAAGGCTGGCGTGAGATCACCTGCAAGCGCATCCTCTACGACAGATGCCGCATGGTCGGCGCGTGCGACGGCCCGCTCGCTCTCGGCCTGCCTTGCGGCCTCGTTGCCATCGAACGTCTGCTGCCTGTCCGCCTCGTTCTCGGTGAACGTGTCGTAGCAGTAGCGGAGCATTTGCTCGATCTGCGAGGAGTAGGCTTGGGTGATCCCAGCGCCCTCCTGGCAGGCGTTCGGCAGGACGTCCAGGTAGAACGTCTGCGTGGTGGCGTAGAGGTCCTTGCTGCCGTCCTCGTTCTCGACGTTCAGCGAGAAGTAGGCCGTCTCGATGACGCCCTCGACCGCACCGACAAGCTCATGCACCTTGTAGGTGATGACGTTTCCCGACACGTCGAGCTGGTCGTCGTCCTCGTGCATCTTGCCGTCGACGTGCTTGCACTCGAAGCGCACCACGTACTGCGACAGGTCGACCTCGGCTCCGTTGTCGTAGACCTCGGCCTCGATGGTCACGGCGTTAAGCTCGCCCTGGCGCACGTGGATCACGTCGAACTGCTGCGGCTCCTTGTTAAGGTCGAGCCTTATCCGAATCGGCTGCATCTGCGTCCCTCCTTTCCTGCAATCGTCCTTACCTGAAAATCGTTCGTGGTGGTCCTCATCCCCTCGGACTCAAGCGAGAGGTAGGCGTCCCACTGGCCCGTCTGCGCCGCCATCTCGGGCGGCACGGTGAAGGCCGCGTAGCTTCCGCTGACCTCGCAGCCTGCGGTCACGGGGCCGTCCCTCAACCGGCACTCGAACCTGACCGAGTACGGGGAGAGGTCGAGCTCGCAGCCGTGGTCGGTAACTACGGCGATCACGTCGACCGCCTTACGCTCCCCGAACCTCAGCGACACTGGCGGCTGCGAGGTGGGCCGCTTGTCCAAATCTAGGAAGATCATCTCCATGCGCTCACCCCCTTAACCTATCTGCACGTCGTTCCAGTACAGGGAGCCGTCCACTTCGCGCAGCGTCCCCGAACCGATCACGAACTCGCCCTCGCTCCAAACCCACGCGCCGTTGGAGTCAACGGAGGTCGCCGTGTACAGGCGTCCGTTGGAGATGCGCGTCGCCAGCAAGGTCCCCTCCGTCACGGTGGGGTTGCCGTCGGCGTCGAGCGGCACGTTGGCCGTGATGGTCCCGAGCGATGCGTGGTTGCAGATGTACGAGCCGCCCGTGTTGTAGAGGGTGTTCATGCCCGACATGATCGAGGCGGCCGTGACCGTCCCGCTTGCCCCTGCCTGACGAGCAGCCGCGAAAAGGCGGGTGTACACGTCGGGGAGCACGGAGACGACGGTGCCGAAGGTGCAGCTGGATGTCTCGCCCGAGAGCAGGTCGCGGTCCATGGCGCCGATGCGGGCCTCAAGCCTAAGCTCGGGCGTGAAGTCCCTGTCGATGACCTGAACCGTGTCGCCCAGCCTCGCGCCCTTGAGGGACGCGAAGGGAAGGTCGGTCTCGTAGCTGACCTGCGGCGTGGAATACTGCGAGAGGTGCGCCTTGGTCTCGTCTAGGAGCTGCTGCGCATCCTCGCAGTCGGCGTTCTCGTAGCAGCCGAACACGTGCCTCTTGCCGCCCTGCCCGTCCGGGATGCCCCACATGTCGAGAACGGAGTCCTCGACGGTCACGTAGGGCACTCCCCCGTTGATGGAGGAGAACGTGAGCGAGTCCTTCTCGCCGTCGGTCTCGGTGTCGAGCTGCTTGCCGTAGCCGTAGCAGGCGGTGATCACGTCGTCGGAGAGGACCTGCTTGCGCACGCCCTTCATGTCGTGGCCGTACTCGAAGCGAACGCCGTTGTCGGAGCCGATCTGCTTGCGCAGGTTGATCCTGCGGGTGGTGACTCCCTCGGCGTCAAGCTCGAACACCGGCTCGATCTCGCAGCCCCACGTGCCCGCCACTTCCAACAGGGCCTCGTAGGCGGACATCTTCTTGAGGGTGATGGAGTTCACTCCGAAGTCGTCCACGGCGCCCACCTCCCATGAGGCGGACTGGCCCAGCACCAGCTCCAAAGCCTTCTCGGCGGTGATGTCGTTTGCCACGCACAGGTCGATGTGGTCGGCGCGGAGGTCGGCCATGTGGGCAGGGTCGCAGACGTACTCCATCTCCTCGCCCCCGTCATGGGACTGGTCGACCTCGTTGACCACGTGCTCGAACCAGCGGGTGCCGTCCCTCCACAGGATGCGGTCTCCCTTGGCGAGGATGAACCTGCCGCCCAGCGTGAGCGTGTCCTGCCGGTTGATCTCCTGCCGGTGCTCGGCCTCCTCAACCGCCGTAAGCTCGCAGACGTACTCGTGCCAGCGGGTGTAGACGAGGAACTTTACAGCCATCGCTCAACCCACCTGACCTCGAACGGGAGGTCGCACGCCACGGCGTGCGTGCCAGGCTCCCACTCCGCGTAGTCGTCCAATATGGACATCTTCACCACGGCGTCGCCCTTGGTTACCTCATGGGTAACGCAGTCGAACGTGAGGGGCTGTTCGCCCGTGAGCGTCCCGAGCGCGGCCATGGGAGCGCCGTCGGAGTACACCACGGCGTCGGACTTGTCGGTGGTCACGGTGATTACGGGTGCCGTGCGATAGTTGCCGCCGACGTTGCACCAGACGGTGCCGCCCTCGCACGTGCGGGACTGCTCCATGCCGTAGGACACGGGGTCGTCGCAGTGGAAGCGAAGGGTCACGCCGCCCGTGTTGAGCAGCTTGTCGATGTCGGTCGAGTCCTTAACGTAGGCCATGTTGTAGATGTCGGGTGCGTCGTGAAGCACGAGCTTTCGGGCGGTCCTGCCGAACAGCCTGCCGCCGATCTCGCGTCTGGCCCTCTCGTAGTCCGCCTTGCTCCTCTCGATGATGCGCACCTCGACCTCGATCTCCCCGGCTTCCAGCCTGACCGAGGAGGTGCGCACGCCGTCGCCGTTCACGGAGACGGTGTCGTTGGAGACGTGGGGCATGAGGGGCCTGCGTATCTTCTCCACCTTGAGCAGGTGGCTGAAATCGTATCCGTCGAATATCATGCGTTGCCTCCTGCCCTGAGTGCTCTTTGCTGTACCTTGTTGATCTCCTTCGCCAGCTTCGTGATGTCGGCGTCCTCGCGGATAGTTGCTTGGATGCTGACCGTCACGGGCGAGGAGTACGACCTGTTGTCGTTGGTCGTGCTGTTGTTGGTCACGCTCGCGGCCCTCGCTGCTGCGAATCCGTTGGCTGCCGCTACCTGAGCCGACACGCCGTTGAGCGCGATGCTGCGCTTGGCCGCGTTCACCGCCG
>CAYTGQ010000097.1:0-8265 GCA_964437345.1 uncultured Lachnoclostridium sp. | reverse complement strand
GTTGGACTTGGTGCAAATCTTGTTCTAATCTTTCCCATGATTCTTAATTCCTCTTTCTATTTCATCTTTTTATCTAATACATACGGATTGCTCCGCACTCTGTGCTTCCGCAATCCTAAAAATATTCGAAATCCGCCTTATCAGGCTACTTTCTCATATTTTGCGGGTCTCAAAGACATACTTTTTTGTACACGTACAAAACGTATGTCCTTAAGACCCTTGGTATTATTTCATCATTTCCACAAACTTAGCAATTAACTCAACAGCATTATCCAAACCAACCTCGTCTGTTCTTAAAACCATATCATAATTACCTGCATAACCCCATTTTTCACTGGTATGGTAATTATAGTAATTTGCCCTTCTCTTATCCATCTTCAGAACTTCTTCCGCTGCTTTCTGTTCTGAAATTCCATAAAGCTGAACCGCCCTCTTAATACGGGCATCAATGCTGGCCTGTAAGTAAATACTGACTACATTTTCTCTCTCTTTCAGTATGTAATCTGCACATCTTCCCACAATAACACATGGACCCTCTTCTGCGACCTTACGAATTACATTAGACTGTGCAAGAAATATCTTGTCATCCAACGACAGTCCTGCAAATCCAAAATCCTGACTTCCATAAGAATTCATTCCCATTGCAAGTGAATATAACAAACTATTAGAAGCTTTTTCCTCTGCCTTTGCAAATGCCGCTTCAGCAAAACCACTTTCTTTTGCAGCTCTTGAAATCAGTTCATTATCGTAAAACTTGATTCCAAATTTATCAGCCAGCTTTCGACCGATTTCTCTTCCACCACTGCCGTACTGTCTCGTAAGTGTAATGATTTTATTCATATAAAAGCCCCCTTTGAACTACATAGCTTATCTAAAATTAGTATACCACACTTTACTCATTTTGCAAATTTTTTTCCTTTCACCTTGGTGCAATCTATGATATATTATAGGTATAATTTTGTCGAAAAATGTCAAACTCTATCAGACACAACTATTTATCTTGACTAATAATTAACACATTATGGAGGAATTATATGACACTTTCCAAGATAAAATCCCATCCACTTGTTTTCAAATGGGTACAAAAGAGTGGAAAACAGTATACCTTCCACTTACTACTTCATTTTTTAATTTTCACTATTATATTTTTTGGTATTATACAAATACATTTTTCAATTCAGAGCAAACGAATTTGCGAAGAATTTACTGCATATGATGAAAGTCTTTCTTATCCATTGTCTTCTTCTAGTGTTGATAAGCTTAATACATATTTGAACAATGCCTATCTTCCTGATAACGAGAAAGGAATTTGTTCAGAACGATTATATAATTACTATTTTTCCACTCAGGAACATTCACTTGCTTTTGAGTATATTGGTCATGCCCTTTATTACTACGGACAGGCTGATAACCATTATGCCTTAGCACTTACCCAATTAAATTTAGCTCAGGCAATGATTTCTATCAGTGCATTTAATAATGCTAAGACCATCATTCAGGATGTTCTTACCTTAGAAATAGATGACCCAAATCAGCACTCTGCCATCCAATATTATTGCTATATTACTCTTGCTGACATCCACTCTCGTGATGGTTCTGTTTCTGATGCCCTTAACTGTTTAGAGCTTTCCAAACAGTACCAGCACACTACAGAAAACCTCATCAGTGAGTATGGTTATCTGGCACAGGTAGTTCAGGCACGCTGCTATCTGCTTCAAAAGGACTATGGAAGCTGCAATGCTATTCTCTCTGCTCTTCCAACCTTTTTGTCCACAACACCAAGTCCACTCTTCAGCACCCATATTTCTTATCTGGATGTCTATAGTAAATACCTTCTGGCTATAGGCGAATTAGATGATGCTTTAATGAAAACGCGTTCATTAATATCCTACTGTGAAAAACATAATTACAAAAATTTAGAATTACAACACCTGGCAGACATTATCACATTATGTCGTATTTACCAGATTGATGATATCCGTATTGATGCCTACGAGTTGATACTTTCTGCTGAATATCCCGAGTTGCTTCAATCCTGCACTGAAAGTCTGGCAACATTTATATCCTATTCTTTCCACTCATTGAATCAAAGTATAAGCGTCCTAGCTTATGCCAACCAATTACAATCGCAGATTCTCATGCAATTTGTGCTTATTTTAGTTATCATACTAATTTTTCTGCTTATCATAAAGCAGTCCGTTGATAAAAATCGCGTTGATGGATTAACCGGAATATATAACCGTCATCATTTTGATTACACATACAATACTGTTATGACTAATCACATGCCATTTTCCATCATCATGTTTGATATAGATAATTTCAAGCGTTGTAATGATACCTACGGACATCAGTTTGGAGACGAGGTCCTGGCTAAAGTATCACAGACTATAAAGAAGTTATTACCAAATGACTGCTGGTTCTATCGATATGGTGGTGAAGAATTTTGTATTGTATGCTCTAACACCAGTCCCGAAACAACCTGCCAGCTTGCAGAACATATTCGCGAAACTATTCAATCTCTTAGCTGGAGTCAGGATACTACTATTACTATTAGTCTTGGCATTGCTGACAATACTTCCAGCGAAGAACCTCTTAGCACAGCAGATGAACGCTTGTACTATTCTAAGGCAAACGGGAAAAACAGATACACCTACTGTTAGCCATTGCCATAACATAATTATTCAAAAAACCTCTGAAAGAATATTTCCTTTGAATATTCCCTCAGAGGTTTTCTTTATCTTATTTACAAATAAACAAAAGCTTAGTTTCTTCCAAATTCGCTGAGTTCAAGGCCTTCATTACGTTCAAGAATTGTCTTAATACTCCACTGATGTGTACATACAATCAACGGGTTGCCCTTTAAGTCTTTAATCTTCTTCGCATCAGAAGTAATACTAATCTTACTTACATCAATATCTTTATTTTCAATCCAGCGGATATGCTCATATGGAAGTGGATCTAAACGGATTTCTACACCATATTCAGACTCCAGACGATATTTTAATACATCAAACTGAAGTACACCTACAACACCTACGATGATTTCTTCCATACCGGTATTGTACTCCTGGAAAATCTGGATTGCCCCTTCCTGGGCAATCTGCTCAACACCTTTGATAAACTGTTTTCTCTTCATGGTGTCTACCTGACGGATTTTTGCAAAATGCTCTGGAGCGAAAGTAGGAATACCTTCATACTGGAACTTGTCCTTACCTGTATAAAGAGTATCTCCAATAGAAAAAATACCCGGATCAAATACACCAATAATATCTCCGGCATAAGCTTCTTCTACATGTTTTCTTTCCTGTGCCATCATCTGCTGCGGCTGAGAAAGACGCAGTTTTTTGCCACCCTGTACATGGAACACTTCCATGCCGGCATCAAACTTACCGGAACAGATACGCATAAATGCAATTCTGTCGCGGTGAGCTTTATTCATATTTGCCTGAATTTTAAATACAAAAGCAGAAAAATCATCTCTAAATGGGTCTATTTCACCTATATCAGATTTTCTTGGGAGTGGTGAAGTTGTCATATCCAAAAAGTGTCTTAGGAAAGTTTCTACACCAAAGTTCGTTAAAGCAGAACCGAAAAACACTGGTGAAAGCTTTCCATGCTGTACTCGTTCCATATCCAGCTCATCACTGGCACCATCTAACAGCTCGATATCCTCCATCAGTTTGTCATGATTTTCCTTACCAATCAGCGCATCTACATTGCTGTCACCAAGAGCAACCTCTACCGTTTCTACTTCCTTCTGTCCATTGTTTGCCGCTGTAAATCTTGCAATAGTTTCTGTCTGTCTGTCGTATACACCTTTGAAATTCTTACCAGAACCAATTGGCCAATTTACAGGACATGTGCGGATTCCAAGTACTGTTTCAATTTCATCAATTAATTCAAATGGATCATTGGCTTCTCTGTCCATCTTATTGATAAATGTAAAAATTGGAATACCTCTCATAACACAAACCTTAAATAACTTAATTGTCTGTGCTTCTACACCCTTGGAGCCATCAATTACCATAACAGCGGAATCTGCTGCCATCAAAGTACGATAAGTATCTTCTGAGAAGTCCTGATGTCCAGGTGTATCTAAGATATTAATGCAATATCCGTCATAATTAAACTGCATAACAGAAGATGTTACAGAAATACCTCTTTCCTTTTCAATTTCCATCCAGTCTGAAACTGCATGCTTTGCTGTTTTACGACCTTTTACGGAACCTGCCAGATTAATGGCACCTCCATACAGCAGAAACTTTTCAGTTAAAGTCGTCTTACCTGCATCCGGATGAGAGATAATCGCAAATGTTCTTCTCTTTTCTATTTCTTTTTTCAAATCAGCCAAAATGTTTCCTCCAATTCTTTCTGTCTTACTCTTTATTGCCTGGCTCAACCTTTTCTATATCATAATATATATTAATTTTTTCGTTTTCTTCCAACAGTTCTTTCCAACGACTGACAACACGCTCTGCTACCATGGTAGCATTATCCTCACTGGCTTCAACCAGAATAACTGCATACTGGCAATCACTATAGTTCATTGCAACATCTTCGCAGCGCATAGAACTGGTTACTGTTTCTTTCAATTTTACCATTGCCTTCATAAGCTCTTCTGATTCCAACAGACCATTATTCTTTCCTGTCAGCGTAAATAATATTACCTGATACTTACGGTAATTTCTGCTGATACTTCTGCGAATAAAATTATAAATATCCTGAAATCCTTCATAAGCTACATGATAAGCTCCCTTGATTCCTTCACCCTCTTCTATCATCTGCTTCAAGGTACAAATATCAACCGCACGGCTTTTTTCAAGGTCTTTTTCATTTTTTTCTACACCATTGTAAAAATGGAATGAATTTTTTCCTGCCTGCTTTACATGATACAGCGCTCTGTCTGCATATTTATATAAATCAGAAAAGCAGGTTCCGTTATCCGGTGCTGTCGCAATACCAATAGATGCTCCCACTTTTTTTGCACCATCAGGGCAAAGAAGCTTCGTCTGAAGGGCACTTACAATATCCTGGGCACGTTTTTCAACAACACCTCTGTCAGTCAGCCCCTTATAAAAAATAATAAATTCATCTCCACCAATTCGTCCTGCTATATCATTATCTCTGGTAAATGAGGTGAGAATCTTTGCAAACTGTTTTAACACCGAGTCTCCAACCAGATGTCCAAAATTATCATTAATTCCTTTAAAATTATCCATATCCAGGATAAATAGTGTTCCTTCTGCGCCAGTCTTTAAATATCCATCCACCTCTGATTCCATAAATCCACGATTCCAAAGTCCTGTTAATCCATCTTTTCTGGAAGATATCTGTAATTCTTCTGTGTAATCAGCCAACTGCTGCATTTCACCTGTTTTACTGTTCAATTGTCTTTGAAGTTCGTTTTTCTTTTTCTCTACTTCCAATATTCTTCTGATACGGCTCAGAAGCACCGCACCATGTACAGGTTTTTCAAGGAAATCCTGGGCACCTAATTCAATACATTCTGCCTCCAGATTTTTATCTTCATTTCCAGACAAGAAAATAATTGGAATATCTTCCCATGCCTCTTCTCCCTTAATCAGAGAAAAAATACTGCTCCTTTCTAAAACCTCACAATCCATTACTATCAGGTCAATTACCCTTTCTTGCAGAACCTCCAGTATTTCAGTATCCATTTTCACACAGTTTACCTTGTATTCTGCCTCTAATATTTCTTTTTCTACCTGCAGATCTGCTGCATTGCCATCAACCAATAATAACTCTTTCATTTCCTGCTCCTTTTTTAATAACAATAACCCCGTTTCACATTCTACTACATGATTTGCAATTTTAAAAGCAAAAAAATACATCTTTTATGATTTTTTGAAGTTATTAGCTCTGGCTCACTGTGTACAGTCCCTTATATACTCCGTCTCGTCTTATCAGTTCGTCATGGGTTCCCTGTTCCTCAATGCCATCTTCTGTTAATACAATAATATTTTTTGCATTGCGAATCGTTGACAGTCTATGGGCTATTACCAACGTTGTTCGATTCTTTGCAAGCTTCTCTAAAGACTCCTGTACTACCTTTTCACTTTCATTATCCAGTGCAGAGGTTGCCTCATCAAAAATGAGGATTGGCGGATTCTTTAAAAACACTCTTGCAATACTAAGTCTTTGCTTCTGTCCACCCGAAAGCTTAACTCCACGTTGTCCCACATCTGTGTCATAACCATCCGGAAGTTCCATAATAAAGTCATGGGCATTGGCATTTTTAGCTGCTTCTATAATTTCCTCTCTGGTTGCATCCATTTTTCCATAGCGAATGTTATCCAGAATAGTTCCGGTAAACAGATATACATCCTGCTGTACCACACCAATATTATTACGAAGAGACTTTAATGTCACCTCAGTAATATCATTACCATCAATCAGTATTCTTCCCTCTGATGCTTCATAAAATCTTGGTATCAGACTACACATTGTCGTCTTACCTACACCAGAAGACCCTACCAGTGCAACATATTCTCCCTCCGGAATGTCCAGACTGATATTCCGGAATACCTCACTGGAAGCATCGTTATATTTAAAGGACACATTCTCAAATGTAATTGCTCCTTTTACATCTGTAAGCTCCTTTGCATCTTCTTTATCTACAATATCTGGTTCCACCTCCAGAATATCCATAAATCGCTCAAATCCTGTTATACCATTCTGGAACTGTTCTGTAAAGTTGATAAGCTTCTGTACCGGTTCTATCAGATTATTAATGTAAAGAAGGAAGGTAAGCAAATCTGTCAGTAAAAGCTTTTCATTCAAAATGAAAAATCCACCGCCAATTACAACTGCAAAATTAATCATATTAATAAAAAAATTAAGTCCAACATGAAAATCTGCCATAGCATGATAGCTGTCACTTTTGCTTGCCAGAAACTTTTGATTACCCATTCCAAATTTCTCAATCTCAACTTCTTCATTTGCAAAAGATTTTACTACACGGATACCTGAAAGGTTATCTTCAATCTGTGCATTAATGTCTGCAATCCTTTCACGGTTTCTTTTGGAAGTCATTCTCATTCGTTTTTTCATAATAAATGCAAAAACAAACATGATTGGAATAAAAATAAATACCAATACCGTAAGCAACGGATTAATACCAACCAAAATCACAAAGGCTCCTACAAATTTGATAATGGAAATTACCAAATCCTCCGGCCCATGATGACAAAGCTCCGTAATATCAAATAAATCATTGGTAATGCGTGACATCAACTGTCCTGTCTTCTGGTCATCATAGAAACTGAAGGACAACTTCTGATAATGCTCAAAAATCTCATTTCGCATATCACGTTCCATCATGGCTCCCATGATATGTCCTTTGCATGTTATATAATAATTACAGACTGCATTTAAAATAAACAATGCCATCAGCATAACTGCAAGCTTAATAATCTCTGCTGCTATCTGATCCTTTGGACAGTTTACCAGTAAATCATTGGTTATATACCTTACTACCAATGGATAAATTAACGTAACCGCTGCCACTACAAAAGCGCAAAGCATATCTGTCAGGAAAATTCCCATATATGGTTTGTAAAAAGACAGAAACTTTTTAACACGCGGATTCATATCTTCATCTCCTTAAACTAAAAAAGATACTCCGATTTTAATCAAAGTATCTTTTATCATACCACATTTTTTCAGTTTTGCCAAATAATTAGTAGGAAATGCTACTTTTTTACTAACGTGACAGTTTCTTAGCTATGTTGTACATATCCGAATCCAGAGTCTTTTTCATAGCTAACGCTTCCTGAATATCAAAATCCACATATTCACCATGCTTATATGCAACCACACGATTACTCTTACCTGCAACAAGGAGCTCAACCGCTTTTGCTCCCATCATAGAAGCGTATACCCTGTCCTTACAGGTTGGATTACCACCACGCTGGATGTGCCCGATAACCGTACCTCTGGTTTCCACACCAGTTGCTTCTTCAATCTGTTTTGCAAGTCTGTGGGAACGTCCAATACCTTCTGCATTGATGATGATATGATGCTTTTTACCAATTTTCTTCTTTTCAATGATACTGTCAATAATTTTCTGAGGATTACCATCGTATTTTTCCATTGTGAGAATCTCTTCTGCACCATTGGCAATACCACACCATAATGCTATGTAACCTGCATCACGTCCCATTACTTCAATAACACTGCATCGTTCATGAGAAGTAGAAGTATCACGAATCTTATCAATTGCTTCCATAGCTGTATTTACAG
>CAYTGQ010000096.1:3977-8306 GCA_964437345.1 uncultured Lachnoclostridium sp. | reverse complement strand
CTTCCTGTCTATTCGTCAACAGCTGCTATACTCTCAAGCTATATTCTTTTCTATATTCCAGACTTATTCTTCAACTGTAAACACAAGGCTTTCCTTCAGCCCTTCCAGTTCAGCCTTTGTCAGTTTGATTTTTTCCATTTCGGCAGGTGCCATGTGAGGACGTTTCACTTCTTTTAATAATTCGCCATCCTTGTATACTTTTACAACCACTTTTCTGAAATTCTTTGTTACACGGAACATAAATTCCATACTCTCTTCCACATTTTCTGGATTTACCTTATGTGGAAGGATATAGCCAATGCCATTTTCACCCTTAGTTGGTGCTTCATTTCCAGATTTTAACTGTCCTTTTATGTATTTTACTGCAAATGCTCCTGCTTTCTTACCTTCTTCACTTACAAAGTCTACTAAGTCATGTACATGAAGAACATTACCACAGGCAAATATACCCTCTACACTTGTCTGATATGTTTCATTTACAATCGCACCTCTGGTTCTTGGATGTAATGTAATCGAAGCTTCTTCACTCAGACCATTTTCAGGAAGTAAACCAACGGATAATAATAAAGTATCTGCCTCAAATTCCTTTTCTGTACCCGGAATTGGCTGGAATTTATCATCTACCTGAGTAATTACCACAGATTCCATTCTGTCTTTTCCTTTGATATCTGTTACAGTATGACTTAAATACAATGGAATATCAAAATCGTCCAGACACTGCTTCATATTTCTTGGAAGTCCGTTGGAATATGGCATAAGTTCTGCTACACCAAGTACCTGTGCACCCTCTAAGGTCATTCTTCTAGCCATAATTAAACCAATGTCACCACTACCTAAGATAAATACCTTTTTACCTACCAGATAACCTTCCATATTCAGGTATCTCTGAGCAGTTCCTGCTGTCCAGATACCACTTGGTCTATAGCCTGGAATTCCGATTGCACCTCTGGTTCTTTCACGACAGCCCATTGCTAAAATAACAGCTTTTCCCTTGATTTCCACATATCCTTCTGATGGGTTTACATATTCTACAACCTTGTCTTCGGATAAATGTGTCACCATAGTGTTTACTTTATACTCAATACCAAGCTCTTTCAATTTATCAATCCAGCGTTCTGCATAAGCAGGACCGGATAATTCTTCTTTAAACATATGTAACCCAAAGCCGTTGTGAATGCACTGTAATAAAATTCCGCCAAGCTCTTTGTCACGTTCTAAAATTACAATGCTTCTGCAACCATTTTCATAGGCAGATACTGCACTGGCAAGTCCGGCACTTCCGCCTCCAATTATAATAATATCGTATTCTTTCATATTACTTTCCCTTCTATTATTCGCCCTCTTTTCAATTTTAGGGCAATCACAATTATTCAGATATCCTTTTTTTAATGGCTTTATGCCTTTGTTTCCTCTACCAACATTTTTGAGCCTCTGCTGTCTAATTTCACTTCCATAGGAGAAATGCCAAGCTCTCTTGCAAGAATATCTACTACTAATGGCTCACAGAATCCGCCCTGGCATCTGCCCATTCCCGGACGCACTCTCTTCTTCACACCTTTTACTGTCTTGGCACCAACTGGTCTGTGAATTGCATCTAAAATTTCACCTTCTGTTACCTGTTCGCAACGGCATACAATCTTGCCATAAGCAGGATTTTTCTTAACCAATTCGGCTCTTTCCTCTTTTGAAACCTTTTTTAAATCTATAATTGGAGTTCTCTTTTTATATTCAGACTTTATTTCCTGTGGAACTTTTCCTGCTAAAATCTCATTTACAACGTATTCTGCAATAGCTGGAGCAGAAGCAATTCCCGGAGATTCGATACAAGCCACGTTAATGAAGCCTTCCACCTTCTTAGATTCCTCAATAACGAAATCATGGGTATCCCCTGTTGGACGGAGCCCTGCAAAGTTACGGATTGCCTTATCCATTGGAATATTAGTAACCGTTTTCTGTACCTCTTTTTTTACATAGTCCAAATGCTCTTTTGTATTATTATTTTCTTCCAGACCTTCTACAAAATCAGAGTTTGGTCCAAGTAAAATGTTGCCATGAACGGTAGGAACAGCCAATACCCCTTTTCCTGCACTGGACGGAACGGGATAGATAACTCTTTCTACCAATGGCTGTTTTAATCTGTCTAAGACAAAATATTCACCTTTTCTTGGATTAATATGAAATTCCTCATTTTCAGTTACCATACCATAAATCTTTTCTGCATAAACACCAGCAGCATTGATAACGTATTTTGTCTCGTATGTACTGTTTTCTGTTGTTACTACAAATCCATTTTCTTTCTTTTCAATGGCAGTTACTTCCTCTTCTAATCTTAAATCCACACCATTTAAAACACATTCCTCTGCCAAAGCAATGGACACTTCCCATGGAGAAATAATACCTGTTGTAGGAAGTTCAATAGCTTTTGTCACGTTAGAGCTTAAATTTGGCTCTTTTTCTCTTGCCTCATCGCCTGTAAGCCATGAAACCGGAATATTTCTCTCTACTGACTGGTTGTAAAGAATGTCTAATGCAGCCTCTTCCTCTTCAGAAGTTGCCGCTACAAAAGCAGAAGTTCTCTTAAATGCCACTCCAAGCTTCTGACAAACTTCTTCATACATCTGATTGCCTCTTAAGTTCATTTTAGCCTTCATTGTTCCTGGTAATGGATCATGACCGGAATGGATAATTGCACTATTTGCCATGGTTGCCTGATTGGCAACATCACTTTCCTTATCTATTAAAGCCACTTTTATATCACGCTTGGATAAATCGTGAGCAATAAAACAGCCAATAATACCAGCTCCTACAACTACAACATCATACATTTTTATACCTCCACTAATTAAGTAATCACTTTCCTATTCGTTTCATCACATTAAAATAGAGCAACATAAATGAAACCTCGTCTGTTCCATCCACGCTGCTCTTTAACTCTTCGCAATTTATTAACTTAATTAATAGAATAGCATAAGCACTAAATTATGTCAATGAATAATAAAAGGCATATTATGAAGGATACCCTTTTATCATATTAACTTTTGTTTTTCTAACATTCGTCATTCTTTTTATCTTTCTGCATTTCAGAAAACATCTTTCCATAAAACTAATTTTTTAAAAACCACTTTTTCTCCATGATTTTTTCTACTTTTTTCAGATTATCGTCAGAATGTTCTACTTCTCTTGAAAAGCGGTAAACCAACTCTGTCATCTCGTCTAACTCCAAGGATTTTTCATTGCGAAGCCATCTTGCTGTCCACAACTTCTGAATCATCCATGTACAATACACTGCCATCTGTACTTTGGCATAGATTTCTCCATCGTAAACGGCACCTGGAAAATAGGTAAATAAGAAGTATACTAAAAGCTGCTCTAAATGAATATCCATATCCACATTTTCATTTGCCCATGTTTTAAATTCTTTCTGGAATTCTTCATAGTCTCTTCTGCTCTTTTTATGACTGCTTTCATTTTCCTGCTTTTCTTTACTATCATTGTCTCTCTTCATTCCATAAAGAAGCATCTCTGTTTCACGAAGCAACACATACCAGTCTTCTTTCAGAAATTCCAAATCATACAGCTTTCCAAATAACTCTTTTCCAAGAATTGCCTCTTTACCAACCATTGTCATTTTTTCTGAATTGTCTTCTTTTTTAAGTAAATTTATGACATATTCCTCTGCATTTTTACCAGTATACTTGTCTATCACGTCATAACAGGAAAATAACTCCTGTTTGTTTAATCTTCCCTGCATGTCATGAGCCATACCAAGAATAAGCAAAGTTCTCACTTGTAATGATAACTCTCTGTTTTGCAAAATCCCAATCATCTTACTTCTGGCATCCTGTAAAATAGAAAATAAAAATGGGTCAAAATCTTCATATTCCTCTCCATCTGCCACACTTTCCTTCTCGTATTCATGAAATTGTACTGGTGTCATTCTCTCCATTAATATTCTTGCCACTTCCGGACAGGACACAGAAAGGGTAATTTCTCTGCTGCCTTCAAATTCTTCTATATGTCTTGGATACATTTTACAGGTTCTGCAAAGACTTTTTTCTCCTAAACTAGTATATAAATCACATAGATTATTCTCATTCAAGAAAGCACACCGTTTTTCCTTATCTTGGCGAAATGTACCTGTACGCCAATTTACAGAACAAAGCATACGCCCCATAAAATTCCCACGAACTTTTTTATATTTAGCCAGGGCTTTATCATCAATAACAATCTGCCAACCGGCACAGCAGGTATCCTCACATTTATCTGCGGTACATGTAAATTCTTTGTAGTAATCAGGTATTATATATAACATGGTTGTCCCACCTTTTT
>CAYTGQ010000096.1:0-3877 GCA_964437345.1 uncultured Lachnoclostridium sp. | reverse complement strand
TTAAAAAATTCTGATATTCGGTTCATCATTTTCATCACCTCAGAAATAGTATGCACAAAATTTCAGCCTTTTATGAACAGTAATCTACTCACTTATCTTATTCTCTCTGTCAGACCAACCTTCTTCTGAACCTTACGAAGTGTCTTGTTAGCCATATACTGCGCCTTTTCGTCATTAGCTTTGATTACGCGGTCAAGATATGCTTTATCTTTAATCAGTTCTTCGTAACGTGTCTGCAATGGTTTTAACATATCTGCTACAGACTCACCAACTGCCAGCTTAAAGTCTCCATAGCCTTTGCCTTCAAATTCTTTCTGAATTTCATCATTATTCTTTCCAGTTACAACCCCATAAATATCCATTAAATTGCTGATACCAGGCTTATCTTCACTATAACGGACCTCATTTCCAGAATCTGTGACAGCTCTCTTAAACTTACGGATAATGGTATCCGTATCATCAAGTAAGAAAATAGTTGCATTGAGATTTTCATCTGATTTAGACATTTTCTTAGTTGGCTCCTGAAGACTCATAATCTTAGCACCAGCTTTTCCGATATAAGGCTCTGGAATCGTAAATACATCACCATAAATATTATTGAAACGTTCTGCAATGTCTCTTGTAATTTCCAGATGCTGCTTCTGGTCAACACCAACTGGAACTACATTCGCCTGATACAATAAAATATCTGCTGCCATTAATACTGGATAAGTATATAATCCTGCATTGATGTTATCTGCATGCTTTGCCGCTTTATCCTTGAACTGTGTCATACGGTTTAATTCACCCATATAAGTGAAGCAGTCAAGAATCCATGCAAGTTCAGCATGACCGGAAACATGGGACTGATAATAAATACAGTTCTTCTCTGGATCAAGACCAGCTGCTACATAAACTGCGTAGAGCTTTCTTGCATTCTGGCGGAACTCTGTTGGATTCTGTCTTACAGTTAAAGAATGTAAATCCATAACCCCAAAAAGACATTCATACTCTTCATTAAGAGTAATCCAATTCTTTAATGCTCCCATATAATTTCCTAAAGTCAGGCTTCCTGTTGCCTGCATACCACTGTACAAAATTTTCTTTTCTTCTGACATATTTTTTCTCCTTCTATTTTTTTACTTTCTATAATCCTGAGAATTAAAATAGAACTCTGCTTGCAGAGTTCTCGCGCCGAGCACGGTCGCTTTTGCGACATATACCTTTCGTGCGAGTGTGCTTTCTACATGAAGTGTTTTAATTTATAGAGCCTAGCTCTATAAATTAAAAAAACTCCTATCCCTATCTATAAAGGGACAAGAGTTATATCCTGCGGTACCACCCAAATTGATGCCAAAGCACCCACTCATTCTTATGCTGACACATAAGCTCATTGATAAAGGGTTGAGTTCCCATCAGAGCCTACTAAAAAAACTTATTAAGCCTAAATCTCTCTTTCGGTCTGCCCTCAAAAGTCCATTCCATGAATTCTTTATTATGGCACTCCCACCAATGTGCTGCTCTCTGGAAATCAGTGTAATCATGTACTCGTCTTTCTCATCGGTTTAATAATTTAATTTGCAATCATTATAATAGAACTTGCTTTAGTTGTCAATAATGGTTTTTCCCTCTATCTTTCTTGTATCTTCTCCGTATTTATAATATACTAATTCAAGTAATATATTTACAAATTTTGAAACAGGAGCACTATCAATGAACCGACTACTTTGCTTTCCTCACAATTATGTGATTATTGATATAGAAATGACTGGATTAAATCCTGAGAAGGATTCCATTATTGAAATTGCGGGCTTAAAAATAATGAATAATAACATCGAATCCACATTTTCTTCTCTTATTAAACCAGATGAATATATTTTAAATGAGAATATCAGCAAACTTACTGGCATTACAGAAGATATGCTTTCTACTGCCCCACATTTTTCAAAAATTGAGGCGAAACTTTCTTCTTTTATTGGGAGTCTGCCACTGGTAGGACACAACATCCTTCTGGATATCCAGTTTTTAAATAAGACCATGAAAGAATATGGATACAATGCTTTTGACAACGATTATGTAGATACACTTCCACTGTCCCAGAAGCTGTTTCCAGAATTTATCCACCACAGACTGACAGATATGGCTCTTTATTACGGTATAAATATTGAAGGTGCTCATCGTGCCTTGCAGGACTGCCATATGACCAAAGAATGTTTTGATTGTATGCGTGAAACCATGAAGCGCTCCTTTCCATCGGAGGAAGCATTCATAGAAAGCTTTACTACTACTGGAAAGCGTTTAAAAGCAGAACATATACAACCATTTAACCAAATTGCAGCAAGCCAGATTGAGGGCAAATGCTTTGTCTTCACTGGTATCTTAAAACATATGTCCCGTCGCGAAGCTATGCTGTGGGTTGCCACACTTGGTGGTATTAATGAAGATAAGCTGACAACTAAAGTAAATTACTTAATTGTTGGGTGGAAAGAAGATGAAATTGTAAATAATGATAACCTTTCCGGTAAAGAGAAAAAAGCTCTCCGATATCAGGAAGAAGGTTATCCAATCCAGATTCTTACTGAAACAGAATTCTATGAACTTATGAGAAAAAGCCAATCCTAACGGACTGTACTTAAAAGAGAAGCCAATCCTATCGGACTGACTTCTCTGACATTTTCAATATTTCTTTTACTTGTTCCACTAACTCTTTTGTTGGTGGCTCTGTGTCTTTTAATTCATATTCTCTTCCAAGTTCTTCCCATTTGAATTCTCCCATCTTATGGAATGGAAGCACTTCAATCTGGCTTACATTTGGAAATTCCTTTAAATGCAGTGCCATTTTTTCAATAGCATCCAGATTATCTGTAAGTCCTGGAACCAGTACATATCGAATCCAACATTCAATATTCTTTTCGCGAAGATGCTCCAAGAATTTCAAAGTAGGCTCCAGTGATACACTGGTCACATCTTTATATACATCCGGATCAAAGTTTTTAATATCCAGAAGCACTAAATCAGCCATATCAATGACTTCTTTCGTTTTATCCGAATATAAGAATCCTGATGTATCAAGAGCAATAGAAATGCCTTGTTTTTTGCAAAGTGCAAACACTTCTTTCAAGAAATCCGACTGTAGTAATGGCTCACCACCTGTAAAAGTAACACCGCCACCAGAAAACCTCATATAAGATTTATACTTTATAATTTCAGTCATAAGCTCTTCTGGTGTGTACAAATTACCACCATAGGTTGCCCATGTATCTGCATTATGACAGTATTTGCAACGCAGAGGACATCCCTGCATAAAAACTACAAATCGAATGCCCGGTCCGTCTACAGTTCCGCAGCTTTCAAAGCTGTGAATTCTTCCTTTTATTTCTGTCATAGTTCCTCACATTCTACCGTTATAACGGCATACAAACCAGGTCGAAGGATTTCCTTCAACCTGGTTATTATTACTTTTCTTCTTAGTCTCTTTCGTGGAATGTACGGTTGATTACGTCTAACTGCTGTTCTCTGCTTAATTTTACGAAGTTAACCGCATATCCTGATACACGAATTGTAAGCTGTGGATATTTTTCCGGATGATCCATAGCATCCATAAGTGTTTCTTTATCAAATACGTTGATATTAATATGATGTCCTTTATCACAGAAATATCCATCTAATAATGCTGTTAAATGTGTAATTCTGCTTTCTTTATCTTTACCTAATGCTTTAGGAATAATAGAGAATGTGTAAGAAATACCATCTTCTGCATCTTTGTATTTTAATTTCGCTACGGAAGCCATAGATGCTAAAGCACCACTCTTATCTCTTCCATGCATTGGGTTAGCACCTGGAGCAAATGGCTGACCAGCCTTACGTCCATCTGGTGTGCTTCCTGTCTTCTTACCAT
>CAYTGQ010000095.1:0-8517 GCA_964437345.1 uncultured Lachnoclostridium sp. | reverse complement strand
TGAGGCATAAGCTGACCTTTATAAAAGTTCAATGAAAAATCATATTCATATATTATAAGATAACGCCCATTATGTGATGTGCAAAATACGAAAACTCAAGAAAATTTTCATATGGCTTTTATAATCTTCTTGTAGATTCTCTTTCCAGAAGCTCACCCTCAAATACCAGATGCTTGTGGCTCCCTTTTTTCTTAATTACATCAAACAATGTCTTAATGGTAGCCTCTGCAATCTCTTCTACCGGCTGTCTTAAGGTTGTAAGACTTGGATTATAATAAGCTCCTATATCCAAACCATCGAAGCCTGCTACTGAATAATCCTCCGGAATTTTTTTACCTGCTTCTATTAATGCTCTGCACGCACCAATTGCCAAGCTGTCTGCAATGGCATATAGAGCTGTAAATTCTACATTATCTTCCAGCAACTTCTTTGTTGTTTCATATCCATCTGGAATGGTATAATGATTACCTTCTTTTTCAATGGTACGAATCAGATCTTTATCAATTTCAATACCATTATCCTTAAGTGCCTGAACATAACCACCATAGCGGAGCTTACCAATACTCATATCATCAACATTCTGTAACATGATAACAATTCTTTTATGTCCCATCTTACAAAGATAATCTACCATTTTATAACTTTCCTTGAAATCGTCTACAGACACACAGGAGCAAATTTCTTTGTCAAGCTGATTTACCAGACCAACTGTGCTTAATACAAATGGCACTGTAAGCTGACTCAATTTCTCCTTGGTATGCCCAAATATACCCCCAAGGAAAATAATTCCCTTTAATCGTTTCTCTTTTACAAGAGCTGTTGCCACATCAATTTCATTATCCTTATCTTCTACACGCTGAATGATACAGGAATATTTTTTTCGCTGTATTTCCTCTTCAATAATACGAATCATATCACTGAAAAACGGATTGGAAATACCTTTAATTAATATGGCAATAGACTGCGATTCTGAACGTTTTAAATTTCTGGCACTATTATTAGGAACATAATTATATTCCTTAATAATCGCCATGATTTTCTCTTTTGTTTCTTTATTAATGTCTGGATGGTTGTTCATAGCACGGGAAACTGTACTAACTCCCACATTACACATTTTGGCTATATCTTTAATTGTAATGCTTTCCATCTTATTCCCTCCAAATTATCCTAATGCAAGTATACCTTTGCAATTCTAGCATAGCTTTACTCTTTTTGCAATCCGGCTATAACTAGCCTTTAACTGCACCTGCAGCTACACCTTCAATAATGTGTTTCTGACAAGTCAGATAGAAAATGATAATTGGAATAATCGCAATTACTAACATAGCCATCATAGCACCCATATCACGGTTACCATTAGAACCAACCAGCATCTGAATAACAACCGGAATTGTTTTATATTTTGTAGAAAGACCAATTACCAGATAAGGAAGTAAATAATCATTCCAAATCCACATTGCATTTAAAATAGCAACTGTGATTGCTGTAGGTTTTAAAATAGGAAATACTACCATAAAGAAGTTCTGCAATGGATTGCAACCATCAATCATGGCAGCTTCTTCAATTTCCAATGGAATGGATTTTACGAAACCGGAGAACATAAATACAGATAATCCGGAACCAAATCCAGCATAAAGTATAATCATACCAATCGGAGTATTCAAATGAAGCATATCCGCCAGCTTAGTCATAGGGAACATAACCATCTGGAAAGGCACAATCATAGAAAATACAAACATATAGTAAATAATAGAGGTAATTTTTGATTTTACACGAGTAATATAGTATGCTGTCATAGAGGTCAAAAGAATAATTACAGCCACGGAACCAATTGTAATAAAAAATGACCATCCTATTGCTGAAAGCATACCTGTCTTTTCAAGACCTGTTATATAGTTTTCAAGACCCACAAAGGTCTCTGCTGTTGGAAGTGCAAATGGCGCTTCACTAATAAAGAACTTACCCTTAAAGGAGTTCACTACAATAAATGCAATTGGTGCAAGGAAGATAACAACCAGTACACTAAGAATGGCAATTAAAATACCATCAACCATTTTCTTATTACCCATTATTGTTCAACCTCCTTGCTTCTTGTTGCTCTTAACTGTCCTAATGCAATAACAGCAACAATAATAAAGAATACAACCGCTTTTGCCTGACCTACACCTTCATAACTGCTCTTACCATAGAAAGTATTAAAAATATTAAGAGCTAACATTTCTGTCTTATGCATTGGTGCACCGTTTGTTAACGCAAGGTTCTGGTCGAAAAGCTTAAAGCAGTTAGATAATGTTAAAAACATACAAATTGTAATAGATGGCATTACCATAGGTATTTTAACCTTAAATAAAATCTGCCAGCTGCTGGCACCATCAATCTTAGCTGCCTCAATTAATTCTGGTGGCACATTCTGAAGCCCTGCAATATAAATAATCATCATATAACCAATCATCTGCCAGTTCATCAGAATGACTAGGCCAACAAATCCGAATTTAGCATTGGCAACCAATGTGGTTCCATAATTAACTAATACAGCATTAATCATGGACTGCCATGTATAACCTAATACAATACCACCGATTAAGTTAGGCATAAAAAATACTGTACGGAATAAATTGGTTCCTTTTAATTTTCTGGTTAATAATAATGCAATTGTAAAAGCAAATACATTAATTGTTACAATAGAAACAACTGTAAATGCTGCTGTAAAGATAAATGCATTTCCAAAACCTTGTCTTTCAGAAAATGCTTTTACATAATTCTCAATACCAACCCATTTTGCATTGGTAACTGTTGTAAACTCACAGAATGAGAGATAGATACCCATTACAAATGGAATTGCAAATGCAATGAAAAATGCAATTAAAGTTGGTCCTGTAAAAATAGCACCATATTTTTTCAATGTTTTTTGCATAGTTACTTCCCTTTCCTGTTCATATAAAAGGGGCAATTGCTTATGCAACGCCCCTTATTATCAGTCTATACGTTATGTCGGAATGTTACTGTCAATTATTCAGCTATTGCTGCCTTTTCTGCTGCCCATTCTTCAATTACTAATGCTTTTACATCATCCCATGTCATATTACCATTAGCATATTCAAGTAAAGCTGCACCGTAGTTATCTTTAAATGTCTGGCTTGGGAATGTTGTGAAGGACCAAGCTACAGCTGTCTTTCCACTTTCCATAGAAGCAAGCATAGATTTAGCTAATGGATCTGTAGGTTTTTCATCATCAGCAAATGTTGTGAAAGGTGCTGTGTTTCCTAACTTATTAACCATGTAATCTTTACCTGCATCAGATGTTACTAACCAGTTAACGAAGTCGATAGCTGCTTTCTGATCTGCTTCAGATGCCTGGCTGTTGATAGCGAAGAAGTTTTCTGTACCGATACATAAGCCCTGAGTTTCTTCTCCAGCTACACCTGTGTAGATAGGCATAAACTTAACGTCTTCTTCCGCAACTGTGTTACCTTCAACACCAGCAATCTGGCTCCAAGCCCAGTTACCATTCTGTACCATTGCAACTTTTCCTAAAGCAAATTCAGCCATAGAATCTGTTACAGTCTTGCTACCTGTTAATGCAGGTTCAACGCAAGAGTTATTTAAGTATAAGTCCATGATATTCTTCATGTTATCGCTATATGTAAATTCGATTTCAGCTAAATCTGTTACACCCTTATCCTGGTATTCATAGTATACAGGTAAGTTAGCTGTATGTGTCTGCCATCTCCAGTCTTCACCTGGTAAAAGAGATGTAGAAGCGAATACACCTTCGATACCTAAATCAGCTTTTTTAGCTGTCATATCTTCAACTACTGCTTTTAATGTAGCAAAGTTATTGATTTCATCAACAGATGCAACTACTGCACCTTCTGTTGCGAAGTATTTTTCCATAATAGCGTTGTTGTAGATGATACCATAACCTTCAATTGTGTAAGGAACACCGTATACACCACCATCTTCGCCAGTCACTGCTAAAGATTTGTCAGATAATGCAGCATAGAAATCTGTTCCGCTTAAATCTGCACAGTAATCTTTCCAGTTGTTGTAACCAACAGGTCCGTTAATCTGGAATAATGTTGGAGCTTCTTCTTTAGCAATTTCAGATTTTAATACCTGTTCATATGTACCACTTGCTGCAGTAACAACTCTAACTTCAACACCTGTTTCAGCTGTGTAAGCTGCTGCAACTTCATTCCAAACTTCTTCAACTTCTGGTTTGAAGTTTAAGTAATATACAGAACCTGCTTCTGCTGTTTCAGTGCTTTCTGTTGTCTGTTCTGTTTCTGTTGTTGCCTGTTCTGTTTCTTTAGAACCGCCACATGCAACCAATGACATTGTCATTGCTAAAGTTAATCCTAAAGCAACTAACTTTTTCATTTTTCTCATAACTACCTCTCCTTATAATTTGAAAATGTAAGTTTTGGAAACCTTATCAGGTAACGATACCGGAAACGTTTCCGACTTCTTTTACAGAATATCACAAGTGCCAAAAATTTTCAATAGCTTTTCATCGCTCATGAACCTTTTTGGCACTTTAGTCTGTTTTTGCACTATTTTTTTGTCTATTTTGCACAAAGAATCATTTCTTTAGACAGATATTTACGAATAGCCCCTTCCAGCTCAATACTGTCTACCGGCTTAGAAAGATAATCATGGAATCCGTTTTCCAGATACATTTCTTTTGCTCCCATAATAGCATTAGCTGTCAGAACAATAACAGTAGCATTTTTAGACTTGTTATCCGGCATCTGCTTCATTCTCTTCAAGGTTTCAATTCCATCCATAACAGGCATCATGTGATCCAGGAAAATAATGTCATATTCTTTCTGTCTTATCATATTCAGGCAGAGCTCCCCGCTGCTTGCCAGTTCAACCTGTATTTCTGTTCGCTTCAGCAGCTCTTTCATAATCGTAAGATTAATCATGTTATCATCAACCACCAGAATCTTTGCTTCCGGTGCAATAAATAATTCTTCTTCCACTTTCTGATCTGTTCTTAGCTTCCTTACTTCTTCAATAGCACCCATCGGAGTCCCGTCAATTACTCTCTGGTTCACACGTACAAGGAAAGAAGAACCTTTGCCGTAAATACTGTTAGCAGTCAATGTTCCTCCCATCATTTCTACCAGATTCTTAGTAATTGTAAGTCCCAAACCTGTACCTTCTACAAAATGATTTCTGTTCTCGTCAATTCTTTCATAGTAATCAAATAAACGTTTCATATCTTCTTTACGGATACCAATTCCAGTATCTGTAATTTCAATAACTAACTCTCCCTGGCTTTCTCCTGTTTCTCTCCATTCCATTCTAAGAAGAACATGACCTGCCTCTGTGTATTTGATTGCGTTATTCATGATGTTCGTGATAATCTGTTTTATTCGCAGTTCATCACCAAACAGACTGGTTGGAATATTCTCATCTAGTTCAATTTTCCAATCCAGACCTTTTTCCTCTACTTTCACAGATAATATATCAATTAAATCCACTATCATTTCAGGCACATTATATTTATCTGAAATAATAGTAAATTTACCTGATTCAATTTTTGAAAGGTCCAAAATATCATTAACAATAGACAGTAATGTTTTACTTGCCTGTTTAATAGAAACTGCATAACCTGAAATATGTTCTTCATCGGATTCCCTAAGTATCATTTCATCCATACCAAGAATTGCATTAATTGGTGTACGGATTTCATGACTCATTTTAGCCAAAAATGCACTTTTAGCCTGATTTGCCATATCTGCCCGTCTTCTGGCTGTTTCTAACTCCTCGATTGTCTGCATCTTATCGGTCAAATCATCAACTGTGATAATATAGCCAATTACATCTTTATAACCATCATAAATGGTATTAATCCCCAGACGACAATATGCCTCTCTTACAAGGCAGTTGGTATCTATTTTTAGTTTATCTTCGTTAGCACTGTGCTTCAGTATATCTTTATCCAGTTCAAATAACTGATAAAGTGGAATTGTACCATAATCCGTTTCTGGTAATCCAAGAAATTCTCTGGCACTGTTATTTGCCATTTCCAGAATACCCTTTTCTGTATAAATGAGTACAGGCGTTTCTACTGTAGAATAAATGAATTCAGACATATTGGTTATGTTAACCTTATTCTTTCTGGAAAATTGAAGTGCCTTATGGGAAATCATAACACCAAGTGCCTGTGTAATACTGCTTCCCGGAAATGCACCCATTCCAAACATTGGAAACACTGTATCCAAAAGCATTCCCAAAAATACAACTACAAGTGTTATCAGCATATGCCTTCCAAGCACACGTATTCTCTTTCTTTCTGCTTTCCGCCACATTGTAATTCCCATATAAAGAATACAGATTGCGAAAATATAACAATACCCATTGTATAAGCTGTTCCAGATATTAGGCACAAAAGTATAGGACATCCCGAAATCTGCCCTTTCATATACAACATTATCGTAATTCATCAGAAATGGATATAAAAGAATTGCCGTTAAAGAGAACAGACGAACTCCCATATGTATTGGTTTTTTAAAATTACCCCAGTGTGAAAGCAGATAAATTGCTGAAATTAAATATCCAAAGGTTCCCACCATTCCTGCACAACGACAAAAATATGCCATTCTCGCTTCGGTCTGAATCAAAAGAATACCAAAGAAAAAGCTCCATATAGAACTACAAATGGCAAGTGCCGCAAACATACGGCTTTCTACCAATTTGCCATCCTCACCTTTTAGGGCATCACTTCCCAAAGTTAATGTATATACACCTAATGCTATTAATAAATAGGATAATACCATGTCCATAAGCTGATTCCTCGCTACATTTATCTGAAAATTTCTTGTTTTTCTTCTTGTTTTATTATAAACTCATTTTGTAGACCATGCAAGTCACAAAAGAAAAGACGTATATAGGGAAATGGGCAAACTGGTTAAAAAGGAGATTTTTAAAATGAAACGATGGTTAAAAAAAGCATTGCTCTTGGTATGTATTCTTGCATTATTGACAGGCTGTAATAATTCAGCAGGAAATGAAGCTGATACCAACAACAATGCCACTACAGAAGAAAAAACTTTTGAAAACGCAACTGTAATCGAGCTTTCTGACAACGAAATCAAAGTTGACGGTAATACTATTTCAAATGATACAAGCAGTGCTGTATATGCCGCAAAGGATATTGTATTTTATCTGGAGGGACAGGATTTTACTTATGGCGAAGGAACAGAAGCTGACGAACACTCACAGGCAGAAGCTGATGAACATACGGTAATTCACATTACACAACCTGGCAGCTATGCACTCAGTGGAAGTCTTTCTGCGGGACAGATTGCTGTGGACTTAGGCGAAGATGCCGAAGAAGATCCAAATGCGGTTGTTACTTTAATTTTAAATGGTGTCGATATCAACTGTTCTGTAGCACCAGCTGTTATCTTTTATAATGTTTATGAATGTAGCTCTGCTGATGCTGAAGCTGCAACCAAAGATGTAGATACTACTGCTGCCGGTGCAAACGTACTTATCGCAGATGGGACTACTAATAATGTAACCGGTTCTTATGTAGCAAGAATCTACAAATCTGTTGAATTAAATGAAGCAGGCACCGAAGTTGTTGACAGCAAAAAGCTTCACAAATATGATGGAGCCTTCTACTCCAAAATGACCATGAATATCAATGGTGATGAAAACGGAACTGGTACTTTAAGTATCCTTGCAGAAAATGAAGGTCTTGATTCTGAACTTCATCTGACCATTAATGGTGGAAAACTCAACATTACCTCAGGCAATGATGGTATAAATACCAATGAAGATGGAGTTTCCGTTACCACTATCAATGGTGGTGAGCTGACCATCAAAGTAAATGGTTCTACCGGTGAAGGTGATGGTATTGATTCCAACGGCTGGCTTGTTATTAATGGTGGAACCGTAATTGCAGAAGCCTGTAGCACAAGTGCTGATGCCGGTATTGACTCCGATATGGGAATACACATTAATGGCGGTACTGTCATCGCTACAGGAAATATGCTTGACCGCATTTCCGAAAGCAATCAGAATTATGCAGTATTTAATTTTGCCTCCAGCCAGACTGATGGCGGACTCTTTGAATTAAAAAATGAAGCTGGTGATTCCATACTGGTAAATGACGTAGAGAACGGATTCTCCTATTTCATCTACTCTTCACCTGAATTAACATCAGGCACCTATACATTCTGGAAAGGTAATGAACAGCTTGCTGCAATCGCCGGAGAAATGACTGGTGGTATGCCTGGTGGTGGAATGGGTATGCCAGATGGTGAAATGCCAGAAGGATTAGAACCTCCGGAAGGTATGGAAATTCCAGAAAATCGAGAGTTCCCGGAAGATATGGAGAATAGAGAACGTCCTGAGGGTATGCCAGAAGGCATGACTCCTCCAGAAGGTAATGCTTTCGAAGAAAGTATGGAAAATGGAGAACACCCTGAAAATATGCCAGAAAACGGTCAACGGCCTGGCGGTGGTAATGGTGGAAGAGGACCAGGTGGTTTTGGTATG
>CAYTGQ010000094.1:2576-8773 GCA_964437345.1 uncultured Lachnoclostridium sp. | reverse complement strand
ATTTCTAATGGCGGTAATGCAGCCTTAGGTGTTCTTTCCGGGTTATCCTGTAATGTATGGGCACAGAATATTAAAATTGAGCCAAATAGCACAGGAGCAACAGGCTCCACATTGGCTATTAGCGGCAAAACTTATATAGAAGACGACTTGGAAATGAATGGCAATGAAGGAAGTGTTACTCTAAAAGGAAGTTATTATGGTTATCACTATAAAAAAGATTATTCTACAGGAGAATTGCCAGCAACAGATTCTAAATACAGCAGTGCTATTTTGATTAACGGCAGAGAGAATACTCTGAATATGGCAGGGCTTAATGACTTAGTAGTAGCTGGAAGAAGCTTTATTTCCAGAGGAAGTGAGTCCTTTGTTGATATGGCTGGAAATGAGGTCAGCAACAAAGATATTCTTATGGGAGAGTCTTTGGCAGTAAAGAGTAACCAGATGGCATACTACGTGCCAAAGAGCTTTATTACAATGGGAAATAGCGGATTAGGAACTGCTTATACCTTCGAAAATGGCGATGACTTTATGTTTGACGTGGAAGGCTATGAGGATTATCTGGAATTTGAAGTAGCAGAGTATCTGGATGCAACTCATCCATTAACCAGATATTATCTGCAGGAAAGTGGCTCCAATCTGTATTATTGCTATCTTAATTTTAAAGACCATGATGCAGCAGTAGAATTCCAAAAGCTTTATTATGCATCTAAGAAAAATTCAGTAGATGGAAGTGCGCAGAGTTATTTATCTGAAAATGGTATTACATTAAATGAAGGCAGACAGATGCTTTTATTATCTGGTAATGTATTATACCGTGAAGATTCAGCAACTAATAAACTGGATATTAAGATTGGTAATAGTGGAGAAAGTTCCTCATTTTTTGACAGTTATGGTGTGAACTATGGAAGGACCTATAAATCAAAGCAGTTAGGGCTTATCAGCAATCTGGCAGAAGGATATGTTGGTGGTATACGTTTAAGTGATACAGAAAAAGGAAGAGCTGCTGGTGGTGATCTCAATGAAATCAATTCCTTATTCTATCGTCTGGTAGATGTAGATAAGATAACAGATATGGGTTCTGCTGACAGAATACCGGATGGAACAACTAAAGTGGAGGTTATTACATCTCCTGGAGGAGCAAGTCTTGGAACTGTATGGATTACCAATGGTAATTTTACTTTTGATAGTGGACAGGCACTTTCATATGGCAGTAAGGGTATTATTATTGCAACTGGAAATGTAACCTTACATTCAAATTTTGAAGGTATGGTACTGGCTGGTGGAGATATTATTCTTGGTACAACAGGACTTCAGATTACAGCTAATGCTCAGAATGTGCAGGATATGTTTGTGGCAGACACAGGTTCCGTATTTGTAAAATATTTAAAAGAAAGACCGGCAGACGGTGGAGCAGGAGCAGCAGGAACAGTTGATTACAGCAGTTATATCACTTATGAGAACTGGAAGAAGAATGAGGGATAGAAGATGAAAATAGTAAAAGATAATAAAGGCTTTACTATGGTAGAGATTATAATCGCACTAGCTATACTGGCCCTCCTTTCCGGATTAACCATTCAGACTGTTAGCTATATTAGTTATGGTAACAGCAAAAAGTGTGTCACAGAAATTGATGGAATGTTGGATAAGGTTCAGATGGAAACCATGAGTAAAGAACATACACCATATTTATATCTTTATGGCACAGATAAGGGTTATTTTATGGTAATCAGCACAACGGCTACTATGAATCGTACTGGTCTGGAAGCACAGGGAGGCACAAAGGTTGCCGGAGCAAATGTGAAAATTAAAGCGAAAAAGATTAGTACAGTAGTTCAGGCAGATGGTTCGGAAGCAGAGGTGACTGAAGAAGGATACCTGGCTGGGGGAACACCGGGAGCGGTAACTCCTACTTTTGATTATATCCGCATTGGATTTAAGAAAAGCACAGGAGGCTTTCTGGCTGATGCATATTATGAAACTCTTACAATAGAAGGCGATGGAGCAACAACCATATATATGGTAGAAAGTACAGGAAAACATTATGTGGAATAATACAATGAAAATGAGCCAACTGAATAAAGATAACAAAGGCTTTACTTTAGTGGAGCTTATCATTGTAATGGCAATTTCAAGCATTTTGATGGCATCCATAAGCATTTTTCTATTTACGGGAAGTCAATATTTCCAGCTTGCCAAAAGTGAGGTAGATGTACAGTCAGAGGCACAGGCTGTCATGAATCAGGTGAAAGACCGTGTATTGGAATGTAATAATTTAGATGATTATGATGCATCCAGTAATCAGTTTGTATTGTATTCTATTTCAGAAATACAGAATCCGTCTGGTACTGGTGTAGTATCTCAGATTGATAAAAAAGAGATATTCTGGTTGGATACCACAGAAGGAAAGCTTTATTACAGAGCTCTGAAGGGGGCTGATATTGCAGGTGTGTCTGTACCATTTCCAAATGCCAGCAAAAATAAATATTTACTGGCGGAATACATTACAGGAATTGATGTAATACGAACAGATAATATTGTAACAGTGCAGATAAGCTTAGAACAGGGTGGAAGAGCTTATACAGTAAAAGATACAATTAAGCTTCGCAACCGAGTGATTGAAAAACCGGGAGCAGGAGCAAGTTAGGAGGGAAGAGTGCGATGAAGAGAACAAGAAAAAAATGGACTTTAGCCGGAATAACAGGGCTTCTTTTGTGTACTCTTGCCCTGATATTTTACGGAAATCTTGGTTTTGCAGATCAGCAGCTTAATCCGGACTTACATCCGGCAGCAGCCACACCAATTGTAACCAGAGGTGTGGTTAATGAGCTGGAAGAGGTAAGCAAGAATATTTCTAAGCAGTTAGGAACAGTGGAAAATCCTTTTGTTATTCTGGAAATTGTTCCATATGAAGGATATGCAGAATTTGGTTATTTAATCAGTGGCTGTGAACCGGTAGATTTGGAAAGATTGTCCTATTACCAGAACATGACTACAGTGTCTCAGGGGATTGGTCAGATTACACTTGGTGAATGGAAGCAAAGATATTATTTTGCTGAAGAAGCAGAGTATAAGGCTGCATATACAGAGAAAACTAAGTCTGGTTCCAATAGTCTGAAGTTTGGCGTAGATGGAGACAATGATATTGTCGAAGAAATTTACGACAAAGATGTATATGGATATTATGAAGTTGTAAGTGATGGATATGGTTGCTTTAAACAGGTAACCTCCGGTGAAGAAGCAGCTTTGACCTACACAATGCAGTGGGTTGGCGAAGGAAAAGGAAATATTGTATGGCATACTTTAAATGATGATACTACCCGTCAGGATACTATGCGTGCATTGACTATTCTTGGTGACAGACTTTATACTTCACGAAACAGTCTTACGACAAAAAATGTAACCGGGGAAGATGGTAAAGCAGGAAGCAAATTATACAGTTTTTATAAGTATGATTATAAAAATGAAAATGTTTTCTTAAAGAATTCCCTAAAAGTGGCAGATAGTAATTTAGAAAGCTATTCTGTTGTTGTAAAGACAATTACACCATCAGAATTAAATACAGACCTTGACTGGATAGCAAAGGCAGATTTGATTTCAATAGCACCAAAAAGTCATGTGGAAGATATAGAGGATATATGGGGTGCATTGAATCGTTTTAATAAGGCAGCAGTCAGCAGTCCGGCAACAGATTTTGTAAAGAATGATTTAAGCTGGGAAGCTGTTATGACAATCCATGAGAAGGTTCTGTCGTCAGATAATTATGCAGCACTTGTTATGGATGCAAGATGCTATCTGATGAATAATATATCGGGTACAGACAGCCTTAATAGTGCAGTGAAAAAAGACAGCGTTTCCTATTATCAGACCAACTGGGATGGAAATGTAGTCAGCAGTTATAGCTTTAGTAATACAGGCTGTACCAATAACGTGTATAAGCTTGGAGTTATGCTACGTTCTATGAATCCGGCATTATTTAATAACCTTTATCTGAAAGGTTTTGAAGGAAATAATGGTGATCCATTAATCGAAAAGAAGACAAATACGGCTAACTCTACAAGCAAGACTACAGGATATTTCCAGAGCCAGAGTGGAGATGCTAAGAACTACTGGAATGCCTATGCATTTATGCCATCTAATGAAGATGGAACAAAAAGGACTTCGTGGGATTGGGAGGATTCAACCCGTTATAATCCTACATTAAGTGGTAATGTCAGCGTAAGCAGTCACATTTATACATATAATGGGGATTGTAGTCTTAACCAGCTGTTCCTGTCAGATACAGCAGGAATTGATAAGAGCAGTCAGTACACTACAGATTTCTTTAAATGGCTTACTTCGGAAGGAAGAAACGCAGAAAAGGGAACCCCAGCTCAGGTTTTGGAATATATGTTAAAGGCAAAGAGAACAGGAGTTGCAGAAGACGGATTTAAGGCAGAAATTAATATTCTGGAAATTCAGCCATGTAACACATTCTCTTTAAATGAAAGACGATTCTACTTTATGATACCGGAATTTACCGGAACTGTTACTGTAGAAAAACAGACTTCCTCAGAATTTCTTGGCAAGACAGAAGATTTGAACAGTCTTTATGATATGATATACATTGGCACCAATTCATCAACCTTGAATTATCTGATTCATAAAGATGGCAGCTTCAGTTTTAATAAAGACGGAAAAACACAGGTATATCGTCATACAGGAACTAAGGCAAGTAATACCAATGGTGATTATAAGAAACTTCGTGGTAACTTTGGAGATTCTGATAAAATAGATGTATATTATTATTCAGGTAATGATATTACTAAGATTCGAGAAGAAGAACTGATTGAATTTGCCAATGCAGGTTATCCGGTGGTTTTCGGTGGCAGTTTCTTTAGTGATGCAAATACCATCAATACAAGCCTGATTGATACTGCATCGAACATTTACAGCTTTGCAAAGAGAATTATGAATGGTTCAGAATATACTCTTTACAGGGAAGGTAAGATGGAAGCAGATGGTACTTCTGAGAAGTTTAAAGATGCATTGACTATGAAGCACTGTACATTAGTGCTGAATCCAAATACACCAGTAAGATATGTCGATAGAACCTATACAGTCAATGGAACGCAGCCTTATGCAGGCTATAGCGATGCCCAGATTTATATTAATGGTTCAAATATCAATAATCTGCAGTTAGAATTTGAATTCTATATAGATGATAACGATGCGGCAGATGAACAGATTTATGGTGCAATTCTTTATATCGATGAAAATGCCGATGGTAGATATGTAGAAGATGAACAGCAGAATGTTCTTGTGAAAAATGTATCTACGGGCAGACAGATTAAAAATAGCAACTTAGAAGCTAATACAAATTATAAGCTTACCTGCACTATGGACAAATATGTTGGTGTTCTTCCTTGGAAGCTGGAGATTTATCGTAAGGATAATCAGAAGATTCGTGACATGGAAACAGGTATGTCAGCTATTAAGATTTATGAAGATGCCAATGGTGATGGTGCTGTAAATGATAATGACAGAACTACTATTAAGGTATTGCAGATTACTTCCAATAACAATACAGTTAGTCTTCCAACAGATGCAGAACGTGCAAGATTTGAGTCAAGTGGTGATGATGGCAGTGTAACCTATGCTTTCCATAAGTATACAAAAGCATTAGAAGAATTCGATGTACATTTTACAAGACTTTCTGTATCAGAGTTTGAAGTAAAAGCAGAAGCTGACAGTAAGTATCTGGAAAAGGGTGATGATGGGGATAATAAGGGCTATGACATGATTATCCTTGGTTTTGCAGATTGTTATACAGATATTGACAGTACAGCGGCATTAGAGGCTATTGAAGATGCTATTGAACGAGGTGTCAGCGTATTATTTACTCACGATACTACAAGCTTTGTTAACCTTTCAGAAGGTGTGTATGGATATAGTGACTTCTGGGGATATCATATCAATAAATACTTCCGAGAAATGGTTGGTATGGACAGATATGGTGTTACACTTCAGTATCCAATAGATAGCAGTGGAGAAACGCCAATTTCTTTAGAAGCCTGCTATAATTTAGGAAAAGATGTACCATATAAAACAGGAGCCAGTCAGCAATTAGTGGATGCAGATGGCGATAATGTGTTTGATGATGTGTATACAGCAGATGCCGGGGCTGTAAGTAGTGTAACTTCCAGTGTTCCAACAAATAA
>CAYTGQ010000094.1:0-2476 GCA_964437345.1 uncultured Lachnoclostridium sp. | reverse complement strand
CAACAGGAGTAAGAACTTATTATTGTTCTACCTGTTCTTATGTAATTCGTACAGAAACGATTGCAAAGCTGTCAAGCACGGAATATTATATGACACAAGGGTATAGTAATGGTGCACTATATCGTTACACTGCCGGTGGCGGAAGTAATGTAGAAGTAAATACAGTAACACAGACTAACTCCGGTCAGATTACAGAATATCCATATAAGATTGATGAAACATTTACCTGTGCAACAACTCATGCCCAGTATTATCAGTTAGATATGGAAGCGGATGATATTGTAGTATGGTATTGTTTAGGCGGCAGCAACTATGCAAATAATCCAAATGATGCCCGTAATAATTACTATATTTACAACCGTGGTAATATTACTTACTCTGGTGTAGGACATAGAGGAGGTCTTACGGATACAGAGGTTAAGCTTTTCGTCAATACAATGGTAGCTGCTTACAATGCATCTGCTACACAGCCTAAGATTACCCTTACTAATGCAGATAAGGTAGCTATGGGTGATGTAGATGCTCTGTATATTAACTATGATTATGCAGGAGCAGTAGGAATGGATTTAAATGACTTTATCCAGAGAAATGTTGATATTTCTTATAAAATGATTGAAAATAACCTTCTTTCCAACAAGAAGGTTAAGGTAAAATATTATCTGCTTCAGGGTAAGAAGTGGGATGCTACAACGAAATCATTTACCGATGAAGTAGTTTTTGCATCGGAAGATGAATTGTTGGCAAATACTTACTATAAGACTTATACTAAGCCATCCGGTGATGTAATAAGAATAGACCCTCATGTGTTGCTTTCGACAACAACCAAAGAGGTAGAAGATGGTACAATAATGTCTGTATCAGATGGAGCAGCATCAATTAAGTCTAATACAGAGTATTACTTCAATTATGAAGTATTAAAAGAAAAACCAGATGGAAGTATGGATTTGGAATCTCTGTTTGAAGACAGCCATTACATTCCATTAGAAATCGAGATTACTATGACTTATGGTAAGAGACAGGATAAAGAAATAGTTGTCCGCAAACCAATTATTCTTTACAGACGTGCATTATTTGATTTAGATTAATTGAATACTTTGGGTAATATAGGAATAAGGGAGCTTTCGCTCCCTTATTCTATGTTAATGACTTGATAGATAATATTTACGAACAGCATCCGTTGTCACATTAGCATATTCCTTGTTCGAAATAATGGTCTTATACACACTTTCAAAATCGGGTAAAAGTGGCTTTAAGGACAGGACTAATGCCGCAAGTCCGACTTCCATACCAGCTTTTTTACCAGCTTCCATACCGGCTTCCATACCGGCTTCCATACCAGCTTCCATACCAGCTTCCATACCAGCTTTTTTACCTTTTTTGAAACCATATTCTGCATAATAATCAGCTAAATTGCACATGTCAGTAATCACTCCTTCTACATTGTTATGGGTCTTAATATTAAATTGGGTTTCTAGTATTCTTAATTTCTCATCAGCATTTAAATGTGGAGTCAGTATGATTGTAAGCAGTTCAATCAGTGGGTGGAATCTTTCCTTTAGAGGATAATCAGATATTCGTAAATTAACCATTACCAGTGAAAGTAAATCGGTGTCTGTATTGAGCGGAAAATTTCCATAGAGATTATGTTGTGCCATTTCGTAGCGAGTTATTGTATTACATGCATATTTAGGTGAATTAGAGCATATCCAAATGGAATAAACTTTTTTGATGTCGTTATAGTTTTCTACAGTAAACTCGGTGTCTAATTGCGATGACAACATGCGTGAGCAATAAAATACACCACGTTTAGAAAGCTTATAACCAGGGTTATATTTATTTTGTATCTCCAGATTAATGAATAGCTTAATTCGTTCATTAAGTGAAGGAACATAAGCACAGAAACGAATGTCGTAAGTAATATCTCCTTCATTAGGTACATCATCATCTTCTGATATTCCCGTAATGGCTTCTACTTTCTTCTTGCCGGGATAGAGGGAAATAGAGGATATTTCAGGCTCCCCTTCAATACATACTTCTATTTCTTCAATAGAATAATCTGCAAATTCATGTGTACAATACTTTAAAATCCAAGCAAGAATTGTTTTGTTAGAAAATAATTTTTTTGCCTGAGCATTGTAGCGGGCTCTGCAACCAATGACTTCCAGTGTTTTTGCAATATGTGTTTTTTCTTTCATTTAACCTGCCTTTCTTCTGTATATATAGATTTGTGGCAGGTTGTGAAAACATATGTATTGTTCAAAACTTGCCAACATAGAGTGTATTTTGTGAAAATGTTGGCGATAAATGCCATGAACTGTTGCCTTCCAGAATGGATATAGGAAGAAATCCTATCATACAAAATGTATAGGCGATATGATTTTCACTAAATCAAGTATAAAAGAAAAATTTGTTTTTGTCAACTAAAACTTTGCTTGGGTTTCCGTATTTTGCACATCACATAATGGGGCGTTATCTT
>CAYTGQ010000093.1:0-8808 GCA_964437345.1 uncultured Lachnoclostridium sp. | reverse complement strand
TGCTCCTCTGCATGAATGGAGCCAAATGCTTCTTTTATTCTATTGTCCATATCCATCTGCCTCCAGTCTTTCCTTCAATATTTTCTTTGAGCGATTTAAAAGCGTATAAATCGTATTTACATTCTTACCAAGAATCTGTCCAATTTCTACTGCTGAGTAACCCTCATAATAATAAAGATATACTATATCCCTGTATTTAGATGATAAGGACAATACTGCTTCCAGTACCTCCCTGTTGCTCTCTGTAAGTTCTGCCGCCTCGTTATACAATTCTTCCAATGGCACAACTTTATTTCTAAAAAAACTTTTTAATAAATCTTTGCAGCCATTAATTGTAACTCTGATAATCCACGCTTTTTCATGCTCTTCATTTTCAAATTCATCAGAAGAAAGGGCGTACTTCAAAAATACATTTTGAAATATATCCTCTGTGTCAGCATAATTTTTAAGATGTACCATACAGATTCTTCGAACTGTATCACCATACAAATCAATTGCTCTGTTTACTTCCGCCTCGCTTCGCATCTTAATCCTCCATTCCGAAGCGTTTTCTTATCTACTCACTATCTGTTTTTGTGATGTCCTTTATGAGAACTGTTATTATTTTTGAGATTATGACAATATTTCTTATACTTCTTTGTAGTTTTACATTTTGAAGAACCACCTGCACAATTATCACAGATACCATCTTTATCCTTATCTACAAAATACTTACCTTTTACATTGCAAATTTCCAAATTACAGCCATCCGCCTGTCCACAATAATCACACACACCATCTTCATTGCAGTCTGCATAATGTCTTCCATGAACTTCCTCTGCTGCTGAAACAGTCACAGTTCCTGCTGAAGCTGTCAAAGTTACAATTAAAAATCCAATCAAAATTTTTTTCATAATTATTTTCTCCATTTCAATCCTATTGTATCTATCTTTCTAAGCCTTCACTTATAATACGATTCAAAATCCTAAATCCTTTCAAAAAATTTTAAAAATGAGAAAAATTTTATTATAAGATTCTCAAACAAACCTCAGGCCCTCTAAAATAGAGGACCTGTCATTTTTCATATATTTACTTACAGATACAGTTTTGTATATTTATCCTTCAGATAAGTAATATAGTAATCCGGATTGAATTCTTCTCCCGTCATTGCCTTTAACACTTCATTGGTTGTTCTGGTTTTTCCATACTGATGAATATGCTCTCCAAGGAAATCTTTAATTGTTGCCAAATCGCCCTTTTCCAATGCTTCCTCAAAATTCATGGTCTTTTCCAGATAATAATAAATCTGTGCTGCTACTGCACTTCCCAATGCATAAGATGGAAAATATCCAAAGGAACCGCCAGACCAGTGAACATCCTGAAGTACACCTTCTCCATCATCTTTTGGAGTTACACCAAGATACTCGTTATATTTTTCATTCCATACTTTTGGTAAATCTTTCACTTCAATTTCATTATTGAACAGCATTTTTTCAATTTCATAGCGGATTAATACATGTAAGGAATAAGTAAGCTCATCTGCCTCTGTACGGATTAATCCAGCTTCCGGCTTGTTGCATCCTTTAATAAACTGGTCTAATGAAACATTTCCAAGCTGTTCCGGATAAAGCTTCTGCATTTTACCATAAAGTGGCTTCCAGAAGGCTTCACTTCTTCCAATCACATTTTCATAAAAACGGGACTGGGATTCATGCATACCCATAGAAGCTCCACCACCAACAATTGTGTTAGTCAGTTCATCTGCCACCTGCATTTCATAGATACCATGTCCACCCTCATGAATAACAGAGAACATCGCACTTTCCAGATTATTTTCATAATAATGGTTCGTAATTCTTACATCCTTGTTATGAAGATTGGTTGTAAATGGATGAGCACTTTCTGCCATCACACCTCTATTAAAATCAAATCCAATATAATCTGCAAGGAACCTAGAAAATTCCTTCTGCTTATCTACAGAATAGCTTAAGCTATTATAAGATTTATCCACATCTTTAGTTTTTTCCAAAATTTCTTTGATAAATGGAACCAATTCTTGTTTAATTAATCCAAAGAATTCATCCAGCTTTTCTACAGTAAAGCCTGGCTCAAAATCTCCTAATAAAACATCATATGGATTGGCATATTTAGATGCATCATAACGATATCCTATGAACTTTTTACGAAGTTCTACAATTCTTCCAAGAATTTCTTCAAATTCTTTAAAATCACCATGTTCCTTGGCTTTTTCCCATATTCCACTTGCTCTTGTTGTCAATTCGCTAAACTCTCTGTATTCTTCCGGTGGAACAGCTTCCATTTCTTCATAAGATTTTTTCAATTCTTTTACAATAGCCTTTTCTAAATCGGTCAGTTCTTTCTGCTCTTCTTCTGTCTGTAGTTTATGCAGTAATCCTTTTATATCATCATTAATTAAATTTCTAAAATACTGGTCTGCAATTACTCCAATCAAAGGAGCTGTATTTTCCCCACTCTCCTCTGGAGCCAGTGTCGCATTGTCCCACTCAAATAGAACCAAAGCAGCTTCAAATGCTTTTGCACGTTCTAAATAAGGAGCTAATTCTTCAAATGCTTTGCTCATAATAACCTTTTCCTCCCGTATAATAAAAATACTCATGAAATTATATTTGCTCTAATTCCATGAGTATTCTACCACATATTATTCTAAATTACACCTGAAATGACAATTTAATCAAATTTTCTTTCTAACTCAATCTGCCCCATGATAAATGGGAGAACCTCATCAGGCTCCATCTTAAGCACCAGTGCAAATTCATTGTATAGAAGTTTTTCTGCCTCCCTTAAAAAGCGCTCATCTGCAATATGAAGCTTCTTCCCTTTTTCCTTCTGTTTTTCCTGATGAAGATAAAGAGTTTTGATAAGCTGAACTAATTCCGTCCTATTATTACCTGCAATAATTTTCTGGAAACATTCTTTTCTTGCATTCTCATTATCAATCCAGATTGTTTTTTCATCCGGCATAGAACGAATCAGCTCATAAATTTCTTCTGCTGACAAAATTCGATTCATCTTTGCTGTCAGCACTTCATTGTGAACCGGCACATAAATTGTAGATGCTTTATTATATACCGGATTCAAAATATAATACTCCTGCCTTTTACCGCTAAAGGTCATTTCTTCTATACTCTGTATCAAACAAACACCATGAGTTCCATATAAAATAGTATCTCCAGTCTGAAACATAACTTTACCCCACTTTCCAACACTATTTTCATTATAGCATTTTTATCTTTATGATTCCTGTGGGCATTTTGACCAAAGTTTTGTTCATGGTATTTGTATACTTTTTTCCTTTTTCTATTTGTATTTTCCCGTTTCTTTACAGGACTTACGCATCAATAGTAGAAATTGTCAGTGTTGTTTCCTCCAGAACATCCAGTAATACTTTTACAGTATCCAGTGCCGTGAAAATATTTACGTTATTTTCAGTTGCACATTTACGAATCTTCTCGCCATCCTTTTCCTGACCCTGAGAGCCAATATCTCTTATACTGATAACATAAGCAATATGTCCCTGACGGATGGATTCAGGGATTTCATCACTTCCGTCGCTTATTTTTTTCAATACACGGGTGCGGATTCCATTTTCCTTCAGGAAATTAGCAGTTCCAATGGTTGCCTCAATATTAAATCCTAAATTATAGAAACGGCGAATCAGTGGCAGTGCTTCCTTTTTATCCTTATCTGCAATGGTTGCAAATACAGTTCCATAATTCTGTACACGCATGCCTGATGCCTGTAATGCTTTGTAAAGGGCACGATTTAACTTATCATCATAACCGATTGCTTCACCGGTAGATTTCATTTCCGGAGACAGGTATGCATCTAAACCGCGGATTTTATTAAAGGAGAATACCGGAACCTTTACATACCAGCGTTTTTTCTCTGTTGGATAAATATCAAAGATACCCTGTTCTTTTAAGCTCTTTCCTAAAATAACCTCTGTTGCAATGTCTGCCAGACTATAACCTGTTGCCTTAGATAAAAATGGTACTGTTCTTGAAGATCGAGGGTTTACCTCAATAATATATACATCTTCATTTTTATCTACAATAAACTGAATATTGTAAAGGCCAACGATTCCAATTCCCAGTCCCAGCTTCTTTGCATATTGCAGAATAATTCCTTTTACCTTGTCTGAAATGCTGAAGGAAGGATATACACTAATAGAATCACCACTATGTACACCTGTACGCTCTACTAATTCCATAATACCCGGAACAAATACATCATGACCATCACAGATTGCATCTATTTCCACTTCTTTACCCTGAATATAACGGTCTACTAAAACCGGTTTATCTTCATCTATTTCTACTGCTGTTTTAAGATAATTACGAAGCTGTTCTTCATTGCCCACAATCTGCATTGCTCTTCCACCCAGTACGAAGCTTGGGCGAACTAATACCGGATATCCAATTTCTGCGGCTGCTTTTACGCCATCTTCAATATTAGTTACAGCTTTTCCCTGTGGCTGTGGGATGTTCAACTCTTCCAGAATCTTTTCAAAGCTGTCTCTGTTTTCTGCACGTTCAATGGCACTACAGTCTGTACCGATAATCTTTACTCCTCTGTCAACTAAAGGCTGTGCCAGATTAATGGCAGTCTGTCCACCTAAAGAAGCAATTACCCCTTCCGGCTGTTCAAAATCAATAATATTCATCACATCTTCCGGAGTCAGTGGTTCAAAGTACAACTTATCTGCTGTTGTATAATCTGTAGAAACTGTCTCTGGATTATTATTGATAATAATTGCTTCATATCCAGACTTCTTAATTGTAGCAACTGCATGTACAGTAGAATAGTCAAATTCTACACCCTGACCGATACGAATTGGACCTGCACCTAACACAACAATTTTCTTCTTATCTGTCAATCTTGATGCGTTTTCTCCTGTATAAGAGGAATAGAAATATGGAATATATGCATTGGTATGACAAGTGTCTACCATCTTATACACCGGATACATATTATTATCTTTACGAAGCTTATAAACCTCAAGCTCACTCATATTCCAAAGACCTGCAATGAATTTATCTCCAAATCCCATCTTCTTAGCAGCAAGCAGTACATCCAGATTGCCTGCATTGTCTTTAATTTTCTGTTCCATGTCTACAATATTTTTGAAGGCTTCTAAAAAATATGCTGTAATCTTTGTCTCTTCGTGGAGTTTTTCAACACTTACACCTTTGCGAAGCAGCTCTGTAACAGCGAAAATATTGTCATCCTTAAATTCTTTAATATACTGGAACAATTCCGCCTCTGACATGTTGTCAAATTTAGGTAAATGGAAATGACACGCACCAATTTCCAAGGAACGCACTGACTTTAACAGACATTCTTCCAGATTGGAACCAATACCCATAACCTCACCGGTTGCTTTCATCTGAGTTCCTAATGTATTGGATACTGTATTGAATTTATCAAATGGGAAACGTGGAAGCTTTGCAACTACATAATCAAGACTTGGCTCAAATGCCGCATTGGTATTAGCAATTTCAATATCTTCCAAAGCCATTCCAACCGCAATTTTAGCTGTTACACGGGCAATTGGATAACCCGATGCCTTAGATGCTAAAGCGGAAGAACGGGATACTCGAGGATTTACTTCGATAAGAAAATATTCACTGGAATTTGGATTTAATGCAAACTGTACATTACAGCCACCTTCAATCTTTAATTCACGAATAATTTTAATGGCACTGTCATTTAACATTTTAAGGTCATGGTCGTTTAATGTCATGATTGGAGCTACTACCATAGAGTCACCTGTATGAACACCAACCGGGTCAATATTCTCCATACCACAGATAGTAATAGCATGGTCATTGGAATCACGCATAACTTCAAATTCAATTTCTTTGTAACCCTTCACGCTCTTTTCAATGAGAACCTGATGAACCGGTGAAAGCTTAAAGGCATTCAGACCAACCTCTACCAGTTCTTCTTCGTTGTATGCAAAACCACCACCGGTTCCGCCTAAAGTGAAAGCAGGACGAAGTACAACCGGATAACCAATCTTTGCAGCCGCTTCCTTTGCTTCTTCTATGTTATATGTAATTTCAGACGGAATAGTAGGTTCACCAATAGATTGACACAGCTCTTTGAAAAGTTCCCTGTCTTCAGCACGTTCAATACTCTCACTGCTTGTTCCAAGCAGCTCTACGCCACATTCTTTCAAAATACCTTTCTTTTCCAGCTGCATAGCCAGATTAAGTCCTGTCTGTCCTCCAATTCCCGGAACAATAGCATCCGGACGCTCGAAACGTAGAATTTTAGCAATGTACTCCAATGTGAGCGGTTCCATATAAACCTTATCTGCTATAGTTGTATCTGTCATAATCGTTGCCGGATTGGAATTACAGAGAATAACCTCATATCCCTCTTCCTTCAATGCAAGACATGCCTGTGTGCCTGCATAATCAAACTCTGCTGCCTGACCAATTACAATTGGACCGGAACCAATAATTAAAATCTTCTTAATGTCTGTTCGCTTCATGTCATTTTCCTCCTTAAACTCTTATACATTCCTGATTGCCTATATCTTCTGCATTTGTGTAAAAAAAAGGGACTACAAAATGTAACTACTACATTCTGTAATCCAAAATAGTAAAATAATCAGCAATATTCATTTTTGATTCGGTCATTACTTTTTTTTCGCATTTTACTTCCAACTTCATCATAAATCTACCACCTTTTGTCTATTGCTAATCAATTTCTTTTTCCAATATATCTGGAAATTTTTCTTTGAATAAATTATCACAAAAGGTTACCGATGTCAATGGTTTATTTCTATTTTTATGCACGTTATACGCATTTTTATGCACTTTTTCCATATTTTAACCATGAATAATCATCATTTTATGCATATTTAATTATCCTTATATCATTATATTCATTTACAGCAATTCTAATATACCTTTTAATTTACCAGCCTCAATCTGTCCCGGTGCAGATACTTCTCCCACTGCTCCAAAGGTCATGGCAGAACCAAATACACCACCGGCAATTCTGCTGATTAAACCAGCTTTTGACATGGATATAGTTATAAATGGTCTGTCAGCAGATTCCCTGTTAAACTCCTCTGTAGCAGAAAGCACTGTCAAAACATCTTTTTCACATTGTGGCATTACGGCAATCTTAGGCAAATCTCCGCCTAATTCCTGCATCTTCTGTAATCTTGCAAGCAGTTCTTCCTTCTCCGGTGTCTTTGCAAAATCATGGTTAGAAATAACCACTTTCACATTATTGTCGTGAGCTGCCTCTACTACTTCACTTACCAGCTCATCTCCTGTGAATAGTTCTACATCCACGAGGTCAACTAAGCTGCTTGCAATCACTTCTAAATTCAATTTCTTGTAATCTTCCAAAGAAATATCCTTTTCTCCACCTTCTACTTTTCTGCGAAATGTAAATAAGATTGGGCAATCTCCTAATACGTCAGCCAATTTGCGCAATGTATCTGTAAGTTTCTCTATATCGAATACCTCGCTGTAATAATCTACTCTCCACTCAACGATATCCACCGGATTCTTCTTGATTTCTTCTGCCTGTTGCAAAATTTCTTCTACCGTTCCGCCTGTAATGGATACACAAATTTTAGGCATCCCCGTTCCAAGTTCTATATTTTTCACTTTCACTGTTGTTTTCTTAAGCATTATTCACACTTCCTTTAGTTTTTCTCTAAACCTTTTCACATTACCATCCGATATATATAATATAAGAAACCTTGTAATCTGTCAAAACCTAAGTGAAACGGATGTCCTATGTTTTGACAACTGTCACAGTTGGATTCGAATATGATACATTCATACTAGCATATCCAGGGAAGGAGATTATTTTATGACAACAATTAACAATGTAAATTCTGTTAATTCTTACTACAACACACAGAGCACAGCTTCTACAAAAGCCTCCGAAGTAAAGACTGCCGAAGCAACGGCTACGGAAGACAAGGCTGCTGTATATGAAGCCGGTGATACTACTACCAAGAAAACTTATAAAAGAGATACAGAGACTATTAACCGTCTTTTACAGGAAGCTGAACAGAGAAAACAGCAGTTAAAAGACTTAGTTGAAAGAACATTAGGCAAACAGAGCGAAGTATTTACTTTTGCTAACTTCAATAAATTTAAAACTGGGGAAGCAACTCTTTCTGCTGAAGAAATCGAACAGGCTAAAGAAGATGTTTCTGAAGATGGATACTGGGGTGTTGAACAGACTTCCGAAAGACTTTACTCTTTTGCATACGCATTAGCAGGCGGTGACCCAGATAAGGCAGATGATATGATGGCCGCTATCGAAAAAGGTTACGAACAGGCTACCAAATCTTGGGGCAACGAGCTTCCGGAAATTTCTAAGCAGACATTAGAAGCTACAAGAGAAAAAATTAATGCTTGGAAGGCTGCTAACAGCGGTACTGCTACAGAAGCATAAAACATTTATACCTACATATATAGACAAGGGCAATTCCACGTGGTACTTTGTCTATAATCCAAACAGGGTGGTCATTATGAAGACCACCCTGTTATTTTCACCTTATAGTGACACCACTATCTGATATACACGCACTATAGTATTCACCAATATTAAATATGTAGCTGTCATTTTGTTTGTCATAAGATATCCCAAACAAAGTTTCATCATAAATAGTCTCAATTTCTTTAATACATTCTTTATTTATAATAACCTCTTTTTTTTTGATATAGCTGTTCACAATCTTTCAAAATGATAATTGTCCATTCTGTATCTTCATTTTCGAAACGTACTCTATCCCCATCAACATAT
>CAYTGQ010000092.1:0-8848 GCA_964437345.1 uncultured Lachnoclostridium sp. | reverse complement strand
ACAAACGCACAGTTTGTTGCAGGAATTTCTAAGTTGCCTGCTGCTACTTTTACTGGTGTTAATGCTGGAAGTTCATCATTTGCACCAAGCTTTAATGGGTTACCATTTAATGTCATAATTCTGGAGCGAAGCTTTGTTTCACCTGCTAACATGTAAACTTCAGCTTCTTTTGGAAGTTCTAAGGTTGTTGTTTCGTTAGAGTTATTAACGATGAGGTAAGCTACACCGTCTTTTCCGTCTTTGCGGGAGTGAGCATATAAATGAGCACCTTCGGATACTGGACCACAGTCATATACAGTAGAACCCATAATTCTGTTCCAGAGTAATGCTGCAAAGTAGTTTGGTCTTGGCTCGAATGTGCCATGTTTTAAGTAACCGTAGTCAGAAGATGCGAATGTATTGTGGAAAATAATACCATCTGTAACAGATGCAAATTCACCTAATTCATTTAAGGTACGTGGAACATCTGCATAAGTAGAAGCCCATGTGTTACCGCCACATCCTGCATCGCCGGATTCAGTTACCCACATCTGTCCACCTGGAACATATTTATCACGTTTTGGAACGTACTGTCTTGCACAGTGTGCTGCAACGCCTAAGTAATGTTCTGTAAGAATTGATTCATATGGCCAGTGTCCGCCCATAGCTGCACCACGTTCGGAAACGCCATTATAATAATGATAGCTGAATACATCCATTTTAGATTTGTAGTCACCTAATAAATCTTCTGTTGTAACGATTTCATAGCCTGCTGCCATACCGCCGCCGGCACCATCCATTCCTGTACCAAACATATCGATGTCACCTACTGTACAAGGTCCAACGAATAAGCATTCTGGGTAGTTTTCTCTTAACCATGCACCAAAAGCATCATGGTCACGAGCGTGGTCTGCTGCTGTATAACCCTGTGGTAAACCAGAAAGCTGGATTAAGTTAGGTTCATTTGTAAATTCAGCTGCATTGATTGGCACACCATAGTCACGGCTGTAATCAAATAACATTTTAGCCTGTTCTGTATTCCATGGTTCGTTAGCTGCATGGTTACCAGGACAGTTTGCAAGAGATACTAATAATTTACCATCAATTGCTTTTACAAAATCAAGAAGGTTTGTCCACTGTTCTTTTGTAAGGAGGTTCTGATAGCCTTCAGGAACCTGTCCGTTTGTATGTCCGTCAAAATCATAATATGTCTTATTAGCCCAAGTACCAGATACACGTACCCAAGCTGTACCAAGTTCTTTTGCAAGGTGAATTAATCTTTCATTTTTGGTATCAATTGGATCATACCACTGTTGTAAGTTACCCATGTTTGACCAGTCTTCGATTACTGGAAATTCCTCGTCACCATCTATCTGAGCTTCTGTGTAAGCTTTCCAGAAAGTACCACCTGTTACTTCTGTCATTTCGATGTTGTAAGAAACAAGACGAGGGTCAACCTGATGTAATTCCTTTAATTCTGCTGGATTTAATTTAATAAATTTTCCCATAGCTAATCAAATCTCCTTGTATAATTATTATTTATGACAGTTAAATGCCAGAACTTTTCAACTGACATAAAAGCCACATACAAATATTATATCAGATAATAAGGATGTTGAACAGAGGAAAAGAAAAGCTGAAATACCGAATTTATTCTCTTGTAATCATATCAATTCCAGCCTGAATGGTAGCAGTATCAATAGCACCTTTTGCTTGTGCGATGGCATGCCCTTCTGCATCAATAAAATAAGTAGAAGGAATGGAATTAACTCCATACTTCATAGCTGCATCAGAACTGGTATCATAATAAACAGGGAAGGTGTAGCCCTGTTCTTCAATAAAGGATTTGGCTGTGTCTATGGTTTCACGGGAGCCGTCGGTGAGGTTCACCATAAGAAAATGAATTTCTTCGCCCTTTTCGTTATAGATTTCATTGAAGTCTGGCATTTCCATTTTACATGGTCCGCACCAGCTTGCCCAGAAGTTTAATACAACTGGTTTCCCAATGAAGTCAGATAAATGTACTTCGTTACCTTCACTGTCAACTACGGTAAAGTCCGGAGCATCTACTTGTTCTGTTTCTTTTTCATCTTCAATCTCATTGGTTTGTTCGTTATTTTCTACAATTTCATTATAGTTCTGTGCGGAAAGTCCGCCGCCCTGTGGTTCTACTTCTTTGCTTAAGCTATTATAAAGAGTGGAAGCCCCTGCTAAAATAAGAATAAATATCACTGTAAAAATAATTAATGTTTTTTTGCTTTGCATATTTTATTAAATATCCTTTCTTAAAACAGTATTTCTATTTCAAAATTTTAAAATTCTAATATCAAATAGCTCATGTATTTAACTTAATATTGCCAATAATCTTCCCAGTGTTCCTGTTGCCATCAGAATACCAATTAAAATTAATAATCCACCACTGATTTTATTAATAATATCATAGTGCTGTTTAATCCAGTCAAAGGTAGATTTCAGTTTATCAATTAGTACAGCACTGAAAACAAATGGAATTCCAAGTCCTAAAGAATATGCCAAAAGCATTAACATACCTTCTAAAACATGACCTTGTTGGGAGGCTAACATCAGAGCTGAACCGAGGAATGCACCAACGCAAGGTGTCCAGCCTATTGAGAAGATAATGCCAAAAACAAAGGAAGAGAGAAATCCCATGTTATCAGTATTTACAGTATGGTTATTTCCTTTGAATAAATTGAATTTTAAAATACCAAGGAAGTTAAGACCAAAGAAAATAACAATAATACCGGAAACAATATTGACAGCAGTCTGGTATTGTTTTAAAAAGCTGCCAATCGTTCCTGCTAAAGCCCCCATTGCTACAAATATAGTTGTAAAGCCTAAAACGAAGCCAAGAGCTCCTGTTAATGTTTTCTTTGTTGTCCGCTCACCGCCGCCGGCAAAATAAGAGATATAAATTGGCAGCATTGGCAGAAGGCATGGTGAAATAAATGTAATTATACCTTCTAAAAATGAGATTAGATATTGCATTATGATAAGTCCCTTTCTTTTTGAACATGTTACTAATATTATATTTGGTTATTATAACATATTTTATTTTCTATTTCTGTAACTATATCATTTTTTCAAAAACTGGGATAAAAGTCTTAGATTTTATTGACAACATTAACAAATTGATTTACTATTCTATTAGATAACAAAATGGGAGAAGTATATATTTGATATTAATTGGGAAAATTTTAACGGGGTATGCAAATGAAGAAAATAGCAGTAATTATGAGTGCTTTAGCACAGGATAATCAGCGAAAGTTATTTAATGGAATGATTAAAGCTGGAAAAGAAACAGGTTGTAATTTGTATTTTTTTTCTAATTATATTAATTTTTCGGAAAAAGGCGACAGTGAAGAAGGTTCTTATCATATTATGAAGCTACCTGACTTCAAAGAGTTTGATGGAGCTATTATTGCAAAGAACATCATTCGCCATCAGGAGACAGCAGAATATGTAACCAAAAAGCTGCAGGAAAGTGGGATTCCGTCGGTTAGTGTTGATGTAGATATTCCGGGGATGAGTGAAATAGGTGTATCCACTTATGAAGCACAGATGGAAATTATAGAACATTTAATTGAAGTACATAACTGCAAGGATATTTATTATATCGCAGGACCTCAGATTAATCTGGAGGGAAAGAAAAGATATAAAGCATACTGCGATACACTGAAAAAGCATAATTTGGAATACAAGGAAGATCATGTATTTTTTGGAGATTTTAATATAGCCGGTGGATGTCTGGCTGGAGAGAAATTTCTGGCAAATGGTAACTGTCCGGAAGCAGTTGTGTGTGCCAATGATGACACAGCTATTGGTTTTATAGAGTACATGGAGGAAAAGGGATATCGCGTACCCCTTGATATTAAGGTAACGGGCTTTGACGATGCAGAGTTTTCCAGAATTAATAATCCACCACTGACCACAATAGATAAGAATCAGAAAGAATGTGGTTACCAGGCTGTTTATGAGTTATTAGCTTTGATTGATGGCAAGCCTGTAGAAAAACATCAGTTATCATGTCGTTTAAAATTAAGAAGAAGCTGTGGCTGTAAGCATTGTGAAGAAATTGAATTTGATGATTTAAAAAAGATTTACCGTAATGACCGAATTCTTACCCAAAGATTTGCAGATATGATTCGTAATATGGCATCAAGATTTTCCGGTATGGAAAAGCCGGAAGAGCTTCTGGAGGAGCTGAAGGTATTTGTTCTCCGTATTATGGATATGGATGCATTTTATGTATGCTTGTGTGACAGAGACCGTGTATTCATGATGCCGGACGATAATATGAGCGGTTCATTGGATATTAATCAGATTAATAAGGATTATACAGACGAAATTACAATTCCTGTAGCATATGAAAATGGTGAATTTACAAGTTATGGACCATTTTCAAAGAAAAAGGTTCTGCCAGAGGAATGTCAGGATAAGACAGGAGGAAATTACTATATTTTCTCACCAATCAACTATCTGAAGGTTTGCTATGGCTATTGTGCAATAAAGAACAGCCGGTTCCCAGTCGACAATCTGCTATATTACTCATGGCTTGTTAATATTGGTATTGGTCTTGAAAATATTCGTAAATGGATGCTCCTTAAGAATACGGTTGTAAAGCTTAATGGAGTATGGGCTTATGATATGATGACACATCTGTATAACCGTGCCGGATTTTATCATAATGTAAAGAATCTGCTTTTGGATATGCAGAAAAACGACAAAGAAGCTTTTCTGCTGTTTATGGATATTGATGGTTTGAAGGTAGCCAATGATACAATGGGACATGAAATCGGTGACTGGATGATTCGCGAAATGGCAGAGGTTGTCAAAATGAACCTGACAGATAATCAGGTAGCTATGCGTTATGGTGGAGATGAATTTGTAATCTTTGGAAGCGTGGAGAGTGAAACACAGATGCAGGAGCTTCCTAATTCATTAAGAAGTTCAATGAAAAGCAGAAATCTCAGAAATGATAATTTGTTTGAGTTGAAAGCAAGTATTGGTATTTCTACTTATAGAGCAAAAGATATCGTTAATCTGGATACATTGATTGAGGCAGCAGACAAGAAAATGTATGAAGAAAAGAGACGAAGGAAGGCAGAAGCACAGAATAAATAGAAATAGACAGTAAAAGGGAGGTACATAGATGAGGAAAAAGCAGATAGCGGTTTTTATGTGTGCAATCACTAATCCTAATCAGAGAAAGTTATTTGATGGCATGATTGAAGCTGCAAAAGAAGCTGATTGTAATCTCTATGATTTTGGTAACTATTTGAGCAATTATGAGAATATGAAGAGTATACAAGGAGCTTATCATGTTCTTACATTGCCAGACCTTAGTGAGTTTGACGGCGTTATTCTGGCTGCCAATACAATACACTACCCACCGGTAATGGAAAGTATTTTGAACCAGATTAAGGAAAAGAATGTTCCGGCTGTAAGCATTGACAATGAGATGCCGGGGATGAGTACAGTAGGTATTTCCAGCTATGAAGCAGAATTTGAGTTGGTAGAGCATTTTATTGTAGAGCATGGCTGTAGAGAAATTTATTATATTTCCGGAGCATTACAGCATAAAGAGGGAAAGAAGCGTTATCAGGCATATTGTGATGCCCTTGAAAAGCATGGCATCGAATATGATGAAGATAAAGTACATTTTGGTATTTTTGATTTGACAAGCGGACGTCAGGCAGCAGAGAAGTTTCTGGAGAATGGTAGTTGTCCAAAAGCTGTTATCAGTGGCAATGATGATATGGCACTGGGAGCAATTGAGATTTTCCGTGAAAGAGGTTACAGAATTCCGGAGGATATTAAGATTGCCGGCTTTGATAATTCAGAATTGTCTGTTATGCATGACCCACCATTGACTTCAGTAAAGAAGAATCAGCATGAAGTCGGCTATAAAGCAGTTTATGAAGTATTGAATCTTATAAATGGTGCCGAGCCAAGCGTACAGAGAGCAATGTGTACACCAGTAATTCGCAAGACTTGTGGTTGTGACAAGGGTGAATTTATGGGATACAATTTAATCAAAGAAAAATATGTAAATGACAGAATCCAGAGTCAGGGAATTGCAGACACCATGCGTAATATGTTCTTAGAGCATGCCAGCATGGAAGATCCGGAAGAACTCATTGATTCCATGAAGAAATACCTCCTTCGGATTGGTATGGAGTCCTTCTATTTGTGTCTTTGTGAAAAGGATAAGCTGTTTGTAAAACCGGAGGATAATTTAAGCGGTAATCTGGATATTGATCAGATTAATACAGAATATACAGATGAGATTACAATTCCACTGGCATATGAAAAAGGAGAGCATAAATCTTATGGACCATTTCCAAAGGGAAAGGTTCTGCCAGACGAATGTAAGGATGAAAGCGGTGGCAATTACTTTATTGTACTTCCAATTAACTATGAAAGACTTTGCTATGGTTACTGTGTAGTTAAGAATCATAAATTCCCATTTGACAATGCTTTATTCCATGCGTGGACTATGGCAATTGGAATCAGTCTTGAAAACATCCGTAAGAGAATGCTCTTAAAGGATACGGTAATTACATTAAACGGAGTATGGGCTTACGATATGCTGACACGATTATACAATCGTGCCGGATTTTTCCATTACAGCAAGAACTTTGTTCTGGAAATGAAAGAAAAGAATAAAGATATTTTCCTTCTGTTTATGGATATGGACGGCTTAAAGGCAGCCAATGACACATTGGGTCATGAAATTGGCGACTGGATGATTCGTGAAATGGCAGAAGTTATTAAGCAGAACCTTTTAGAAGGTCAAATGGCTATGCGTTATGGCGGCGATGAATTTGTAATTCTTGGCTGTGCAGATGACAAAGAAGCGTTAGAGAAATTGCCGGAACGCTTGCGTGCTACAATGGATAGCCGTACACAGATTAATTCTAATCTCTTTGAATTAAAAGCAAGTATGGGTATTATTACTTATGCTGCAAGGGATATTAAGAGTCTGGATGTCTTAATTGAAGAAGCAGATAAGAATATGTATATCGAAAAGAGAGAAAGAAAAGCCCGTATGAAGGCAGAAGCAGAAGCTGCCGCGGCAAAAGAAGCAAAAAATTAGATTTACAGAAATAAATTTACTAATTGAATATTGTGCAAAGAGAAAAGCTGAAACAAGCAAATTGCTTTGTTTCAGCTTTTATAATTGTTGCTTTATATGGGTAATTGCTTTAGCAGATAATATTAATCGCTTTCCATAATAATTTTATAAGAATTCTTTCCATTCTCCTTTACTTCATAAAGTGCTTTATCAGCATGCTTGATAGCCCGTTTGGTAGTCTCATCTTTGGTAGGAACAAAGCATGCATAGCCTTGAGACATAGTAACTTCTGATATGACAGTAGAATTAATGTTTTCCATAGCAGCTTCATGGAGCTGACTCTGGATATTCTTAGCTACTTTTTCGATAGTGTTATAATTATCTGTATTTAAGAGCACAATAAATTCATCACCACCAAAACGGTAAGCGCGACCTAAATCTTTTACGGAAGAAGTAAGAATATCAGCTACTGTCTTCAGGCATTTGTCACCCTGAATATGACCATAGGTGTCATTAAGCTGTTTGAAGCAGTCAATATCCAGAATACCAATAGCAAGCTTGAAATTCTTCGTAGCAGCAGCTTTGACAGCATCCTGAATATCAGCCTCCATAAGGTAACGATTACCAAGTCCGGTCAAAGAGTCATTATTGGCTTTCTCCTCTGCAAGCTTACGATCATTTTCTTTTTCACGAAGCTCAATTTTGATATCAATGGCAGCAGCTTTTTCTTTATCAGTAATCTCTTTCTGACGCTGACATAACTCAGCATAATCCATACATGCCTCCTGATAACGGTCAGCTCTGCCGACTGTTTTACAATAAAGCATCCACATTTCTGTTACAACCATGGAAAAATAAACAGAATTCTGACGTTCAGCATATTTTCTGACACAGAAAATCAAGTCTTTCCATTTGTCATATTCTTTCATTTTCATTAAAAGGTCACAAAGGCTAAGCATGTCCTGAATGTAATCAGATGTATTCTTATCCTGTTCACCACTTTCCATCAGTTCATCCAGATGTTCATAAACAAAATCCTTTTTGCCAGTGCACCAGTAGAGTCGGCATTGAATAATAAGGAAAGTATATTTGTGGCTTTCGGCAATATCGCCCTTCATATATACTGCAGCCTTATTCAGATACTTTTCAGATAGTTCAAAGCACTCAAGCTCACCATAGGAAGTCGCCAGATTTAAAAATGTAACCATAGACCAAAGCTCATGTTTTTCGCTTCCATTGTTGGTTGCTTCTAAAGCAGTTTCTGCTTTTAAGAAATATTCAATTGCCTGTTCATGACGATGAAGCTGCTGATAGCGGGAGCCGATATTGTTGTAAAATAGACAGGTATAATTATAAAAATGATAATCAATGGCATAAGAAAGTCCTTCCAGAAAATAATCAATGGCAGTAGCTTCATTACCAATGGCACCATTAATAACTCCCATCAGATTCAACGAGAGAACCAGTTTTTCGTAATTATGTATTTCCTTAAACAAATTAATAGAATTCAGAACTAAAAGAGCGGCTTCATTTAACTTATTATCAAAAAAGGCAACCTTTCCTTCATCCATGTATTCTATTGCCAATTGTTCTTTCTCTTTTCTGTAATCTTCCAAGAACTTCACCTCTTATTTATACATTTCCTCACTTTAAATTATCATAGCACATTTGTAGGAGATAGCCAAGGGAAATAAAAATTCTTTTTAACCCAGAATTACAAAGCTTCACACAATAAAGGTTATGGAGAGATTGCTGTATATGATTTTTTCATCG
>CAYTGQ010000091.1:0-8911 GCA_964437345.1 uncultured Lachnoclostridium sp. | reverse complement strand
ACACTAGCCTTCCAAGCTAGATACGTGGGTTCGATTCCCATCACCCGCTTTTGTTGTACCAATGGGAACCACTTGCTAAGTATACTGTATCAGGGATAATATGATGATATAGTACATTTGCAGGTGGTTTATTGTTTGTCAAGGAAAAGCGTAAGAGGTGATATTGATTTGAAAATTTTATTAGCAGCAATCAATGCAAAATATATTCATTCTAATTTGGCAGTGTATTCTTTAAAAGCATATGCAGAAGAAAAATTGAAACAGCATGCAGAGGAAATTCATGCAGATAGCAACGGGAAATTCCTACAGATTGAACTTGCAGAATACACAATAAATAATCGGGCAGAGGAAATATTAAAAGGAATCTATAAGCAGAAACCGGACATGATTGCATTTTCCTGTTATATCTGGAATATCCATCTGGTTGATGAGATTACAAAAGAGTTGAAGAAGCTTCTTCCAAATACTCCGATATGGGTAGGCGGACCAGAGGTTTCTTATAATGCAAGAGAGCAGCTTTTGATGAAACCGCAGTTGGAAGGTGTTATGGTTGGTGAAGGTGAAGAAACCTTTTATGAGCTGGTAAGTTATTATGAAGGCAGTCGGCAAAGCCTTTCTTCAGTTAAAGGGATTGCTTTTCGTCTGGATGGTGAAATTATTGAAACAGAACTTCGTCCTCAGTTAGATATGAGTACAATTCCATTTCCATATAAAGAGATGAAGGATTTGGAGCATAAAATTGTATACTATGAATCCAGTCGAGGCTGTCCATATTCTTGTAGTTATTGTTTGTCTTCCATTGACAAGAAGTTGAGATTCCGAGATATTGAACTGGTGAAAAAGGAATTACAGTATTTTCTGGATTGTAAGGTGCCTCAGGTTAAATTTGTAGACCGTACCTTTAATTGTAAACATGAGCATGCCATGGCAATCTGGCAGTATATAAAAGACCATGATAACGGAATTACCAATTTTCATTTTGAGATTTCTGCTGATTTGTTGAGAGAAGAGGAAGTGGAATTAGTTAGGCAGTTCCGTCCGGGGTTGGCACAGTTTGAAATAGGTGTTCAGTCTATTCATGGGCAAACAATAGAGGCAATTCATAGAAAAATGAATCTTGAGAAGCTTGAATGGGCAGTAAAACAGGTCCAGGCAGGAGAAAATATTCATCAGCATCTGGATTTGATTGCGGGGCTTCCATATGAAGATTATAAGACCTTCCAAAAATCCTTTAATTATGTTTATGGGTTGAAACCGGATCAGTTACAGCTTGGTTTTCTGAAGGTATTAAAGGGTGCTGCAATGCATGAAGACAGCAGAGAATATGGAATTGTATTTAGAGATAATTCGCCATATGAAGTGTTGTTTACCAATTGGATATCCTATGAAGAAATTCTGGAACTGAAAAAAGTAGAAGAGATGGTGGAGCTCTATTATAATAGTGGACAATTTACGAAAACAATTGGTTATTTAGAACATTTTTTTGAAAGTCCATTTGGACTTTATCATAATCTGGGGAGCTTTTATGAAGAAACCGGTTTATCGGAGATGAGCCATTCCCGCCTGACCAGATATAATATTCTTTTAAAATGGTGTGAAGAAAAGAAAATCGGAGATTTGGCTCTAATAAAAGAGCTTATGTTGTACGATTTATATTTAAGAGAAAATCTGAAAAGCCGTCCGGCATTTGTAACAGAGATTTCAGAGGAAAAGGAACAGATTCAGGAGTATTACCGACAGGAAGAGCAGATGAAGAAAATGCTTCCTCATTATGAAGAATATAACTGGAAGCAGATTAGCCGCATGACTCATATGGAAGTTTTTCATTACGATTTGGAAACAGCAGTGGAAAAAGGTGAAACCAGTAAAAAGAAGCAGTATATACTGTTTGACTATGAAAAACGTGAGCCGTTGCATAATCAGGGGACAGTCCATAGGATAAAGGAGGAGCTTTAATGGTAAAAAGAGTCACAAAAGCAGAGAGAGAACGTGTTGATAAGATTCTTGCATTGTTAGACGAGCATTATACAACAGAATATAAATGCTATTTGCACCATGAAACTCCATGGCAGCTGTTGATTGCAGTCATTATGAGTGCCCAGTGTACGGATGAAAGAGTTAATATGGTAACAAAGGATTTATTTGTAAAGTATCCGACTCTGGAGGATTTTGCCAATGCCAATCAGTCAGAACTGGAAAAAGATATTCATTCTATTGGTTTCTATAAAAATAAAGCTAGAAATATCATTTTATGTGCAAAGCGTCTGATAGAGGTATATGGAGGAGAAGTACCAAGGGATTTGGAGGATTTAACCAGTCTTGCGGGAGTGGGAAGAAAAACAGCCAATGTTATTCGTGGAAATATCTATGACGACCCCAGTATTGTGGTGGATACTCATGTGAAACGAATTTCTCGTAAATTAGGATTTACAAAAGAAGAGGACCCCGAAAAAATCGAATACGATTTAATGAAGGTCCTGCCAAAAGAACATTGGATTTTATACAATATTCAAATTATTACTCATGGAAGAGGCATTTGTACGGCGAGAAAACCGGACTGTGGAAATTGCTTTCTATATGAATATTGTAAAAGTAAAGGGTAGTATGCATGAGATGGTCATGTAACTATTCAGCCTCATCTCGTGTTTTCGGCTGTTTCACAGCCTAATCGCCGCAATGCGGCTAAACACTCGATTATGGCTAAACGCCATATACAGATTTAAAGATAAATAGCTGCTTACATGCGAGCATGGCGCATCCATTTATCTTCAAATTTGTGCATGGCTGAATAGTTACAAAAATTTAGCTTGCATAATAGCGAATAGATTGGTACACTATAGAAATGCGGATGTTTATGAAACTGTGTAAGCTTCCAGTGATTTTAATATGGAAGCTTTCATAAGGGTATTTAAGGTAGAAGCCTGTTCTTTTAGATACTCAATTTTATCAGCCTGTTTTTTTTCAGAATAGATAGAAGCCAGCGTTGTATAAATGCCGCTGATATCTACTTTACAGGATACCGCATATTCAAAGACTATTTGTGCATCATCAGGCATCTGATTCTTATAAAGCCACAAACCCCAGTTATAAAGTGCTCGGGAAAGCTTGATGAAGTTGTTATCACAGATTGTCAGCTTATCCAGATTGGCAGCTCCATACATATATTTTAAGTCAGTATTGCTGATACCGGTAAGATTTAAAATATCCGTCTGGGCGATTTCTTTTACCTTGTCCTGTAGTTCCAGAAGGTCAGGATTTCCATCAACTTTAAAAGGAAGTTCATCAATAGGAACTTTTATGTAATCAAGACCGGAAATATCCTTCTTACGGACAAAATTGGCATTATGCTCGTGAGTAAAGAAATCTTCAGCTTTTTGCTTTTCTGCAGAAGCAGATTTTTTGATTTGATAGGTAATAATAAAAGCAAATAAAACAAAAAACGGAAATAAAAACATTTTTGACACAACCTTTCTGTATAATAAAAAAGAGGTGAAATAGTATATGAATTTTAATAATAAACGCACACAGAAAATTATTTCAAGAATAATCATTGCAGTGCTTGTATTGTCTATGGTAGTTCCTATGTTCCTTTCTATATTTTCTTTCTAAAGAAGGAAAAGCAGCTAACAGTGGAAATCAAATACACTGTAAAATGATATATAAATGAATATACATAAAAGAAAAGGAAAAGTCAAACCGAAAGGGGTGACTTTTAATAAAACTGTAAAGATTTAAGTCTTGATAATTTGCTAAGTTGTGATAAAATGGTAACTATTCAGGATAACGAGTAATTAAAGGAGTATGAAATAAAATGAAGAAAAAGAAGGTTCTGCCAATTGTTTTGGGAGTATTAAGTGTAATTCTTGTTGCGACTATTATTCTTACAACAATGTTCTCCAGACAGGATGAAAATATAATATGTGAAGGCATTTCTATTAATGGAATTGATGTAAGCAGTATGACGACAGAGGAAGCTCGATCCGCCCTTGATGCTTATGAAACACTAATGCAGAGAAAGAGCATTAGTATAAAGGTGGATGACCAGATAGTGACCACAACTCTTGGTGAGTTAGGTTATAACTGCAATAAAGAGGAAAGCATCGAAAAGGCACTGAGTTTTGGAAAAACAGGGAAATTCCTTGAACGTTACAGAGAGAAACAGGAGATAAAAGAAAAAGGAACTGATGTTAACATGGATGCTGTATTAGACGAAGCTGTTCTTCGCAGCTTTGTTGAGATACAGTGTACACAGTTTGATATTAAACCGGAAAATGCAGGTCTTAGCAGAGAAAATGGTGCCTTTGTAGTAACAGAACATAAGACAGGCAGAATCGTATCTGTAGAAGAAACGATGGAATTAATTAAGTCTTATCTGACAACAGGTGCAATTGAGTTAACAGAAGAAATTCAGGTAGAAGCAATAGTAGTAGATGCAGAGCCGGAATACACAATAGAAGATGTAAGTCTTTGTAAGGATGTATTAGGTAAGTTCTCAACATCTTATTCAACTTCTTCAGCAGCAAGGGCTGCTAACGTTGCTAATGGTGCAAGATTGATTAATGGTTCTATTCTTTGGCCGGGAGAAACTTTTTCTACAGGTGGCACTATGAATCCAATTACTGCAGAAAATGGATATTATATGGCTGGTGCATATGAAAATGGTCAGGTAGTAGACAGTATCGGTGGTGGTGTGTGCCAGGTTGCTACAACTCTATATAATGCAGTATTATTATCTGAATTAGAAGTTGTAGAGAGAAGTAACCATTCCATGATTGTCGGTTATGTAAAACCATCTATGGATGCTGCTATTGCAGGAACTTATAAGGATTTAAAATTTAAGAATAACACAGATGCTCCAATTTATATTGAAGGAGTAACAGTTGGAAGGACAATTACATTTACAATTTATGGACATGAAACAAGACCTGAGAATCGTACAATTGAGTATGTATCTGAAGTGTTACAGGTAATTGAACCGGGTGAGGATAAGGTTACAGAAGATCCAACAAAGCCAACTGATTATCGTGAAGTGACTCAGTCTGCACATGTGGGATACAAAGCAAAGCTTTGGAAGTATGTTTATGAAGACGGAGTAGAGGTAAGTAAAGAAGAAGTTAATTACAGCTCTTATGCTCCAGAACCTGCTTATGTAATTGTAGGAACTATGGAAGAAGAGAAAGAAAAAGATAAAGATAAGGATAAAAACAAGGATAAGGATAAAAATAAAAACAAAGAATCAAAGTCTGAGGCAGATGCTGAAGTGGATTCTGGTGTAGATTCTGAAACAAGTGAAGAGACTACATCCGGAGAAACAACTGGTAATACAGAAACAACAAACCCGGGACAGAGTGAAGGAACTGGAGAAACTACAACAGAGACTGAATCTGAAACGGCTGCAGTTGGTTAAGCCTGGTCTAAGGTCTAAATAGAACCCGTGAGGGATTGATTTTAAATAAGTAAGGAGTGTTTCAGCATATCTGAAGCACTCCTTTTGGACAACTGTGAGGAGGGAAAAGCTTTGAAAATAGGAAAGATATCTGAAAGTGTATTAAAGCGTTCCGTATTCAAACAAATCAGACATCGTAGAGATGAAGTCCTTGTAACGCCGGGAGTTGGAAAGGATTGTGCTATTATTCAGCTGGAACCGGATGAGGTTATGGTGCTTTCTACTGATCCAATCACAGGTACAGCCAACGAAATCGGTAAACTGGCTGTTAATATCACAGCTAACGATATTGCCGCCAGCGGTGCTGAGATGATTGGTATTATGCTCACAATTCTCCTGCCAGAGAGAGTACGGGAAATCAAGCTCCGCGAGATGATGCAGGAAATTGAAGAGTGCTGCAAGGAACTTAATATAGAAGTAATTGGTGGACATACAGAGGTAGCAGCCGCCGTTAGCCAGCCCATTGTAACAGTGACTGGTGTAGGGAAAATCAAGAAGGACGAGATTACTACAACGGCAGGTCTGAAGCCATCAGATGAATTGGTTATGACCAAATGGGCTGGATTAGAAGGAACAGCAATTCTTGCCAATGACAAAGAAGAAGAACTTTTGACCCGTTACAGCAAAGATTTTATTGCAGGCGGAAAAGAAATGATACAGTACATATCTGTTGTAAAGGACGCTAAAATTGCCAAGGAAGTAGGAATCAGCGGAATGCATGATATTACAGAGGGTGGTATTTTTGGAGCGTTATGGGAGATAGCTTCTGCTTCTAATGTTGGAGTCGAAGTGGATTTGAAGAAAATACCAATTAAGCAGGAAACCATTGAAATCTGTGAATTTTTTGATTTGAATCCATATATGCTGATGTCCAGTGGATGTCTTTTAATTGGAACACCAAAAGGAAATGAAATGGTAGACAGACTGGCGGCAGCAGGTATTCCGGCAGCAGTTATTGGAAGAGTTATTAGTGGTAATGACAAAGTAATTATAAATGGTGAAGAGCGAAGGTATTTAGAATCACCTAAGACAGATGAGCTGTATAAAGCATATCAGGAAAATAACGAAAGTGAAGAATAAACTGGATTGTTTGGATAAATGATTCAGAAGGTTATAAAGATTTGTGAGATTTTTATGACCAGAAAGGGAATTAATATGGAATTAAGAGAAAAGATTTTAAATGCAATTTCTAAAAATAGCAAAATGTCCTGTGAAGAACTGGCTATTTTGTTAGGAAGCAAAAAAGATATTGTTGAGGCAGAAATTATTGCCATGGAGAAATCCGGTATTATTTGCGGATACCCAACATTAATTAACTGGGATAATGTACACACTGATAAAGTGACAGCTTTAATTGAAGTGAAAGTAACTCCACAGAGAGGAGAAGGCTTCGAAAAAATTGCAGAAAGAATTTACAAATTTGAAGAAGTAGAAACTGTATATTTAATGTCTGGTAAGTTTGACTTAACTCTTATGGTAGTAGGAAAGAGTATGCAGGAAATTTCTAACTTCGTATGGAACAAGCTGGCTCCACTTGATTATGTAACCAGTACAGAAACATACTTTGTATTAAAGAAATATAAAGAACATGGTTTAACACTTGTAGATGGCGCACATGAAGATGAAAGACAGTTAATTGTACCATAATGAGAAATCCATTATCTAAAACTGTAGTAGAGATTAAACCTTCCGGTATCCGTAAGTTTTTTGATATCGTAAGCGAAATGAAAGACGCCATCTCCCTTGGTGTAGGTGAACCAGACTTCGATACACCTTGGCATATTCGTGAAGAAGGTATTTACTCTTTAGAAAAAGGTAAAACATTTTATACCTCTAATGCAGGTTTAAAAGAATTAAAGGTTGAAATTGCAAAATATTTAGCCAGAAAATTTGACCTTCACTATGATTATAATGGTGAAGTGTTAGTAACAGTGGGAGGCAGCGAAGGTATTGATGTGGCTCTCAGAGCTATGATTGACCCGGGTGATGAAGTGTTAATTCCAGAACCTTGTTATGTTTCCTATCTGCCTTGTGTACAGTTAACAGGCGGTGTGCCGGTTACGATTGATTTGAAGGCAGAAAATCAGTTTAAGCTTACAAAACAGGAAGTTTTAGATGCTGTTACTGATAAGACAAAGATTTTAGTTCTTGCATTTCCTAATAACCCAACGGGTTCTATCATGACTAAGGAAGAATTACAGGAAATTGCAGAAGTTGTCATTGAAAAAGATTTATTTGTAATTTCTGATGAGATTTATTCTGAACTTACATATGGAACAAAGCATGTATCTATTGCGTCCTTACCAGGTATGAGAGAGAGAACTATTGTTATCAATGGTTTTTCAAAATCTTACGCTATGACAGGCTGGAGACTTGGTTATGCAGTAGGTCCAAAGGAAATCATTGCGCAGATGACTAAGATTCATCAGTTTGCGATTATGTGTGCTCCTACAACCAGTCAGTATGCAGCAGTGGAGGCATTGCGTTATGGTGACAAAGATGTGGAAGTAATGCGTGAAGCATATGACCAGAGAAGACGTTTCTTAATTGACCGTTTCCGTAAGATGGGATTGGAATGTTTTGAACCATTCGGAGCATTTTATGTGTTCCCAAGTATTCAGAAATTCGGAATGACTTCGGAAGAGTTCGCAACCAGACTTCTTCAGGAAGAAAAGGTGGCAGTTGTTCCGGGAGATGCTTTTGGTAAGTGTGGTGAAGGCTTCCTTCGTATCTCTTATGCTTATTCTATCGATAATCTTAAGGTTGCACTGGATAGAATGGAAAATTTCATTAAGAGATTAGAGGAAGAACGAGGTTCTGAAAAAGTTTCTGAAGAAAAAGCAGAGTAAGAGTGAAATATGTTTGGAATGAAATATATTTACTAGAAGCTGTTTGAAATGGAGAATGTTATGATAAATATCGTATTACATGAGCCGGAAATTCCTACCAATACCGGTAACATAGGAAGAAGTTGTGTGGCGGCAGGGGCAAGACTGCATCTGATTGAACCACTTGGTTTTAGTCTTTCTGAAAAAGAGGTAAAGAGAGCTGGCTTAGATTATTGGGATAAGTTAGATGTAACTGTTTATGACAATTACGAGGACTTTCTTGCTAAAAATCCGGACGCCAAAATCTACATGGCAACCACAAAGGCAAAGCATGTATACTCAGAAGTGAATTATGAGCCAGACTGTTACATCATGTTTGGAAAGGAAAGTGCGGGAATTCCAGAAGAAATCCTTGTGGATCATGAGGAAACCTGTATCCGAATTCCAATGATTGGAGATATTCGTTCGCTGAATCTTTCTAATTCGGTGGCAATTGTGCTTTATGAGGCACTAAGGCAAAATGATTTCGCTAATATGAATCTGGCAGGCGAGTTGCATCGACTTTCATGGAAATAACTTGCGGTTTGTCGGACTAACGATAATAATTAGGCAGTCTGGAAATATATATTATGAAAGA
>CAYTGQ010000090.1:0-9154 GCA_964437345.1 uncultured Lachnoclostridium sp. | reverse complement strand
TCAAACCAGCAATAACGTGCCTCTTTATGTCTGCCACCTTTTGATTTATAGTATACACTATATGAGTCCATTTCATCGGTGAATTCATCTAAAATATTTTGTAACAAAAATTTATTGACATCTCCCCCAAACATTTCATGAAGCTTTATAACTACTTCTTCATTAATGACTCCTGACGTAGGAATGTTAATCTGTTCCCAGCCTCTGGAGTAGCGCAAGGAATACTGCCTTTCCTTTAAATCCAAAATACAGATACATTCATACTCATGATTAATCGTAAAATTGTAAATTGACTGAAGCTGTATATTTTCCAGCTCTATCATTTTTCTATTACTAATATCCTGAATAATACCAATTACTAAGGTTGGTTTGCCATCTTCATCATAACTAAGCACTGACATTGTTGCATGCAGCCACACTTTTCCTCCTGCCAGCGAAAACTCACAATCTGCTGTTCTTGCTCCATCATGGATTTTACTATAAACCTCGATTATGCTTTTTTTAGCCAGCGGGTCTGCTACCTGTCCTGCAAAATCCTCAATCAAATCTGTATAACAGCTCTTGCATTTATATTTCTTGCTTATTTCTTCCGGAATGGTTAAAACACCTTCCTGAGGGTAATAATAAATTTCAAAAATATCAGTATTTTTCAAAGAATCTCTTAAAGACTGTCTCCATAACTGTGACTCTTCATTGAGCTTCTGATTCTGCATTTCCAGTTCTTTTTGTGCAGTCACGTCCATAAATACACTCTGCACAACAATATCATCATCAATATCTTTAATTAATTCTGAATTACCTATTACCCAGCATGTCTTCCCATTTTTCTGACGGATTCGGTACTCATAACTGATTTTATCCCCTACTACCAGAAGATTACGCACTTTGCCAATTCCTGACCAGCCGTATTCCGGCTGCAAGACTTCTTCTGGCTTCCAATATTCTTTCTTCCAGAATTCTTCTTCCGTATATCCCAGAATACGCATGGTTTCCTGATTGGCCTGTTTAAACTTCATAGTTCCGTCTGATGCAAGATAATACTGGGAAATGCCACAAATAACAGACTGTACCAGATTATTATAACGTTTTTCTTCTCTACTAATTTTTTTGATTTCCTCTGCTGACAAGAATTTTTCTTCTTTCAGCATTTCCATTTCTGTAATATTCTGGTGATAACCCCTGATTTCTATACTGTTATCTATTCTTTTTTCAACTTTTCCTGCACATCTTACGATAATTTTCCCAAGCTTTGGATGATTCCAGCTATACTGTACTTCTACCAATTCATTGGTGGCACACATTTTTTGTACGCCTTCTTTTACATAAGTTCTGTATTCCTCTCCAATGTTATTCCACCAGTGTTCATAACATTCTTCTTCTGATGGATGTTCATCTAAACCAAGCAAATCTAACATAGTATGACTGGCAGACATTCTGTTCACACCAGTCCAGTTATCAATCACAATACTCCAAAGTCCTGTATCGCTAAAGCTTAAAATATCTTCTACCCATTCTGCTTTGCCTTGCAAATTCCCTTGTGCATTCTGCTGCATCCTGCTACCTCTCTCTTTCCCATGTTCTATCATCTCATCCTTAACTATTTTTTTCTCTAAACAGTCTGGAGATTCGATTATCTGCCTCTTTCTTTATTTCACCTGTGTTTTCTACAAATGCTTCCATTTCTCTTCGAAATTCTGCTGTCTGAAGTGTCGTTTCCAATATTGCCTCATGAACCTGTTGCAATTCAGTCAGTGTAAATTTTTCCGGCAGCAAACGAAATGTAATTCTTGTAGTATTCATCCACTGGCGAAGAGCTAACACGGAATATGCTATAATTTTCCCATGATCAAATGCAATATTTTCACTCTCTACAAACTGAAGCCTTGGATGAACTTCCCTTCCTGCCTGGGCTGTATCTTCTAAAACTGCATGCAGCCTGGTATCCCCATTTTTCAACTGCAAGTTCCATCTTCCCTGTTCGTCTTTCTGCATGGATACCTCAAACCAAACTGCCTCTTTTGCATCGTCTCCTGCTTGAATTTTATACTTGGAAGCATCAATAAGTGCCAGATAACTGCCTGTCATTGTCCAGCCTCTTGGATCTCTTCCCGGCTCACTGAATGTACGAATCTGCTCTAAAAAACCACACTCAATACCCGTCTCTTCCTTTAATTCTCGCATTGCCGCTTCATCGATGGTTTCATTTTTATCTACAAAGCCACCTGGAAGTGCATACATATTCTTACAAGGATGGCTTCCTCTTTTGATTAAAAGTAATTTTAACTTTTTTTCTGATACATTCTGTGCATCCTCAGTCTCATCACTAAATACAGAAAAAATGGCAATATCTGCTGTCACAGACGGTTTTTCATATTTTCCCACTTCTTCTTTTTTATACCATTCTACAAATCGTTTTTCTTCTTCACTAATCTCTCTGTATGGTTGCATTTTTCTTCTTCCTACCTTATTTTCAGACTACTCTTTACTATACTTTTCACTAATAAAAATGTATACCAAATATGCTGTTCCGTCAAGAAAATGCTACTGATTTACACTAAAAACACTTCCAGATTTTCTGAAATACAAAAAAGGAAACAAGTAGTTCCTGTTTCCTTTTTTTGCAGATTATCATATAGTTATAAATGCTGTTCTTAACTTAATAAAGCAATACCTAAATACTAAAATCAAAATTCTGTCCAACCTGCAGTTCTGCTTCTGTCTGTACATAATCACTCAAACTGTTATATACCACATCATTGATTTTCTGAATCAGCTCCTCAATGGAAGAAGCTTTTACCATAACAGTATCTTCACTATTTATCTTATAATTATTCTTTTCGGTCCGTTTTTCCTGTGCAGCCTTCTCTGCTGCCGCCTCTTTTGCGTCCTCTGCCGCTTCTTTCTTTGCTGCCTTTTTCGCTTCTGCTTTCTTTTCTGCATTCTCTTTAATGCGTTCTCTCTGAGCCGCCATAGACTTATCAATAACTGCAAAATAATCCACGGAACCATCATCATTTACCTGCATTCCAAATGCATTTACTTTAGTACCTGACGATTCAAGACTGCTCTGCATCTGCGTCATCTGTGTTGCTGCATTGGCAATGATGGACTCATATTTCTGACGATATGCTTCGTCAGTTGCCATTTTTTCAATCTTTGCTTCATCAATTAAAACAACTGTCTTATTAGGGCTGGCATAATTACCTGCCTGAGCCTTTGCCTGTTCTTTCATCTCTGTGCTGACAAGAATAAAATCCATATTGGAAAATTTCTTTTTCAGTTCTTCATAATATTTCTGTGCCGTTTCACTGAGTTCCGGTTTACCAATTGTCTTGCCATAAACACTAGTCTTCTTCTCTGTTTTCTGAGTTTTTTGTGCCTCATAAGTATTGGCAACGCCACTACTTGCCATCTGTGATATCATACTCATAGTTACCTCGCATTCTGCCGCTTCAGCGGCCTCATAATACCGAGGAACTTTGTGCGTTAGCACAAATTCCAGATTGAAAAGCTTCCATATGTGGCTTTTCAATCTCTTCCTCCTTGAAGTGCATCAGTCAAAATCCATTTTTACGCCATGGGAACTGTCCGCAAAATGTCCAGTTCGCTGGTCAGATACTCATATAATATATCGGCTTATTTTCTAGTAAATTAAGACCAGGCTTCAACAATACCTTTTGCTACACAAATTTTCTTTATACGTTCTGCAAAAAACTGAATACATGGTCCTGCCGTGAAGGCTGTAATTATGGTAATAACCCCAAGCTTTCCTCCTAAGGCAAATCCCAATGCTGTCATGCACAAATCAAAAACAATTTTTACCTTACGATATTCCTGATTCACTTTATCTCTAAGAGTCATAACCAAACCAGTAAATGGGTCAACTCCTATATCCATCGTAATATAAATGGCAACTCCTATGTAAAGAAGCAGACAGCCAATTGTAGCTGCAATTACTCTTGCCACAAAACCTGCACCATCTCCAAAAATAACTCCATAAGCCCAGGTCCCAATATTAACAAAAAATCCATATGGCAAAATATAAATTAAGGTTCCAATATTTACATATCTTCTTCCAATAAACCAAAGAAGTACAATCAATCCCCAATTTAAAAAGTTAGACACATAGCCAAGCTGAGCCTGAGACAGATTGGCAAAGCTTCTCACTCCATCATATACTATTCCGATACAATCATTTCCAAGCTGCGCCATAGCATTAAAGGATACCCCACAGCCAATGAGGAAAATTCCAATTAATGCAAAGACTATTTTTTTCCAATTTAATTTCATACTATATAACCATACCTTTCTTTTGGCATTACAGAAACGCCTTCTCCTTGAAAACTTGGAATAAAGCTTTCCTCTGCTGTTTCTCCCTCTTGGATGAATCCATTTTCTACTCCTAATTCCAAAGCGTAGTCAATTAACGCTTCATATTCCCGTTCTGTAACCTTACGATTAATCTCCGGAAAATCTTTTACTTGTGGAAGAGGGGTATACTGATTCATAAGACTAATGTATATCTGGTCTCCATATGTCTCATAGAGGTATTTTACAACACTTTTTCCGTTTTTTAAATAGTTTGGAAGCAGCAAATGACGAACAATAACTCCCTTTTTCATCATACCTTCTTCATTGAAAACCGGTTCCGGCTGCTGTCTCACCATTTCATCAAGGGCAATTTTTGCCACAACCGGATAATCCTTTGCTTTTGAATACTTCCACGCCATTTCTTCTTCCATATATTTAAAATCAGTCAGATAAATATCCACAATTCCCTCCAACTGCTTTAAAATATCTACCCGTTCATATCCACTACAGTTATAAACAATTGGAATATGTAAGCCATTCTGTCTGGCAAGCTTTACTGACTCTGCAATCTGAAGTGCATAATGGGTTGGCGTTACCAGATTAATATTTGCTGCCTTTTTCTCCTGCAATTCCAAAAAAATTTCAGCAAGACGTTCTATAGAAACCGAAAATTCTTTTTTTCTTTCCTCACTATGTGCAATCTGATAATTCTGGCAATAAACACACCTTAGGGAGCATCCACAAAAAAATACAGTTCCAGAACCTGTATCACCTGAAATACAAGGTTCTTCCCAATAATGCAGTGCCGCTCTTGCTACCCAGATATCACTGCCTGTCACTCCACAGACCCCCATTGTCCCGCCTTCTCTATCCACTTTGCAATTCCGTGGACAAAGAGTACATTTTGATATTTCAATTTTCATCTTATGAGAATTATCCTCCCGTGAAAAAATCCCCGCCAGATACCCTGGCGGGGTCATATACTGAGATTATATCTTAATCTCTCTTATTCGTCAAAGTTTTCCTGTACACCAGTCATACCAAACAATCTGAATCTGCGTACCAGTTTATCCATCTGCTGTGCTTCGTCTGATAACTGCTCACTGATTGCTGTACTTTCTTCTGCGGATGCTGCTGTATTCTGTACAACACCGGAAATCTGTTCAATACCTTCGCTAATCTGTTCTAATGCTTCCGCCTGTCCGTCTGCATTTTCTCTAGTATCTCGTGCTACAATAGCAAAATCTTTCATATCACTGATAATCTTTTCAAATGCTTCAGAAGTCTTAATTGTACTTGCATTACCTTTTTCAATTTCCTGTAATGTCTTTTCAATTAATTGTCTTGTACTTACTGCAGAAGCCGCACTATCTGCCGCAAGCTTACCAATCTGATCAGCTACTACTGCAAAACCTCTTCCTGCTTCACCTGCTCTTGCTGCTTCAATGGAAGCATTGAGAGAAAGCAAGTTAGTCTGGGATGCAATATCTTCAATTGCTGTGATAATATTGGCAATTTCTTTGGAAATGGCTGTAATATTTTCCATTTCTTCCATGAGAAGCTTCATCTGTTCTCTTCCCTGTTCTGCCTGTGTTACAGACTGGTTAACATTTTCATAAGCTTCTGCTGTCTTCTTTGCACTATCTGCTGCCATACCAGCTACAGTTTCTACTGTTGCAGTTAATTCTTCCAAGGCACTTGCTTCATCTGTTGTACCTTCTGCTAACGCTCCAGCTGCATGCGCAATTTCATTTGAGCCACTTGCAACTCTGGAAGATGTACTTCCAATATCTGTTAATGTTGAATTAAAACGTTTTAAGATAAATACCAAGGACTCTTTAATACTTGCGAATTCACCTAAGAAGTCTGTAATTTCTTTACCATTCTTAGTTAAATCACCATGTGCCATTTCTACTAAAATTCCAGAAATCTCCTCTACATATCCGCCGATAACTTCCATACTTTCTCTTGTATTCTTAACAAGATCCGCAATTTCATCATCTGCTTCATAAGTAAGCACGGATGCTGCCTTCAAATCACCACGGCGAAGTCCTGCTGCTGCTTCCACAAGCTGCATAGTAGGTTCAACAATATTAGCAGTCACAACAGCTACAATCACTTTTGCTAATGCACCTATTATAGCTGTTACTACCAGTACCACTACTAATACAAAAACAAATACCTTCGATGCATAAGAGGCTGCTTCATTGGCACCTTCAATATTATATTCTACTAACTGGTCATAGATAGTCTGGAATTCTTCAAATGCTGCCAAGCCATCTACTAACAGGATATCATATGCTTCCTGCTTGCGTCCGTCACGGCTGGCAAAATAGAAGTCTTCTCCAGTCACTTCTCTATAATGCGTCCATAAGGCAGCCGCCTGTTCATATAATGCTGCATCGACATCAGAAGTAATAGTACCTTCATACGCATGTTCAATTTCTTCAATCTCTGCTTCAATTGCCGCCAACTCAGCCTCGTACTCTGTGAACTCTGCTTCTGTCGTTGCCACGGCATGTTCAAACTGTACCAGACGATATTCAGAAGTCAGGAAATTCATCTCTTCCGCAAGTTCAATGGCAACCATCCAATTGCTTGTGATATCCTTTGTCTGATTACTCAGGGTAACCATTCCAATTAATGCCCATATTGTCACAATCCCTAAGCCTATCACAAATGTTTTTGTCAAATAACCTAGCTTATCTGCAACCTTCATGTGCCTGATTTTTTCTCTCATCTTGTCCATCATTTGTAAACCCCCTGTGCCTGATATAGGCACCCTTTCTTTAATCGTAAGCTTTCTTATGGAATGTTTGTAATATATAGACTTCTCTTTCCTATATATTAAAAAATGTGTAGCTTATGATATTATTTATTTAGTGGTATTGCCAAAACTCAAATTACGGTATTGCCAGAAAATAAAACTCAGCCCCAAAAGGGACATCATAAAACTACACTCTGTTCTTCCTGTGACACCAGGAAAATTCTTATATATTTAATATTAATTATAGGGGGAGAATATATTTATGTCAATGATTTTATAGGAAATTAGTAGCTCTCCCAATTTGGATTATGTATCTGTTCCCATATTCCTAAAAATTCCACTGTATTGCGATTTCTTAGCCAATCAGAAATAAAAAAATCTCCTTCCCGCTTAAGGTGTGTGGTATGTTAGCATGGGGGTTGGAGTATTGCAACTTGCTACTGGCAATCGTGTTACAGGGTGGTTGACATTCATTTATTTGATTTGTCACTAACATAACAAAAACCTTCCCTGTACTTTGGCCGGTCAGGGAAGGCTTTGTATTTCATTCATTTCTGGTCAACCACTCTGTGGCGATTGCCTTTTCTAATTATACTATAGCAGAAATTTTAAAGTTTACAACTATCTCTTTTTCTATTTACATCCATCAAAAGAAAATTCTTGACAATTCTTACCAAGCGGTAAGGAAATTACAGTTTGCTACGTTAATCATTGTGATTAAGAACGTATTTATTAATGCACCTACCCAAATATTTCCGGTATATTTCTGTGACTTAACATGAATAAATGATGTAAGTCCGACTGAGAATAAGTAAGTTACGCATTTAATTGCACTCTGTCCAGCGGCTAATAAGATAAGATTTGAACCGTCCATGCCGAAAGTTGGAGAGCCTGTAAATAAAATTGGTAAATAAGCAATACATAAAATTACAGAAACAGGAATGATTGCCATTGTTGTAGAGAACGCAATTCTTTTATTATCACTCCAGTTGTCAAAATTATTTCTACGAATTGCAATGCCGTTTGCAAACTGTAAAATAAAGAATACTGGTAAATATCTCAATGCGATAGTAAGTTTGTTTGGTGTAAAGCTTCTGATTGCGTAGGACCAGAATCTAAAATCTGAATTAAAGAAATATTTTGCTGCAAACAGAAGCATATATGTACATGTTACGACTGTGAAGGAAAGTGCAAATGCTCTCAAAAGTTCATTTTTATTTGTTTTAAATCCAAAATATTCTGCATTTTCTTTGTATTTTAATCCTGTACCACGTCTAACCGCTAACAATGTACTAACTGCACAAGCTATGCCCCAGAACATAAATCCATTTGTTGAACCTTGTGGAAATAATGGACTTTCTAAGGCCAAAAGACCTACTAAAACGAAAGGTATAAATGTAATGGTATTTATTAATACTCCAGTAAAAATGGATTTCAGGTATTTTTTTCTTGCATCACCTAATAACGGAGGTAATACGAAGGTATTTTCTCTTTCCAACGACTGAAATACTGGAATTTTAAGTACATAGTAAAGGCACGGAATAACAAAAAGGAAAAATCCGCACATGCCGATAAAATTGAATAATTGTTTTATCCACCATATCTGATTGTTACTTTCAATTGGATTTGGTGCTCCCCAGATTCCTTCAAAGAAATCTACAACATAACTGGTTGTTTTTGTAGAAAGCAAGTTGCCATTATGAATTTCATTTGGATTCCAAATTGCAAACTGGTATCCTGTTTCGTTGCTTGTATAAAATTCTCCTTCAACAACTTCACTTAAAACAACACCGGTCTGTGTTTCTAACCAACTGCTACCAAAGCCGTTTATTAATACATCTTTGTTCATCCATGATTGAAAGTCATCTGCTTTTCCTAAAATTACGCCAACGTTAGCGTTATATCCTGTGAATGGCGGACTTGATACAGATGGCATACCTTCTACAATTGCTTCTAAAGGATAACCAACCGTAAGGATGGCATCAATTTTGTTTAATGCATGGGCATCTTCTGCGGTAACACCAGCTGCTAAGGCTTCGTTTTCGATTTTTGTATAATGCTCAGCTACAGCCATAG
>CAYTGQ010000089.1:1348-9187 GCA_964437345.1 uncultured Lachnoclostridium sp. | reverse complement strand
ACTGCATTATATGCTTACCTGATTGCAAAGCATGAAGGTGGAGATTATTTACTTCGTATTGAAGATACAGATCAGGAAAGATATATGGAGGGTGCTCTTGATATTATCTACCGCACAATGGAAAAGACTGGTTTAATTCATGATGAAGGACCAGACAAAGATGGTGGAGTAGGACCTTATGTGCAGAGTGAACGTCAGGCACAGGGACTTTATTTAGAATATGCAAAACAGCTAGTAGAAAAAGGTGAAGCATATTATTGCTTCTGTACAAAAGAACGTCTGGATGGCTTGAGAAATTCTGAAACAGATGAAGACGGAGAAGGAATTGCAAAATATGACAAGCATTGTCTCCATTTATCCAAAGAAGAAGTAGAAGCGAATCTGGCAGCAGGTATGCCATATGTTATTCGTCAGAACAATCCATCTGAAGGAACAACAACTTTCAGCGATGTTATTTATGGAGATATCAGCGTAGACAATGCAGAATTAGATGATATGATTTTGATTAAATCAGATGGATATCCTACTTACAACTTTGCTAATGTAGTAGACGACCACTTGATGAATATCACTCACGTAGTACGTGGTAATGAATATTTATCTTCCTCACCAAAATACAATCGTTTATATGAAGCATTTGGCTGGGATGTTCCAGTGTATGTACACTGCCCGACTATCACCAATGAAGAACATAAGAAGTTAAGTAAGAGAAGCGGACATTCTTCCTTTGAAGATTTATTAGAACAGGGATTCTTAACAGAAGCTATCGTTAACTTCGTGGCATTGTTAGGATGGAGCCCATCTGATGATAGGGAAATCTTCAGTCTTGAAGAACTGACAGAAGCTTTTGATTATCATAGAATCAATAAATCCCCAGCTGTATTTGATATGGTTAAGTTAAAATGGATGAATGGGGAATATTTAAAGACTATGGATTTTGACCGTTTCTATGAAATGGCAGAGCCTTACATCAAAGAAGTTATTACCAAAGATATGGATTTGAAGAAAATTGCAGCACTGGTTAAGACTCGTATTGAAGTATTCCCAGATATTAAAGACCATATTGATTTCTTTGAAGCTGTACCAGAGTATGACATCGAAATGTATACTCACAAGAAGATGAAGACTAATCCGGAATCTTCTTTAGAAGTATTGAAAGAAATGCTTCCAATTTTTGAAGAACAGGAAGATTACTCTAATGATGCTTTGTATGCTGCATTAGTTAAGTATGTAGAAGAAAAAGGCTGCAAGAATGGCTATGCTATGTGGCCAATCCGTACAGCTGTATCCGGCAAACAGATGACACCAGGCGGTGCTACTGAAATTATGGAAATCATCGGTAAAGAAGAATCTGTAAGCCGCATCAAAGCAGCGATTGCAAAATTAGAGGCTGCTTTAAATTAAGAAACAATAACAGAAAGGTGACCTAATGAATTTTAATCAGGCACAAATAGAAGCAATTCAACATAAGACGGGGCCAATGCTAATTCTAGCAGGCCCCGGTTCTGGTAAAACAGCGGTTATCACAGAACGTACCAAGGCTTTGGTAGATTCTGGGGTGAATCCTCGTAAGATTCTTGTTGTAACCTTTACCAAGGCAGCAGCAATGGAAATGAGGGAACGTTTTCAAAATAAGATGAAAGGGACTTATGCACCGGTGCAGTTTGGTACTTTTCATGCTATCTTTTTTTCGATTCTAAAACATGCCTATCATTATAGTGCAGCCAATATTATTCCGGAAGAACAAAAAAGACAATTTTTTAAAGAAGTTCTGGAGCGTTACCAGATGGAGCCAGATGATGAAAATGAAATGATTTCTGATTTGGAAAGTGAAATCAGTCTGGTTAAAGGGGAAAGAATGGCTTTGGAACATTATTACTCTAAAAGCTGTGCTACTGATGTGTTTCGTAAAATCTATCGGGATTATGATAATATGCTTCGTAGAAAACGTTTTATAGATTTTGACGATATGCTGGTATTTACCTATGAGTTGTTAAGTCAGAGAGAAGATATTCTTGCTATGTGGCAGAATCAGTTTGATTATATTCTGATTGATGAATTTCAGGATATCAATAAAATTCAGTACGATATAGTGAAGCTTTTAGCTAAGAAACACAGAAATCTTTTTGTAGTAGGTGATGATGATCAGTCTATCTATCGGTTTCGTGGAGCTAAGCCGGAAATTATGCTGAATTTCCAGAAGGATTATCCAGAAGCAAAGAAGGTTATTCTGAATGTGAATTACCGTTGCAGTAAGGCAATTACAGAAGCGGCTGCATTGGTAATAAGGCAGAATGAAGTTCGTTTTGGGAAAAAGATAGAAGCAGACAGAGAACAGGGACAGCCAGTGGATATTGTAGAATTTCCTGATCTTAGAAGCGAGAATAAGCGTGTAGTTGAGGAAATCTGCCGCTATAAAGAAAAAGGAATTCCTTATGAGGAAATGGCAGTAATATTCCGTACTAATACTCAGCCGAGAGCACTTTTGGAACTTTTGATGCATTATAATATTCCATTTCGCATGAAGGATAATATACCTAATATCTATGATCATTTTATTGCCCAGGATATGATTAATTATATGAGGATTGCATGGGGAAATAGAGAACGTAAGCTTTTTTTGAAATTGTGTAATCGTCCAAACCGCTACATCAGCAGAGATGCCTTTGAGTATCCTGAGGTAGCATTTGAAAGTCTTTATAACTTCTATCAGGACAAGCCATGGATGATAGAACGAATTGAGCAGTGGGAAAGTGATTTGAAATGGATTAAAAAATTAAATCCTTATGCAGCTATCAATTATATTCGAAAAGGAATTGGATATGATGAATTTCTAAAGGAATATGCAGAATATAGGCGGATTGATGAAGAAGAACTTTTTGATGTACTTAATGAACTGCAGGAAGGAGCCAGACCTTTTGAAAACTTTGAGGAGTGGATGGACCATATCAGGGAATACAAAAGAGAACTGGAGGAACAGAAGCAGCGTCAGACAGAAAATCGTGCAGCAGTTACTATGGAAACCATGCACAGCTCCAAGGGGCTTGAATATAAGGTAGTATTTATTATAGATGCCAATGAAGAAATTACCCCTCATCATAAGGCGGTGATTCCTGCTGATATAGAGGAAGAACGCAGAATGTTTTATGTAGCAATGACAAGGGCAAAGGACTATCTGCATATTTATTACAGTAAGGAACGATATAATAAGAAATTAGTTCGTTCTCGGTTTGTCGAGGAGATTATGAAAAAATAAAAAAAGGTGGTGAGAACATGAAGTATAAAATTGCAATTTGTGATGATTCTGAGGCAGATAGACAATATGTATTGGGTATGGTAAATGGTTGGGCAGTTTCTGCGGGACATATAGTGCATACAGATACCTTTGACTCGGCTGAAAGCTTCTTGTTCCACTATGCAGAAGAATGTGATTATGATATCCTGCTTCTTGATATTGAAATGGGAACTATGGATGGCGTTACAATGGCGAAACAGCTACGGAAAAGTAACGATACAGTTCAAATCGTTTTTATTACGGGATATTCAGATTATATATCAGAGGGATATGAGGTGGCGGCACTTCACTATCTGATGAAGCCGGTAAAGGAAGAAAAGCTTAGTTCTGTACTGGACCGTGCAGCAGAGAAGCTTGTAAAAAATGAAAAGGTGTTAAATTTTGAGATTAGCGGCGAAATGGTTCGTGTACCAATTTATCAGATTCGATATGCAGACGTATTGGGAAACTATGTTACAATACATGGAATGTCGGAGGTGACTGTGAAAATGACACTGGGCGAATTGGAAAAGATGCTGGATGAAAGATTTTGCCGAGTTGGACGTTCTGCAATTGTCAATTTAACACAGATTGGACGGGTAACTAAGACTGAAATTAAATTAAGTGATGGAACAGCTATTCCGCTTCCAAGAGGAGCATACGACGGTATCAATCGTGCCATTATCAACATGAGGTGAAATAGATGGGATTTTTTTCAAAGAAAATAGATGAGCAGATTGCTTCCTATCAGCATGAACTGATTGAAACACATTATCGGGAAGTTGACAATATGTATCGGCAAATTCGTGGCTGGAGACATGATTATCGTAACCATATTCAAACGATGAAAGCCTATGCGGCTACGGAGGATTGGGATGCAATCAAGAGATATCTTGACCTTTTGGATGACGATTTGACTAGTGTAGATACGGTTATTAAGACTGGAAATTCTATGACGGACGCAATTCTAAATTCCAAGATTTCCCTTGCAAAATCAAAAGGAATTGAGGTTGTAGCAGATGCACACATTCCGGTTAAATTAAAATCTTCGGAAATTGATTTATGCTGTATTATCGGTAATCTTTTTGATAATGCCATTGAAGCGAGTATGAAATTACCAGAAGGTCAGCGTGTAATCCGAGTGTATATGGATATGAGAAATACCCAGCTTTATATTTCTTTTACTAATTTTACAGATGGGAAGAAGATGAAAAAAGAAGGAGGTCTGTTCCGCAGTACCAAAGGAGAGGGACACGGCTTTGGGCTTGTGCGTATTGATGCCATTGTGGAACGACTGGAAGGATATATTAGCCGAAATAGTGAAGATGGAGCATTTACAACAGAAATATTGCTTCCTCAGGTGTAAAAAGTTGCAATTCATCACCTGAGGATAACGATTCGTCCCCGAAATGATTCAGGGACGATTTTTTGTGCTACTATATACTCACGAGGTGAGAGGAAATGAAAGAAAAAGAAAAAATTAAATATCCAGTCATGCCAAGCATAAAATATATACTGGGACTGGCGTGGAAACACAGCAAAGATGTTATTTTTATGTGTATTTTGATTGCTGTGTTGAAAGTGGGACTAAATCTGGCGGAGCTCTTAATTGCTCCAGAGATTTTGAAAAAAGTGGAAACTTCCGCACCACTCGGTGAATTATTAGTAACCATAGGGGCTTTTAGTGGAGTCATTTTTGTACTAAAGGTTTTATGCAGTTATGCAGAAACGGCAACAAGAATGCCTAGGATTAATATTCGTATGAAGGTCCTTGAGGCAATTAATTTTAAAAGTCTTGTGACAGCCTACCCAAATTGCGACAATCTTGAATTAAAGAAGCTTCAGATAAAAGCAATTAATGAAGCAAACGATAATAGAAAGTCTTCAGAATACATATGGACAACGCTCACAAATCTGATGTTTTATGTAGGTGGTTTTCTTGTGTATCTTATTATGTTGTCGGATATAGATGCGGTACTAATTGTGGTTACAATGATAACCAGTGCGTTGAGTTTTGTGTTTAATCAGAAATCGATTCAGTTACAGAATCAAGATGAGGAAGAAAGAGGAAAAAACTGGTCGAAATTATGGTATTTAAGCAAACGTACGGAATCCATTGAAGCAGCTAAAGATATTCGTGTGTTTGGACTATCTGACTGGATAAAACAGCTATATGACGGAGTTTTGGAATTGCAGACTTCTCTTATAGTGAGACGTGAAAAACAGGTAATGGTCGTAAATTTGATAGATGTTGTTCTTAGCTTTTTACAGAACGGGATAGCCTATTTCTATCTTTTGAAAATGACAATAGCCGGTAATTTAAGTGCAGCACAATTTTTATTATACTTTAGCGCTATTACTGGATTTACTGCCTGGATTAATGGGATTTTGGAAGAATGCAGCACATTATACCGTGAGTCTCAGGGACTTGGTTCTGTGCTGGCGTATTTGAATGCAGAAGAACCTTTCTGTTTTGAAGGCGGAAGGGCTTTGCCTGATACTTCGAAATGCGAACTTCGGTTGGAAAACGTCACTTTTCGATATCCGGGTGCAAAGAACCATCTTTTTGAGAATATAAATCTGACCATCCATTCGGGAGAAAAACTGGCTGTGGTTGGTTTGAATGGTGCAGGGAAAACTACCTTAGTTAAGCTGCTTTGTGGTTTTTATGATCCGGATGAGGGGAGAGTTACATTAAATGGAATTGATATCCGGGAGTTTAATCGCCGGGAATACTATGGTCTGCTTTGTGCAGTGTATCAGAATTTCTCTGTTCTTGATATTACCATTGTAGAAAATGTAGCACAAACCATACATAATATTGATGAAAAGAAAGTTTGGGAGTGTTTGGAATTAGCCGGACTTTCAGAATTTGTTCGCTCCCTGCCTAAAGGACTTGATACTTATGTGGGAAGAGATGTTTATCTGGATGGTATTTTGCTTTCAGGTGGACAGATGCAAAGACTCATGCTTGCAAGAGCGCTTTATAAGAGTGGTCCGATTCTGGTTTTAGATGAACCAACTGCCGCACTTGATCCGATTGCGGAAAGTGATATTTACGAAAAATATAATTCCATGACAGATGGGAAAACATCGATTTTTATATCCCATCGCTTGGCATCCACACGCTTTTGTGACCGTATTTTGTTTATTGAAAACGGAACCATTGCAGAAGAGGGTACGCATGAAGAATTGCTGGCTAAGGGAGATAAGTATGCAAAGCTTTATGAGGTACAGAGCAGATATTATCAGGAAGGAGTTGAGTTCTGTGGAGAAAGAGAATAAATGGAATGAAATAGTAAGTCTTCATTTTAGAGTATTAAAAGACATGAATTATTATGTCCCAGGAAGGATTCCTTGTTTGATTTTGAAGTCTGTGGTATCTGCCATCAGTCCTTATATAACGATATGGTTGTCTGCACAGATTATCAATGAATTGGCAACCTTGCGTCGAGGGGACAGATTAACAGAATGGGTGACATGGACTCTTTTGGTTACTGCGGGGCTTGGTATACTGAAAGCAGTATTAAAACGCTGGGATCGGGCGTTGTATACATTGGAAGATCCAATGAAGGAACGGATGTATATGGATAAGTTTCTATCCATGGATTATGCACATATTGATTCCCATCATATTCGAGATTTGAAGGCACAGATTGACCAGTTTCAACAATGGATGGAGTGGGGACCTGATACATCGATATACATTACCTCATCTTTATTGGAGGCTGGGCTTGGTGTTTTTGGGGCGGTTGCGTTGACTATAAGCTTATTTACACAGAAGGTTTCCAATACGAATTATGAATTCTTAAATAGTCCGGCATTTGCTGTTATCTTAGTTGGCATTATGGCAGGAATCATCTGGGTTGGTTCAAAGTGCACCAGACTTTATAATGCCAAGGAATCGGCGCTGGCAGATGATGCAACTTTGGGAAATCGTTTATTTGGTGCCTATATGGATATGTGTCAGGAAGGAGAAAGACGTCTTGACATTCGTACCTATAATCAGCAGAATGCAACGGCACATTTCCTTGCTTCCAGTGCGTTTAAAAAGGGTGGAACATTTGATACACTGGATAAAGGACGATATGGATTAGTGAAAGCAGTAGGTTCTGGAATGAGCGCTGTGTTTATGGGAGTGGTATATATATTTGCATGTTTAAAGGCTTGGGCAGGTGCATTTAGCGTTGGTTCCGTGACACAGTATGTCAGCGCAGTTACGTCTCTTTCTAGTAATATTACAAAAATTATTGAAAATGTGGACCGAATGTACAATAATCATCGTTTTCTTGCGATTACATACGAGTTGTTGGATACAGAGAATGAGATGTATCAAGGTAGTTTGACAACGGAAAAAAGGACTGACCGACAGTATGACGTAGAGTTCAAAGATGTATCTTTCAAGTATTCCGGTAGTGATATTTGGGCGCTCCGTCATGTGAATATGAAGTTTAAAGTTGGAAATAGACTTGCGATAGTAGGAGAGAATGGTAGTGGTAAGACTACCTTCATCAAACTGTTGTGTCGTTTGTATGACCCACAGGAGGGACAAATCCTCCTTAATG